>CAYTXW010000001.1:0-28975 GCA_964441575.1 uncultured Oscillospiraceae bacterium
TGGTTGAACTGTAAAATCTACCACAGGAAGCCGATTATTTAGAGGTTCCCTCAAATACTTCGCCTCCAGCATCAGATTGACCAAATTGGCCGTGTCGTCCCCAATGCCGGGCGCGTACAGCTTCCCATCCGCCTCCCGCATCGGCAGTGGCTCCATGTCCGGGAATACAATGTCCATGTGGGCCTGAAATACGATCAAATCGCCGTCCTGCGGCCCCAGCTTACAGATGACGTTTTTGGCCTGATCAATGGTCACATCCTTGGCTCCCTGGGCCAAAAACCAGTCCCGGCAAAAGGCCGCCCGCATATCCTCCTGATGGGAGGGCGCAGGAATTTTCCCCAGCGTCCGCAGCAGCGCCAGCGCCTCTTCCCTGCATACCTTGGCGTATTCCTCCGCCATTTTCTTGACCTTCTGCTCCATATCCATCCTCTGTTTTTTTTCTTTTATTGTATCCGATTTCGCCCCCAGTTGCAACGTCCATATGCACCAAAAACAGCCCGGGCATCGCCGCCCGGGCTGTTTTTTGGTTCGATCTTTATGCGCCGCGCTCCACATACTCCAGCATCAGGCTCAGTGCAACCTTCAAACCGGCATAGAGGCTGTCCAGCCAGATCCATTCCTCCCGCGTGTGGGCCCCCGCACCGCGAACCGTACCCACGGTGTTGGCCAGAATTCCCAGGGACAGGGGTACGTTGGCGTCGGTGGAATAGGGCGCAAAGTCCAGCTCGCCGTCATAGAACGTGCGAATGACCTCCGCCGTTCTGGCCGTATACGCCGCCAGCGCCTCCTGGTCCAACGGACCGTTGCCGGGCCGAACCCCCAGCAGCTCCACCATCAGTGCGCCGCCCAGATCGCGGCAGGCGTCAACCGCCTCGTTGAACTGCCGCTCCATCTCCTCCAGGCATTTCTGGGAGGTAGAACGGAACTCATAGAGCATGGACGCCTCCTGCGCCACCGTGTTGACCGTGGTGCCGCCCTCGATTCGGCCCACGTTGTAGGTGGTCTTAACCTCCGTCGGCGCTTGAATCTGGTACAGCTTCTCCACCAGGCGGCACAGAATCTCGATGGCGTTGGGGCTGCCAAAGTTGACATAGGAGTGGCCGCCGGCTGTCTTGCAGGTAATCTTGTACCGGTAGGAGCCAACCGCGCTGGAGCAGCACTGGGGCATATAGCCGTCGAAGGAATAGAACGCCTTGATCCGTGTGCCGTAGGCGGCGAAAATTTCCTTGGTACCGTCCAGATTGCCCAGCCCTTCCTCGCAGGCGTTGGCCACCAGCAGCAGACCGCATTTTGGCGTCAGGCCGTTTTGCAGCAGATACTTGGCCGCCATCATCAAATTGGTCAGATTGGCCGTGTCATCCCCAATGCCCGGCGCGTGGAGCTTGCCGTCCGCCTCGTGCATAGGCAGGGCTTCCGTGTCCGGAAAGACAACGTCCGTGTGGGCCTCAAAGACCACCAAATCCCCGTCCTGCGGCCCCAGCTTGCAGATGACGTTTTTAGCCTGATCGATGGTCACATCCTTGGCCCCCTGGGCCAGAAACCAGTCCCGGCAGAAGGCTGCCCGCATATCCTCTTGATGGGAGGGCGCAGGAATCTTCCCCAGCGTCCGCAGCAGCTCCAGCTCCTCGGACATACAGGCGTTGGCATACTGTTCCACAATTCGTTTTACTTCCTGATCCATCATGGTCCTCCTTCGGTACTAGAATGTATTAAAACAGCGGATAAATGGTCATGACCCAGCCCACCGTCACAATGGTAATGACCACGGCGGGCAGCCAGCCCATTTTCACCAGGTCCTTCATGGTGTAGTTGCCAGCGCCCATCATCATGGGAACGGCAGGGGTGGCCAAAGGCGTGAAGAACGCGGTCATGCAGGCGATCATGCACAGCATAATGGGGCCAATGGGGTTCGCGCCCATGGACTTGCACAGCATGATATAGAGGGGCACGAAGATGGAATAGACGCCGGAGTTCAGCATGAACTGGGTCAGCACAAAGGGAATGACAAACAGGATCAGACCGATGATATAACGGTTGTTGATAGTCGCGGCCACACCAGCCAGCGCATCGCCGATCACGTCCGCCGCACCGGTCTGGGACAGGGCGCTGCCAATGCCCAGTGCGCCCACATAGAGCAGCACCATGCTCAGGTTCATGGATTCAATGGCTTCCTTTTTGTTCAGAACGCCCGTCGCCACAATAATCAATGCGCCGATGACGGTGACACCCCAGGTGGTCAAGCCCAGCTTGCTATAGAACAGCAGGCCCAGCAGTACCAGAATAAAGGTGGCATAGCCAATCACTTCACGAACGGGGTCCAGCGGCTTTTCTTCCTTCTTCTCCACACTGACACGCTTCAGCGCAGTTTCATTGACCTTGATATCGGGCGCAAACCGGGGAATCACGAAGATCGCCAGCAGCATAATGACAATGGCCGTGGGGAGCTTGGCCCAGGTAATGTCGGTCACAGTCATGTTGAACGCGGTGTATTCATAGGCTTGCAGGAACCCGTCGATCCGCGCCATCTCTTGAATGGAGGAACTCAGCGGCAGGGTAATCACCGTGCCGATGGCCGTCATGCCCAAGGAGAACATCATCTTGGAGGGATTCACGTCCATCTCCTTGCAGACGCTGATTGCCAGCGGGAATACAATGCTGAAGCAGACCACCGCGCTGGGAATGAATTGGGAAAGGATAAAGGTCAGCAGGACATAACCTGCCAAGACCTTGGTAAAAGAGCCCTTGCTGATTTTGCAGATCCAGGCGGAAATTTTCTTCACCATCTGCGTCCGGTTTAATCCGGCGGATACAATAAAAATGGATGCCATCAAGATTGCGTTGGAGTTCGAGAAGCAGCTCAGCGCCGTGCTTGCGTCCAGGCAGCCAGTTAAAACCATCACCATCATACTGATGAGGGACAGCACCGTCAGCGATACATATTTTGTACCAACTGCAAAGGCCACCAGGGACAGAACAAAAATGATAATGCAGAGCGTCAATTGACTCATTGTTATGTCCTCCTTTGTTGAATATTTCTTTCTCTTTGCAGGCAGCCTCTCCGCCGGCCGGAGTCAAAGAGGCCTCTATTGGTATCCTATCACTTGACAATCTCCCCGGGCAAATATATAATTTTTATGAAAATCCATAAATAATTTTTCAAAAAGGGGGCTGATTTTGATATGAAAGTAGAGCAGCTGCTTTATATCGTGGAAATCGCGGACACCGGCTCCTTCAGCCAGGCGGCGCGCAATCTGTTCGTCTCCCAGCCCAATCTGAGTCATGTGGTGAAGCAGATTGAAAAGGAGGTGGGCTTTTCCCTGTTTGTCCGGACTTCCACCGGCGTCCTTCCCACCCCGCAGGGCCGTCAGCTCATCGATCACTTCCGCGTGATTAAGCGGGACTGTGACCAGCTTCAGGACATTGCGCTGTCCGCCAGCCGCCAGCCCCGCCTTTCCCTGCGGGTTGCTACCCTGGACTTTGGCCGTGCCACCCTCGCTTTTTCCGACATTATCAAGCGCTATATTGGCAGTCCAATTGATTTCTCCTTTCTCAACTATTCCTCTCTGGGCAGTCTGCTCCATATGGTGGAAACCTGCCAAGTGGATTTTGGCATCATCGGCACCCTTTCCCCCTCTCTGAAAAACGTGCAGAGTCAGCTGACCAACGCCGCCATCGAGTATCATCTTCTGTCGGACGTGCCCATCTGCGCCCTGGCCGGGCCGCAGTCGCCCCTGTATGACGGGCCGGACAAGCTGCCCCTGGAGGCTCTGTATCCCCATACCATCGTGCAGCACGGCAATGCTTCCGAGGACCCCAACCATTCCATCCCCTATGTGATCGGCCTGTCGGCCCACGCCTTCGGGGAGATCCATGTGAACAGCAGCAGCCTGTTCTATAAAACCATTCAGACCACACCGGCCATCGGCCTGGTGGCTTATACCCCGGCTTTCTTCCAGGATCACAGCCTGTGGTCCGACATCCGCATCATCCATCTGACCAACTGTGACGTCACCGCCCAGTTCGGCTGGGTCAAGCTCCGGCGTCTGCCGATGACGGATCTGGCCGCCGACCTGCTCAATTCCATTGCAAAACTGTTTTAGAAAAGCCCCGATTTTCCCATAAATTTTGTTTATGGCGTCACAAGGGCTGGATTGAATTCCTAATATTTTTGTGCATTTCGCCGGGCGGCTGCCGTTTGCGCCGCTGGTGTGATACAATATGGATAAAAACCCACAGGAGGGGTCCTTTATGAAATCTGATCTGATTCCCGCCGGGCAGATTGTCAATACCCACGGCCTTCGCGGAGACGTAAAAATTATGCCTTGGGCGGATTATCCGGCATTTTTGCTGGAATTTAACCGGTTTTTCATCGATGGAAAAGAATACGCCATCCAGCGCGCCGTCCTGCAAAAATCAATGGTTCTGGCAAAGCTGGAGGGAGTGGATTCCATTGACGATGCCGCCAAGCTGCGGCAAAAAGAAATCTCCATTGCCAGGGAGGATGTGGAGCTGGAGGACGGCACGGTCTTCATCGCCGACCTGATCGGGCTGAAGGTCCTGGCCGGGGACCGGGAGATCGGGACCGTCGCCGACGTCATGACGATGCCGGGAAACGACGTGTATGTGGTAAAGGGTGAGAAGGAATATCTGATTCCCGCTGTTCGGGAATTTGTGAAGGAAATCGACACGGATGCGGGCATTATCCGGGTCCGGCTCATCGAAGGGATGCAGAGCGATGCGGATTGATATCATGACGCTGTTCCCCGATACCGTGGGGGCCGTGATGCACGAGAGCATTCTGGGCCGCGCCCAGGCGAAGGGCCTGATTGAAATTGAAACCTGGCAGATTCGGGATTACACCACCAACAAGCAGAACCAGGTGGACGACTATCCCTATGGAGGCGGACACGGGGCCATTCTCCAGGCCGACCCCCTCTGCAACTGCTGGCAGGCCGTCTGCGATGCGGCCGGCGGGCCGGTTCACACCGTCTATCTGTCCCCCTGCGGCAAGACCTTTACCCAGGCGGACGCCCGACGTCTCCGGGACCTGAACCAGACCTTGGTTCTGGTCTGCGGCCACTATGAGGGCATTGACCAACGGTTTATTGACGAGTGCGTGGATGAGGAAATCTCCATCGGCGATTTCGTGCTGACCGGCGGCGAGATTCCCGCCATGGCCGTGGCCGATGCCGTGTGCCGCCTGGTGCCGGGTGTTCTGGGCGACGAGACGTGCTTCACCGATGAGAGCCACTGGGCCGGAACCCTGGAATACCCCCAGTATTCCAGACCGGAGGTCTGGCGCGGTCTGGCGGTGCCGAAGATTCTGCTCTCCGGCGACCACGCCGCCGTGGACCGGTGGCGGCGGAAGCAGTCCCTTTTGCGGACCTACCGGCGCAGACCGGACATGTACCGGCAGCTGCGCTTTGAAACCAAGCAGGATAAAAAGCTATTGCGGGAAATGGAGGAAGAGTATGGACAAGATTTCGACCCTGAAAAACTGGATTCGGGAAAGCAATAACATCGTGTTCTTCGGCGGCGCGGGCGTGTCTACGGAGAGCGGCATTCCGGACTTTCGGAGCGTGGACGGCCTGTATCATCAGAAGTTTGCGTATCCGCCGGAGACCATTTTGAGCCACAGCTTTTTTTGCAGCCATCCGGTGGAATTTTATGATTTTTACCGGGAAAAGATGCTGATTCTGGATGTGGAGCCAAACCGCGCCCACCTGGCGCTGGCCAGACTGGAGGAGCAGGGCAAGCTCAAGGCCGTGGTGACGCAGAATATCGACGGTCTCCACCAACGGGCCGGCAGCAAGCAAATCTATGAGCTGCATGGTTCTATCCACCGGAATTACTGCCAAGCATGCGGGAAATTCTACGGTCCTGTTTTCATCCAGCAGTCCACCGGCGTTCCAAAATGCAGCTGCGGCGGCGTCATCAAGCCGGATGTGGTACTCTATGAGGAGTCTTTGGATGACAAATGCATCATGGGCGCGGTGAGATCCATTGCCAATGCCGACCTTCTGATTGTCGGCGGTACCAGCCTGACCGTCTACCCGGCGGCGGGCCTGATTCGCTACTACCGGGGACATAAGCTGGTCCTGATTAATCGGGACGAGACCCCCTATGACAAGGAAGCCGATCTGGTCTTTCACGAATCCCTCGGCGATGTTCTGGACGCTGCAGTCAGCGGCGGCGGGAATTGACAAATCCCGCTTTGCTGTGCGGACCTGAATTTCATGGGTTCCCTTGCGGATTGCAAAACCGCCCTTCGGGTGAGATGGAAATATCTCCCGGAAGGGCGGTTTTTGCTGTCAGCGCCGAAGCAGCTTGTCCATAAAGCCCGTCTTTTTGACGTACAGAAACAGGGGCAGACCCAGGATGTACATGACAACCAGCTCGCCGAAGCCCACTTGGGCAAAGGCCAGAACAAAGCCCATCAGCAGGTTGTCCGGGAACAGGACCCAGGCCAGCATACCGCCCACCAGCAGGGCGTTGACCAGCACGTTGGGCAGGGGAATCAGCCATGCCTTTTCTCCCTTGAGCTGGATGGTCCACAGGCAGGCCAGCGCCGTGGCCAAGGTGCCGATGACCATGTCCAAGGCCGAGACCGTGGAGAAAATATTCGCCAGGAAGCAGCCAAGCGTCAGGCCCACGCCCAGCACCGGTTCAAACCAGCACAGGACTACCAGGGCGTCGGACAGGCGGAACTGCGCCAAGCCATAGGCGAAGGACGAGGTCAGCAGCGTAACTACCACATAGATCGCGGCAATGATCGCGCAGACGCAGATTTGACGGACGGTGAATTTTGTTTTCATACAGATTCCTCTTTTCCGAGGGAACAAAAAAAGATGGATGCAGACGCACCCATCCTGTCCCACAGGTCTCCCCATGGGCGTCCCTAGTTTTGTTTAACGACAGGATGGTTTCGAACTGTCGGTTATGAAATTCTCATTAATTGTATCGAAAAGCCGGCGGAATGTCAAGCCCCGGAACGAAATATCACGGCAGCCCCCGGAACGAAATATCACGGCGGGAATTATGATGCAAAACCAATTGACAAACCCAAAGAAGAGTGGTATGATCTCTGTGAAAATAGATGTGGATTCGGATTCTGAATATGCAAGCAGCCGGTCGCCGTCGGCTGCTTTTCTTGTAGGATTTCTATACAAAAAAAGGAGAATGTCACATGAGAACGCAATCTATTTTTCGCGGCGCGGCCTCCGCTCTGATTACGCCGCTGGACGAAAACGGAATCAATTATGAGCAATTTGGCCGCTTTGTGGATTGGCAGATTGACGAGGGAATCAACGCCCTGGTGGTCAGCGGTACCACCGGCGAGCGCGCAACCTTGACGAACCAGGAGCATAAGGCTGCCATTTCCTTTGTGGTGGAGCGTGCCGCAGGCCGTGTGCCGGTCATTGCCGGTACCGGCACCAACGACACGGCCTGCGCCGTGGAGCTGACGCGGTATGCCTGTCAGGCCGGGGTAGACGCCTGCCTGGTGGTAACACCCTATTATAACAAGGCAACCCAAAACGGGCTGGTGGCCGTGTACAACACCATTGCTGACGCCGCCACCAAGCCGATCATCCTCTACAATGTCCCTTCCCGTACCGGTGTCGGCATAGAGCCTGCCACCTATGCCAGGCTGGCCGACCATCCCAACATTGCCGCCATTAAAGAGGCCAACGGCAATCTCTCTGCCATTGTGGAGACTGTGGCGCTGGTAGGGGATAAGCTGGACATCTATTCCGGCAATGACGATGAGATTGTTCCCATCCTGGCCATGGGCGGCAAGGGTGTGATCTCGGTGCTGTCCAATGTCTTGCCCCGCCAGACGGTAGAGCTGTGCGACAAATTCTTTGCGGGAGACGTGGCCGGTGCCGCCCGGATGCAGTGTGAGATGCTGGACCTGATTCGCGCCCTGTTCTGCGAGGTCAATCCCATTCCCGTCAAGGCCGCTGTTGCGGCCATGGGCTTCTGTAAGAACTATCTGCGGCTGCCTCTGACTCCCATCGAAGACGGTCACTATCAGACGCTGCTGGCCAGTATGCGCCGCCATGGGCTGAATGTGTAGGGAGGCCGCCATGCAAATCATTGTACACGGCGCCACAGGCCGCATGGGGCAGAACCTGTTGAAGCTGATTGCCCAAAGCTCAGAGCATACGCTGGCCGCCGCCGTCAGCCCGGAGCAGGAAACCCGCCCGGAGCGGCGGGAATATCACAGCCTGGCCGAGTATACCGGTCCGGCGGACATGCTTGTGGATTTTTCCTATCATACGGCGGTGGGCGGTCTGCTGGACTATGCCCAGAGCCGCCGTCTGCCGGTGGTCATCGGCACTACGGGCCATACCCCGGAAGAAAAGGCCCGCATTGCCCAAGCAGCGCGGGAAATCCCGGTGTTCCAGTCGGGCAATCTGTCTGTGGGAATCGCCCTGCTGGTTCAGCTGGCCAAGCAGACGGTCAAGGCGTTCCCCGATGCCAACATTGAGATTGTGGAGGTTCACCACAACCAGAAGCTGGATGTCCCCAGCGGGACGGCGCTGATGCTGGCGGACGGAATCAAATCGGTCCGGCCCGAGACTACCTACAACATTGGCCGACCGGAGAACGGAAAGCGTACCCCGGAGGAAATCGGTATTCACTCCTTGCGCATGGGGAATGTGACGGGTATCCATGAGGTGCTGGTGAACACCGGAACCCAGACTATCACCCTGAAACACGAGGCACATGACCGGATGCTCTTTGCCGAGGGCGCCATGGCAGCTGCCGCGTATCTGGTGAACCAGACCGCCGGACTTTACAATATGGAAACGATGCTGAAATCAGAGGGATAACGCCATGGACACGCAGGAAATTATTCAGTATATCGCTACAGCGGAGAAGAAAACGCCGGTCAAGGTCTATCTGAAGGAAAAGACGCCCATTGATTTTGGAACGGCCCAGGTCTTTGGCGCAGGGGATAAGATCATTTTCGGCGACTGGAAGGAGCTTGGACCAATTCTGGAGGCCAACCGGGACAAGATCGAGGACCTGGTGGTGGAAAATGACCGCTGCAACAGCGCCATTCCGCTGCTGGACCTCAAAAATCTCCAGGCTCGTATTGAGCCGGGTGCGGTGATCCGGGAGCAGGTGACAATCGGCAAAAATGCCGTTATTATGATGGGCGCTATTTTGAACATCGGCGCGGTGGTCGGAGAAGGAACCATGATTGACATGGGCGCCATTCTGGGAGGCCGGGCCACGGTTGGCGCACACTGCCATATTGGCGCGGGCGCCGTTCTGGCCGGTGTAGTGGAGCCTGCCAGCGCCACGCCGGTTGTGGTGGAGGACCATGCCTTTATCGGTGCAAACGCCGTGGTCATCGAGGGCGTCCATGTAGGCAAAAACGCCGTGATTGCCGCCGGGGCCGTGGTGATTGGCGATGTACCGGACAACACGGTTGTGGCCGGCATTCCGGCGAGAATCATCAAAATCAAGGATGCGGGTACCAGCGGCAAAACCGAGCTGCTGGACGCGCTGCGGCAGCTGTAAGAGGCTTTGGAGGTACGATGGAACACCGCTTAAATCCCAATCTCATTGCGTCTCCCCGCAGCGCCATTCGGGAGTTTTCCAAGCTGGCGGCAGCCATGCCGGGGTGCATCAGCCTGACGCTGGGGGAGCCGGACTTCCCCACGCCGGAGGCGGTCTGTCAGGCGGCGAAGACCGGCCTGGACGCGGGGCAGACGCATTATATTCCAAACAATGGCGATCCGGCCCTGTGCCGGGAGATCGCCGCCTTTGAGACGCGGGTCCATAATCTGCATTACGCGGAAGACGAGGTCATTGTCACGGTGGGCGCAACGGAGGGGCTGTTCACGGCGCTGTGCGGCATTCTGGAGCCGGGAGATGAGGTGCTGGTACCCACCCCGGCCTTTGTGCTGTATTCGTGCATCATCGGGCTGTGCGGCGGCCGCTTTGTGCCGCTGGACACCTGCGCGGCAGGATTTCAGATCACGGAGCCAATGCTGGCCCCGCTGGTAACGGAGAAAACCAAGGCCATCCTTCTGAACTCGCCCAACAATCCCACAGGCTGTATCTTCAACGAGGAAAGTCTGGCCGCTGTGGCCAAGTTCGCCCGGGAGCGGGATCTGTTTGTCATCTGCGATGAGGTCTACCGGCAGCTGGTCTATGAGACGGACTGCCCCCAGTTCTCCACACGGTATCCCGAGTTAAAGGATCGGGTGATTGTGGTTCAGAGCTATTCCAAGCCCTACGCCATGACCGGCTGGCGGATGGGCTATCTGCTGGCGGACCGGCCGGTGAAATCCCAGCTGGAGAAGCTGCACCAGTATGATGTGGTGTCTACTGTGTCCTTCCTGCAGGACGCCTGCCGGGTGGCTTTGGAGCAGGACCCCAGCCCGATGGTGGAGACCTATCGCCGCCGCCGGGACTATGCCCTTTCCCGTCTGGAGCGGATGGGGCTGGATGTTATAAAGCCGGAGGGCGCGTTTTATATTTTTCCTTCTATTGCCAAATATGGTCTGACCTCCGCAGAATTCTGCACCCGCATGATCCGCGAAGCCGGTGTGGCTGTGACGCCTGGGTCCTGCTTTGGCGGAGAGGGGCATGTCCGCATCAGCTACTGCTGCGCCGATGCGCTTCTGGCCGAGGGCTTGGACCGGATGGAGCGGTTTTTGGACGGATTGGAGATTAAGAATTGAGAACGGATGTGTCCGGGTTCGCCGGCATTTGGAGGTTTTTATGGACTTTCTACAAGAGGCACGGGCGCTGACGCCGTGGCTGCTCCAGCTGCGGCGGGCGCTGCACCGCCGCCCGGAGCATGGAAACCGGGAATTTCAAACCTCCGCCTATCTTTGCCGTACACTGGAGGAAATCGGCTTACAGCCGAAGCGGCTCCTGGATACTGCTGTGGTGGCGGAGCTGCGTGGGAGCCTGCCGGGTCCCATTGTGGCCCTGCGGGCCGATATGGATGCGCTGCCGATTCAGGAAAAAACAGGTCTGCCCTTTGCCTCGGAAATCCCCGGTATGATGCATGCCTGCGGGCATGATCTGCATATGGCGGCGCTGCTGGGGGCTGCCCGGCTGCTGTCGAGCCATCGGGAGGCGCTGCGCGGCACGGTGCGTTTTTTCTTCCAACCCGATGAAGAGCTGGACGGCGGCGCACAGCGGATGATTGAGGCCGGATGCATGGAAGGCGTGTCCATGGTCTTCGGCGCCCATGTACGGCCGGAGCTGCCTGCGGGGCAGGTGGGAATTCGCTATGGAGACAGCTATGCGGCATCCAATCCCTTTACCATTACCATCCGTGGCCGTTCTGCCCATGGCGCAGAGCCGCAGAACGGTGCGGACGCCATTGTGGCCGGCGCACAGATTGTCACGGCGATGCAGACCCTGGTTTCCCGCCGCATGACGCCTACAAGCCCGGCGGTGATCACCGTCGGCACCTTCCAGGCTGGAAGCCAGTGCAACATCCTGGCCGGGGAAGCGGTGCTGAAGGGTATTTTGCGGACCTTTGGCGAGGAAAACCGGGAAAAGCTGACCAGGGCCATGACAGACCTGGTGGCGGGAATTGCCGCCGCCATGGATGTGGAGGCGCAGGTGGACTTCACCTGGGGCTATCCCGGCGTGGTCAATGACCCGGATGCAACCGCCCTGGTTCAGCGGACTGCGGAGGCCCTGTTGGGACCCGAACGCGTGACTGTCCTGGACCGGCCGGTTATGACCACAGAGGATTTTGGCTATTATCTGCAAAAGGCGCCCGGCTGCTTCTATCATATCGGCGTCAACAGCCCCGCACCGCTGCACTCCGACCGCTTCTGCCCCGATGAAGGCGCCCTCCCTGTTGCCGCCGCGCTGCACAGCCGGGTGGCGTGGGAAGCAGCCGGCGTTGGCCGCTGACTATGTGAATCAAAGGCTGAAAAAGGTTCAGAACGCCGCGATTCTGTCTACAGGGAACGGAGGCGGGGCAATTCACCTTACGGTGAAAGGCAGCCCGCCGTTTGGATCAAGGCGTCTCGGAACCCCTGCTTCGGGATATCTGGTTGGCACACAGGTGGCCAGATACATGGCGTTCGAGGCGGCGGTGCTACCCCGGGCGCGGATGGCGTTGAGAATGGTCCGGCGGGCACGCGTGGTCTACCTCCCGTCCTCGTCATGGAGCTGTATCTGCTCCACGGCAACGCACCGGCCGGTCTCAAAGTTCAGGGTAAACACCGCGCCGCAGAGCCAGCAGGGGCCGGGCGCCGCCTCAAAGCGGCTGGTCAGCTCGCCCCGGAACAGAGCGATGGACTGCTCTGGGCGGACGCCCAGCGCGGAATCCCGAGGGCCGGTCATGCCAAGATCTGTAATATAGCCGGTTCCCTTCGGCAGAATGCGCAGATCCGCAGTGGGAACATGGGTGTGGGTTCCCCACAGGGCCGAGATCTTGCCATCCAGATAAAAGCCCATGGCCAGCTTTTCCGAGGTGGCCTCGGCGTGGAAATCCACCAGAACCGGCATACTGCCCAGGCTTTTTAAAATCCCGTCTATTTTGGTAAAGGGATTGTCCGGGCCAAAATCCATGCCGCAGCGGCCAATCAGATTGACCACCGCCACGCTGCCAAGGTCTGTGGCGTAGACGCCCACGCCGGACCCCGGCAGCTGGGGCGCAAAGTTGGCAGGCCGCAGGACGCGGTCTGTATCATCCAGATAGCCGCAGATTTCCCGCCGGTTCCAGGTGTGGTTTCCCAGGGTAATCACATCGGCTCCGGCGTTTAAAATCGCCTCTCCCTGGGCGGGCGTCATGCCTGTCATGGAGGCGTTTTCCCCATTGACGACACAGAAATCCACCGCGTAGGTCCGCCGCAGGGAGTGGAGTCGCTTTTTCAGACAGTTCAGGCCCGGGTCGCCTACCACATCGCCTACCGCCAAGATTCGAAAATCCATGCTTGCTTCCTCGTTTCACAGTTTTATTTTTATTATATCGCACTTCATTTGGAATTTGCAAGGATTCGAGCGGGAACGAGGTAGTTATTTCCAACAAAAAGTACTTGACATTTGGCCCTTTTTGTGCAATATTTAAGAAGTATTCACGATAATTGTTCAACCCTCACGAGCTGGTGCAATGTCGGATTTTTTGCACGGCCTATGTGAGGGATTTCGTTTTCATGGGTACAAAATTTCGCAGCAAGGAGGTACCCGGTCATGAACAACGGTACAGTCAAATGGTTCAATTCCGAAAAAGGCTATGGCTTTATTTCCAACGACAATGGCAGCGGCGATGTGTTTGTCCACTTCTCCGCCATCCAGATCGACGGCTTCAAGAAGCTGGAGGAGGGCCAGAAAGTTACCTATGATGTTGAGCCCGATCCGAAGGACAGCAGCAAAATGAGAGCGATCAATGTCTGTATTGTCCAATAACAACATGAAAAAAAATCGCAGCGGCTGTGCCGCTGCGATTTTTTGCGGTGCGCATCTCTAAGCCGCATATCTATGGGAGGGCGGCAGAAATCGGACAGGAAATTTTGAAAAAATCCATTTACAAAAGAAAAGAAATGTGGTATATTCAAAATGAACTGAATAAGGTTGCTGATCTCAAAAGCGGAATGGGGTGCAAGGCCCCGCGAGTCGGTCACTGTGAAGTCCGCCCCCTCAGCGGAATAAGTCAGATACGCTTGGTCAGCCGCATATTTCTGCCGGAACCGGAAATCGCAAGTCAGGTTCCGAATCGTATTCCGATTCGGATTTTCTTTGCTGAGGAACTGCTGCCGGACTGGCAGCAGTTTTTTGAACCCAAGAGCATGTTCTTCCCCCGTTCATGCCCGGACAGAACGGTATCCCCCGCCGTGCTGTGTAAAGCCCGCGCCAAATCGGCGCGGGCTTTACTATTTCCGGACAAAACGAAGTGTACCCCGGGCCGCTTTCAGGCTGCCGCAGGCGGAGCCGCTGATTGCGATTTCAATCAATAGCGTTAACCGAGCTTGTCCGCCGTTTCCACGGCAACCTTGACGGCCTGCTCCCGGGTCATGGTTCCAAGGGGCGAGAATTGGCCGTGGCCGACGCCGTCCACGATACCCTGGCCAACAAAGAAGTAGACATAATTCCTGGCATAGTCGGAGATAGAACCGTCATCCGCAAAGAGCTGGTCGCTCTGCTCCAGGGTAGCGCCGCCGCTGACAGCGCTGGTCTCCGTCAGCTCATAGACCCGGCCCAGCATGGTCACGGCCTGCTCCCGGGTCAGGGTCTGATCCGGGGCGAACCGATCCTCGCTGACGCCGTTGACGATGCCCAGGGCATAGGCCCGCAGGACGTCCGAGTCTGTGGTATCGGTAAAGGGATTCGTGCTGGTGGAGACGCTGACGTTTGGATTGAGCGCCTCATACAGCTTCACGGCCACGGAGGCAAATTCAGCCCGCGTGATTTCTTGCGTCAGATCCTGCCCGGACAGGCGGTCGGGGATCAGTCCCTTTGCGCCCGCCTGCTCCATATAGTCTCTGGCCCAGTCAGAGCAGCGGCCCCAGGGACCGACGGCGTCCAGCACGTCCTGGGTGTAGAGCTGGGTCACAGTGGCGGCGTTGGAGCTGAGCCAGTCGGAGAAGGTGTGATCCCAGCTGTGCTGTTCGGCCCATTTTTCGGTATCGGACTCCATAAAATAGTAGTAGCCGATTTCCCCGCCTGCGGCGGAGGCGTGGTCCATGCGCACGTCCAGCCAGTAGTATTGTCCATCCACCAGCACATAGTTCCACTTGTGCTCCACGGTAGAACCGTTGGTATTGACAAATTCACCGGGAATCAGGCGGCAGTCAAAGCCCAAATGCCCCAGCAGCACTGCCAGCAGAGCGGAATAATGGGCGCAGTCGCCTGTGCGGGTCATCATCATTTCATAGGCGAAGAGGGCAATGTATTCGTTGGAGTCATAGGACAGAGACGTTCCTTCGCCGGAGCTGTAACCGGCTTCCGCTTCCAGCTCCCGGCGCAGAACAAGCTTGCCTGTTTCCTGGGCAGCGGCCATAGCCTGCCCGAACGCGCCGTCTCCCTGATCGGCAACCTCTGTTTCATCAAAGTAGGAGACGCCGTCCCAGGTGTAGCGGCTGCAATTCTGGATAATCCAGTCGTAGACAGCGCGAATCTGCTCCATAGCAGTCTTGCCTGCGGTAGGGATTTCCTTTAAAATCTCCTCCGCCATATAATCCACCTCGGCGTTGCCAAGGTAAATGGGGACCCGAGACTCGGCGGCGGAAGCTGTTACCGGCAGCAGTGTCACAACCAGTGCGAACAGCAGCAAAATGGATGTCAAACGTTTTTTCATCGGAATTCTTCCTCCTTTTATAGATGTTCCACCAGATAGCTGATTCCCAACAGAATGTACATGGGACCGAAGCAGTAGGCCATAAACATTTCCCGATGGGGGACTTTGGTATGGAAGCAGTCGGTCAAAATCAAAATTTCTCCCAAGTAGGCGGCGGCACCCAGAAAATAGGCGATGGCCTTCAGAAGGCTGTAGCCAGGCGAGGGGAGCAGAGACAGCAGAAACAGCACCATGGCCGCGGCCACGGCAGCGTTCCGCGCCAGCAGAATCCAATGCTCCAGACGTTTGTGACGGCTGCGGGAAAGCGGTTCCTGCTCCGAGAGGCCTTCGCAGACCTCGTGAATGACGCTCTCCACATCATGAAGAGGATGGGGCATGGGGCGGCCTCCTTTTTGGATGATAGTTTATTATATCAAATTCAGCCGCCGGTGTATAGGCCCTGATTTCGCCTTTTTTTCGCATAATTTCCGATGAACGTCAAACAATAGCCCCGAGGTGATTGCAATGAAGAAAAAGGATGACTATGTGGCCCACGAGCTGCGAGACAGACCGGTGCCGCCGGTAAAAGGCTCTGTGACGGATCAGGCCGATGTGCTTCTGCATCCGGACGGAAAGCTAAACCAGCCCGGCATGGTGAATCTGGAAGATACCATCATTTTTGACGGCTGGCTGTAACTCAAAATACGGTTGGAGCATAAGATGTCGTGGAGGCAATCGCCTCCGCGACATTCCTATCTTATGGAGGAGATCCCATGGCCTGTAATTCCTGTAACTCCTGCAGTTCTTGCAATTCCTGCAACAACGGCCTTGTAGCCGGCATTACGTTCCCTGATTTTGTACTGAATTCCTGCTGCAACCGCTGCTGCAGCAATGTGGCTGGCACCAGCACCGGCAGCTGCAATTGCAGCAGCTGCGACTGCGGCTGCGGCTGTGACCAGAACTGCGATTGCGATTAAAACATGACGGCGTCCGCCCGGACGCCGTACATAGAACGCAATCACGGCGGGTCTCACAGGCCATGGGACCGTCGCTTTAAACAAGAATCAAAAGGCTATAACACCCTCCCAATCAACCGGTGCGCCCGGGAGGCCGTCTCCGACAGCGGCGGGGAATGCGGTTTGCGCATGGTCGAGTCGCCCACGCTATATATTGATCAAAATCCCCACAGACGCCGGGACTGGAATCTCGCGCTGTGGGGGATCGTTGAATACGATAAATATTTGGAAGTCAGTTTGTCAAGGGGAAAATTATGCGCTGCCCTTGCGGCTCATCAGAGCGTGCGCAAGGGCAGTGCCGGTTTGCTGTGCAAAATTTGCCCGGCGTCACGCCAGCTTGGGCGCATCCGGCTTGCTCAGGAACCGATAGGTCCGAATCAGCACGATGACGGAGATGACGAAGGTCAGCAGATCGGATATGGGCATGGAGTACAGCACACCGTCCAGGCCGAGGAAGACCGGCAGCAGCAGAGCGAAGCCAACGCCGAAAACCACCTCACGGATTAAGGAGAGCATAGTGGAGGTCAGCGCCTTGCCCAGGGATTGCAGATAGATGAAAGCGGCCTTGTTGACTGTGGCCAACGGCATCAGGCACAGATAAATGCGGAAGGATTTGATGGCGAAGTCGGTATAGTAGACGCTTTCGTTGGACGCGCCGAAAATGGCGATCAGCTGCCGGGGCAGCAGCTCCACAATCGGCAGGGCCAGCAAGCCCACAGCGGCTTCGGCAATGACCAAGCGGGTCAGCAGACCCTTTGCCCGGTCCTTGCGGTCTGCGCCGATGTTATAGCCCACAATGGGAATGCAGCCGGCGGCCATGCCAACGGCAATGGAGATGACGATCTGGAAGAATTTCATGACAATGCCGACCACCGCCATGGGAATCTGGGCAAATTCAGCCTGGCTGAAAATGGGGTCCAGTGCACCGTATTTTTGAATCATATTGTTACTGGCAGCCATGGCGGCGACCACGGAAATCTGGGACAGGAAGCTACAAATGCCCAGCGGCAGGAACTTCCCGGCCAGACGGCCGGAGGGCCGGAAGCTGGCGCGCTTGAGTTTCATGGCTTTCATGTGGCACAGATACCAGATGGACAGCACGGCTGTCAAAATCTGGCCCAGTACGGTGGCCACAGCTGCGCCCATCATGCCCCACCGGAAGATAAAGATGAACACAGGGTCCAAGATGATGTTGACCACGGCACCGCCCAGAGTGGCGATCATGGCAAATCTGGGGCTGCCGTCCGAACGGATAATGGGGTTCATGGCCTGCCCAAACATATAGAAGGGAAGACCGACGGAGATCCAGAAGAAATACTCCCGGGAGTGCTGGAAAGTCTCTTCATTGATGCGGCCGCCGAACATCGTCAGAATGGAGTCCTGGAAGATCAGATAGATGGCGGTCAGGATCAGACTGCAGATGATGCACAGGACAACGGCGGTGCCGACGCTGTGGTGCGCTTCTTCTTTCTTCCCGGCGCCAAGGCTGATGCTGACAAAGGCGCAGCAGCCATCGCCGATCATGACCGCAATGGCCAGGGCCACTACGGTCAGAGGGAAGACCACTGTGTTGGCGGCATTGCCATAGGAGCCGAGATAGCTGGCGTTGGCAATAAAAATCTGGTCCACAATGTTGTACAGCGACGCCACCAGCAGGGAAATGATGCAGGGAACGGCATACTTGCTCATCAGTCTCCCAATGGGCTGTGTTTCGAGAAAAAGGTTGGATTTTTCATTCATGGTTTGTACCTCCTAAACATAAAAAGAGCGCGGGACCAAAGAAACAGAGTCTGGACTTTGGTCTCACGCTTTTTAGTAAGATCGGATATCAGTCGAGATAATTGCCCACAGGGCTTGCGTTATACTGTTTGATGACCTTGACGAGGATGGAACCATCCGGCTGGACGGCTTCGTCCACGATTTTGTACAGAGTACGATTGCGATCAAGATTTATCTTGTACTGTTCAAACTCGCTCTGGACCTGTTTGGCTGCGATACTGGGGTCAAGGTCCTCCTTGAGCATGAAATGGAGCGTCTGGCAGATGCAAGCAGCTTTTACCCGTTTCATTCCCTCACCTCCCCTTGGCGGTTTGGGCAAACGCCTTCGATAGCCATAATATAACATATTTTAAAATTCATTTCAAAGGGAGTTTTGAACAATTCTTCTTGCTTTTTGATTGTAAAAGTTCACTTATTTGCGCATAGGCGGCTTTAGCCATTCCGGGAGTCCAGAACCATTTGCTGGTATTCCAGGCTGTCAAAGCCCATGCGCCGGTAGAGCGCCTTGGCCCGCAGATTATCTGCCTCCACCTCCAGGCGGAAGCGGGCAGCTTCGGGGTAAAGACGCCGCAGGGCTTCGAAAAAAGCCTGTCCCAGCCCACGGCCCCGGAAGGCGGGCAGAATATAGATCTCCTCAATCCAGACCGCCGGACCGCCGCCCTCCTGGGACCAGGTGAAGGCCAGCAGCGCGTAGCCTGCGGTTTGGCCGCCGTCCTCCATCAAATAGGCGGCGGCATAGGGGCTGCCGGAGAGAATGGTCCGGAAGGTTTGCCGGATATACGAATCCGGGATGGGATGCGCTACGGCGTCGGATTGGTAGAATTCATGGGCCAGCTGACAATAGACCGCCTCGTCAGCGGCGGCGATAGGTCGAATCATTTGGACCTCCCGGGAAAGCAAAATCGGTAAGAGGGAAGCAGCGAAGCCCCCGCTTTTGTTCTTTATTATATCCGACTGCGCTGCACCATTTGTGAATAAAATATGAACAGATGGAAGAAGCACTTGACACCATAAGTTGGAAAAGTTATACTAAGTAAGAAAAATAGAACAAGGAGGAAGCTGTATGGCGCTGCAATTTCCGAAGGATAAATTTATGGCCACGGTCAAGGTGGGGGAGAAGGGACAGATTGTCATTCCCAAGGCGGCCCGGGAGATGTTCAATATCCAGCCCGGCGACACGCTGCTGCTGATGGCCGACAAAAAACAGGGGATTGCGCTGGTGGAAAACGCCGGCCTGCGGGCCTTTGCCCGGGACGTCTTCCGGATCCAGATGGATGAGGAGGAGAAACCGTGAACGCCATTGTCATCCAGGGCCTGCGCAAGTGCTATGGCACCCTGACGGCGGTGGAGGGCCTGGACCTGACCATTGGAGCGGGGGAGTTCTTCGCGCTGCTGGGCGTCAACGGAGCGGGGAAGACCACCATCATCAAAATGCTCTCCTGCCTGATCCGGCCCACGGCGGGAGACGTCCAGCTGCTGGGCTGCAGCATCCGCACACAGTCGGACCAGGTCAAGCGGTTTCTTGCTGTGTCACCCCAAGAGACGGCCATTGCGCCCAACCTGACAGTAAGGGAGAATTTGGAGTTTATGGCGGGCATCCACGGCCTGCCCAAGGCCGAGGCCGGGGCGCGGGCATCTGAAATGATGGAGATGCTGGGCCTTGCCCCGGTGGAGAAGCAGCGGGCGAAAACCCTGTCCGGCGGTTGGCAGCGGCGGCTGTCCATTGCGCTGGCGCTGATTTCCCGGCCCAAGATCCTGCTTTTGGATGAGCCGACCCTGGGCCTGGACGTGCTGGCCCGGCGGGAGTTGTGGCGGATTATGGAGTCCTTAAAGGGGCAGGTGACGGTGATTCTCACGACCCACTATCTGGAGGAGGCGGAGGCCCTGTCGGACCGCATCGGCGTCATGGCCGGCGGACGTCTGCGGGCCGTGGGAACGGTCTCGGAACTGCTGGCCCGGACCGGCGCGGGTAGCCTGGAGGACGCCTTTGTCACCTTGGCGGAAGGAGGAAGCGCCCTGTGAGGTGGATTGTGTTTGCCCGGCGCAATACCCGGGAGATTCTGCGGGACCCGCTGACTCTGGGCTTTGGCCTGGGCTTCCCGGTGATCCTGCTTCTGCTGCTGACGCTGATTCAGCGCAATATTCCCGTGTCCCTGTTCGATCTGACGTCGCTGACTCCGGGCGTGGTGGTCTTTGGCTATTCCTTTTTGGCTCTGTTTGCGGCGCTGCTGGTTTCAAAGGACCGGAGTACGTCTTTTTTGATGCGCCTCTTTTCCTCTCCTATGACGGCGCTGGATTTTATCTTGGGATATCTGCTGCCCATGATCCCCATGG
This sequence comes from uncultured Oscillospiraceae bacterium, assembly GCA_964441575.1. Lineage (GTDB taxonomy): Bacteria > Bacillota > Clostridia > Oscillospirales > Oscillospiraceae > Avoscillospira. The sequence continues at coordinate 20,398 of CAYTXW010000001.1, forward strand.
CGGCGGTGCAGTGTCTGCTGACCTATTTGGTGGCAGCGGCGCTGGGCTTGACGCTGACGGGCCATGTGGCGTCGGCGGGGGCCTTGTCCCTGCTGACGGCGGTGATGTTTATCTCCTTGGGCCTGCTGCTGGGCAGCATCCTGGACGACAAGCAGGTAGGCGGTCTCTGCGGGGCGCTGCTGACCAACCTGACGGCCTGGCTCAGCGGCGCCTGGTTCAGCTTGTCCCTGGTGGGCGGCTGGTTTGAACGGTTCGCCTTTTTTCTGCCCTTTGCCAACGGGGTGGAGTTGGGCCGTGCGGCGCTGCTGGGCCGGTACGGAAACCTGACGCCCTATCTCTGGTGGTGCCTGGGGTATGCCGTGGTGCTGACGGCGGCAGCCGTCTGGGTGTTCCGCCGCCGAATGCGTGTGCGGTAACAAAAAACGAGACACTGCCTGCTGTATCGCCCATCATACGGCGCATTTGGCAGATTTGTTGAATTTGTAAAAATATCTCTGAATCCGGTTGCTATTTTTGGCGTTTTAGCGTATACTAATAATAGCTGAAGTTCTGACTTTCAGACGATTGTTCTATTATTTATTACGACCTGACAGGAGGTACAAACAACAATGAAGTATGGACGCACTTATAATTTCTCTGCAGGTCCGGCCACGATGCCCGAGCCGGTACTGGAGGAAATCCGCGATGAGATGATGAACTATCGCGGCTCCGGTATGTGTGTCATGGAGATGTCCCACCGCTCCAAGGTTTTCCAGCAGATTGTGGACGAGGCGGAGCAGGATCTGCGGGACCTGATGGGGATTCCCGATAACTACAAGGTCCTGTTCATCCAGGGCGGCGCGACGCTGCAGTTCTCCATGATTCCCATGAATCTGATGCGGAACGGCGTAGCCTGCTATGTGGAGACCGGCGCATGGTCAAAGAAGGCCATTGCAGAAGCCAAGCGGGTAGGTGAGGTCAAGGTTGTGGCTTCCGGCAAGGATAAGAACTACACATACATCCCCGATTGCTCCGATCTGGACATTCCTGACAACACCGACTATGTCTACATCTGCGAGAACGAGACCATCCACGGCCTGACCTGGAGCAAGCTGCCCAACACCAAGGGCCACGTTCTGGTGTCCGACCAGAGCTCCATGTTCCTGTCCCGCCCCTGCAACGTTTCCGACTACGGCCTGATCTACGCCGGTGTCCAGAAGAACGTCGGCCCCGCCGGTATGGTCGTGGTCATCATCCGAGAGGACCTGATTCGCGACGATATGCCCGAGAACACCCCCATCTACCTGAACTACAAGACCCATGCCGACGCCGGTTCCATGTACAACACTCCCAACTGCTGGGCCATCTATGTCTGCGGCAAGGTTTTCAAGTACCTCAAGTCCATCGGCGGCCTGGCGGAAATGGAAAAGATCAACCAGGACAAGGCCAAGGTCATGTATGACTTCCTGGACAGCTCCAAGCTGTTCCACGGCACGGTGGTGCCGCAGGACCGCAGCCTGATGAATATTCCCTTCGTCACCGGCGACAAGGATCTGGATGCCGAAGTGGTTGCCTATACCAAGGCTGCCGGTTTTGAGAACCTGAAGGGCCACAAGTCCGTTGGCGGTCTGCGTGCCTCCACCTATAACGCCATGCCCAAGGAAGGCGTGGAAGCCCTGGTGGAATGCCTGAAAAAGTTTGAGGCGGAACACAGCAAATAAAGGGAATAATGTAAAAGGAGAGATTTCATATGCGCATTCTAGTTACCGATGGTATGGACAAGTCCGCCATCGAAGCACTGCGGGCCGATGGCCATGAGGTTGTGGAGCAGTTCTATGAGCCGGATCAGCTGGGCGCAGCGCTGAAGGAGTTTGACGTGGTTGTGGTCCGCTCCAAGACCAAGGTCCGCGCCAACCACATCGATGAAGCCAAGGGCGGAAGGCTGAAGCTTATCATCCGCGGCGGCGTCGGCGTGGACAACATTGATGTCAAGTATGCCGAGGAAGCCGGCATCACCGTGAAGAACACACCCAAAGCGTCCTCTGAGTCTGTGGCGGAGCTGGCTATGGCTCATATGTTCTCCTGCTCCCGGTATATTTCCATCGCCGGTCACTCCATGCGGGAAGACAAGTGGGAGAAGAAAGCCTACGGCAAGGGCATTGAGCTTTCCGGCAAGACCCTGGGCATTATCGGCTTTGGCCGCATTGGCCAGAAGCTGGGCGCCATGGCCAAGGCCATCGGTATGACTGTCATTGCCTTTGATATTTTCCACGTCCCCGGCATTGAGGAACAGCTGGGCATGCAGTATGTGGAGATGGACGAGCTGTTCGCCCGGGCCGATTTCATCAGCCTCCACACCCCCGCTATTGACGGCAAGCCTCTCATCAACGCCGAGAATATCGCCAAGATGAAGGACGGTGTGGTATTTATCAACACATCCCGCGGCAACAACGTGGACGAGGCCGCCCTGCTGGACGCGCTGAATTCCGGCAAAGTCCGGGCCGCCGGTCTGGACGTCTATGCCGAGGAGCCGGCCCGGAACAAGGCACTCTACAGCCATCCCAACGTCTCCTGCACCCCCCACATCGGCGCGGCCACGGTGGAAGCCCAGAAGCGCATCGGCGCGGAGATTGTGGACATCATTCGCCAGATGTAAAGACGCTTGACTGTTGCCGGGATGCACAATTTTTAACTGCTAAAATCGTGCTAAAATCACAAATCTAAACTGCTTTATTTAAAATATTTTTAGGAACTATTGCATTTTTCACTTCTTTGTTTTATAGTGAAATAGGTGTTGGCGTGGCACCGCCGAACCAAAAGAAACTGCTTTAATATTTTTAGGAGGCAAATTTGAAATGAATGCTTATATCCAAAGTGTCATTGAAAATGTAAAGAAAAAACATGCCAACGAGCCTGAATTCGTTCAGACCGTAGAAGAAGTCCTCACCAGCGTAGAGCCCGTCATCAACGCCCATCCCGAGTATGAGAAGGCCGACCTGCTGAATCGTCTGGTGGAGCCTGAGCGCCAGTTCACCTTCCGTGTGGTCTGGATGGACGATCAGGGCAATTACCACACCAATACCGGCTACCGCTTCCAGTTCAACGGCGCGCTTGGCCCCTATAAGGGCGGCCTGCGCTTCCATCCCTCCGTTTACCCCGGCATCATCAAGTTCCTGGGCTTTGAACAGATTTTCAAGAACGCTCTGACCGGTCTGCCCATTGGCGGCGGCAAGGGCGGCTCCGACTTTGACCCCAGAGGCAAGTCCGATGCTGAGATTATGCGCTTCTGCCAGAGCTTTATGACGGCTCTGTACCGTTATATCGGGCCCGATGTGGACGTTCCCGCCGGTGATATCGGTGTGGGCGGCCGCGAAATCGGCTATCTGTATGGTCAGTACCGCCGCCTGAAGGGTACCTTTGAGAACGGCGTCCTGACCGGCAAGGGCGAGACCTACGGCGGCTCTCTGGTCCGTCCCGAGGCCACCGGCTACGGCGCTGTGTATTACCTCAATGAGGTCCTGAAGCACGAGAACGACACCATCGAGGGCAAGACCATTGCCATCTCCGGCTTCGGCAATGTGGCATGGGGCATCTGCAAGAAGGCCATGCAGCTGGGCGCCAAGGTTGTCACGCTGTCCGGCCCCGACGGCTACATCTATGATCCCGATGGCGTTGCCACCGAGGAGAAGGTCAATTACATGCTGACCATGCGCAGCTCCGGCCGCGACAAGGTGCAGGACTATGCCGACAAGTTCGGCGCCGAGTTCCATCCCGGCGAGAAGCCCTGGGGCGTCAAGGCTGACATCATCATGCCCTCCGCCACGCAGAACGACGTCAACATCGACTGGGCCAAGAAGATTGTGGCCAACGGCATCAAGTATTACATCGAAGTAGCCAATATGCCCACCACCAACGAAGCTCTGTACTATCTGATGGAGCAGAAGAACATGGTGATCGCACCCTCCAAGGCAGTCAACGCCGGCGGCGTGGCTGTTTCCGCACTGGAAATGAGCCAGAACTCCGAGCGTCTGCACTGGACCGCCGAAGAGGTAGACAACCAGCTGAAGAACATCATGGTCAACATCCACACGGCTTGCAAGGAAGCTGCCGAGGAGTACGACCTGGGCTACAACCTGGTTGCCGGCGCTAACATCGCAGGCTTCAAGAAAGTCGCCACCGCCATGATGGAGCAGGGCATCTTCTAATTTCCCGTTTTCTCAAAGAAACGCCCCCGGACTGCCAACAGGCAGTTCGGGGGTTTTGCAGCTATACTGGCAGAACGATGTCTTCGCGGACCAGCGCGCCGTCACGCATTTGCAGGACTTCGTCAGCCTGAGCGGCGATGTCTGTGTCATGGGTGACAACGATGACACAGCGGTTTTGGTCGTGGGCCAGGCCAGCCAGGATATGGACAATGTTTTGCGTGTTAGTCTCGTCCAGATTGCCCGTCGGCTCGTCAGCCAGGATGATTTCGCTTCCGGCGGCCAGGGTCCTGGCGATGGCCACACGCTGCTGTTCACCGCCGGAGAGGCGGCTGGGCAGACGCTTGAAGTAGCTCTCCGGCAGATCCACGGCCTGCAGGGCCTCATGGGCCTTGGCTCCGGCCGCCTCCTTGCCGGTCTTCTTCAGCCGCAGGGGATACATGACGTTTTCCTCCACCGTCAGCAGGGGGAACAGGTTGTAGTTCTGATAAATCACCGAGATATGATCCCGCCGGAGGGCGTTGCGGTTGCAGTCTTTGGTAGATACGCCGTTTGCCAGGACCGTACCCTCCGTCGGCACGTCCAAACCGGCCAGCAGGGACAGCAAGGTGGTTTTGCCGCTGCCGCTCTTTCCCACAATGGCGTAGAACCGTCCGGTCTGGAAGCTGTAGGAAACGTTGTTCACGGCCCGCACCGTCTGGTATTTTCCGCGGTATTGATAGGAAAGATGCTCAATTTTCAGACATTCCATTATTCATTCTCCTCCTTCATAGCTGTCAGTAGATTTTGCCGCAGGAACCAGCCGATGGCCGCTGCCGCGCCCGCAAAGTCAAAACATAAGAACAGGATAATCTGTCCCACCGGCGGAGCGGAAAGGATCAGGAATCCGGCGGCAGCAACCAGGACGCCCAGAATGGTGGGCAGAGCCTGCTCCAAAAAAGCCTGGACGAAAATGGCGGGCTTGCTGGTTCCCATGGTCTGCATCAGGGCCAGCTCCCTGGCGCGGCTTCGAATCAGCAAGAACGCGGACAGGAACCCAATGGCCAGAGAAAGCACCAAAATGGCCTGAGAGGCATAATTCATCAGGGCAATGTTGTTGGCAAGGGTATTCTCCGTCTGCACCAGCGTGGCGTCGTAAATCTCAAAGGCGAACGGATAGTAGGTGTAGATGGGCGAGGCGTTCCAGAGCTGCGGCGTCCCCTGGGGCGTTGCTTCGGCGAACCACTCGCCGGCATAGGCCCGGAACGCTTCGATTTCCCGATTGTTTGCGATGGTGGCCCGAATGCTGTCTGCCGTTGGCTCCTCCCCCATCTCGGTGAAGATGTCCCAGATCACGTTCCAGGCGCAGTAGCAGGCGCTGCTGGAGCTGCCGGAGAAGTATCCTGCTATCTGGAATGTCCGCCGAGCTTCCCCCTCAAACATGCCCTGGAAGGTCAGAGTCAAATACCGTTCTCCGTCCTCGGCGGTTGGAATGGTTTCAAATTCCGTTTCCGAGACCAGACACAGCGGCTCATGACCGGAGAATATTTCCGGGCCATAGCCCTCTAGCCAGGTGACAGTGCAGCCGTTTTCCTGCCGCATCCGGGAATCCATATCCAGATCAGTCACGCCGGTCATCAGGCGGTTTGGAGAACCCTGACCGCTGAGGGTGGATTTGACCCGCACGTCCCGAATATAGGAGGAAAAGGCGCGATCCAGCGGTTCCCCGGCAATGGTGGTGGTGTCGCTGAAAAACAAATTGACGACCCAGGAATTTAGATTCAGGTTATCTGTCTGAGTGCCTGTCAGGTTGGTCACGGCGCAGCTGACCTCTATTTGGTCATAAAGCGCCTCAATTTGCAACTCCATCCGGCTCACGGACATGCGAAGAATGCACAGGGCCAATGTAATGACCAAGCCCAGCAGCCCCATGGCCGCCGCCGGCCCCGGACTCCGTCTCATACGACACAGCGTGTAGGAGAAGAACATAAACATCACCTCTTAATGCACACCGGGAGTAAACTTGTTTGTGAAGCATCCGATTTTTCCATAGGATCCGCATGGATGCGAACCGAAAGGGCAATGATTCTATTTGGATAGACCAGTACGGTATGCAGATGCCGGCGGTTACTTGGCCTTTTCTCCCATGAGGCCCCGGAGCTTGCGGGAGGTCAGGAGAGAGAACAGGTAGAAAATCAGGCTGTACAGCGCGATCTGAACCACAGCCAGAACCGGGGCTACCCAGGGACTCTGAATCAGCTCCAGCGGGTTTTCCAGTTCTGCCGAGGCCATCATTTTTTCCGCGACACTGTTTTGCAGAATCAGACTGATTACCGCGCCCAGGATGGACGCAGGGATGGCCAGACCCAGGCTGCTGATCAGCAGATGCCGCCGCGCCTCCTGCGGTTCCGCGCCGATGGACAGCATTCGCGCCAGGTCCCGCCGCTGCCGCGCCGGGAACAGAACCAGGAACAGAGCCAGAATTCCGGCCCAGGCCGCAATTCCCACCGGCAAAATCAGCCGCGCCACCTCATCATAGGCGTCGAGACTGCCGCCGATGGCGGAATAGCCCTGGTCGAAGTAGACAAACAGGTCCTCATATCCCGCCTCTGCCGCCAGAGCCTTCACCGAATCAATAGCGCCGTTTTGCAGCACCAGCGTGGAGAATACGCCGCAGTTGGCTGTCCGGGTCTCACAGCTCAGAGCCTGCTCCGGCACAAATACGGTGTTGGGCAGAAAGGAGGTAGCGTCGCCGATCCACTCCTGACTCTGCCGATAGAGACCCACAATGGTAAAGTCCTCCGCCTCTCCGGCAAAGCCAAGGACGCTGGAGTAAAAGGAAGGTACCGGGTTTGCGGAGGCATTGGTTTCCTGACCGGGAATGTTATCGTCCGTGTTGTAGAATTGCAGGGAAATGGTATCGCCTACAGACAGACCGTTGGCGGCGGCTAAGCTTTCCGAGAGAATGCACACCCGGCTGCCCTTTTGATATTCCTGGGCCGTAAAGGTGCGCCCGGCGGAAATTGTCGTCTCCTGCTTGGCAAACTGGGATACGGTTTCCAGCTTGGGCGTACCCAGTACCGCCAGGGCGTGGGCGGAGATTTCCATCTCGTCCAGGACCTTCCGCCATAGCGCCCCGTCCTCCGAGGCCAGGAAGTCCTCGGCGCTGCCCTCCAGCCGGACCAGGGTAGGAGTCTCATACAGGGTTCGGTATTCCTCCTCAGGAATATCCACAACGTTTTGAGGCTTCATATACTGCTCATACATGGCCTGGGCCGTGACGCCATCATCTCTGCTGTAATAGTATTTTCCGCGAGTTGGCGCGCTGCTGTGCTGGGAATAGAGACTGTTGTCTAGCACCGAAAGCGTTGCAGTGCGAATGAGGTCCATTTCCCACTGCGGCAAATAGAACTTGACTTCCGCTCCTGTTTTGTCCCAGGTATCATAAACTGCCACCGAAGACTCATCTATGCTGGAAATACCGTCCGGGTCTTTCAGCTCTTCTTTGGAAGGTATGCGGATACGGTCCAGGTCAATGGCCGCTTCATAGACTGGGAAGGTGGTCAGGAAAGGGCCTCCGCTGATAATTTTGCGAAGTAACCACTCCTGATCGTAATAATCGTGACCATAGACCAGATAACGGGCGCCGACCTCCAGCTTCATGGCGTCCAGCGCTTCCTGATTCTCGGCGGTATAGGTGATGAACAGGGTATAGTCTGAGGGATCATTGAAAATGGGATGAATCGCCACGGGGCGAATATCGCCGGCGGTAAGACTGACGGAAACAGTCATATCGTCGGGGTCCACTGTGGTGTCCCCGATTTCCGTCAGCGTAACTTCCAGAACAACATCCGTATAAGGCGCTTCCGGACGTTTTGGGGTGGTTCCACCGTCAACAGAGTAGGACTGATCCATGACGGACAGAGGCATGACTTCGGGTGCATAGGCGGAAGCCAGCTGCTGCTGATAAGTCCCCTTTACCAGCTCCGGATGCTGCTCCGTCATCTGTTCCACCCAGTTCTGCACGTCATCCGGCAGACCGCTGAGCTTCAAAGTACCCATGGGGATTCCCTCGTCGTTGTACTGGGTAATGCTTGTTTCCGATTCTGTTGCCAGGGCCACGGTGGTATATTGCCGGTCAATTTCTGCGCGAGTCTGGACGGCGGAATAATACTGCCCCGCTGCGATACAAATAATCGCCCCAGACAGAGTCAGGAGCGCCAGTCCCAGAATGGATTTGAGCGGCTGACGGAGCAACTGCCGGATGCTTTTCATGGTTTTCACCGATCCTTTCTCACCTTATTATATCGTTTTAAAACGCTGAATTCAATAAAACATTTCAGAAGCCCAGCCGTTTTGCTCGCAGGGAACAGGGACTGCACGTTCCGCCGTAGGTACTTCTGCTTTCATCATAGGGT
>CAYTXW010000001.1:29075-54553 GCA_964441575.1 uncultured Oscillospiraceae bacterium
GGAGTCTCGTTTCTCAACATGAAAATAAATCGAGGGATGGCTTCTTAAAAACAAACGAAGCAGGAAGCCCGCTTTAAACTTCAAATCAGCCCATTGGAATTACCAGCCTTTCTTGTACCATATACTTAATTTATTTCCATAATAACTGAAGAAGCGAAGGATTTCAATAAATATTATTGACAAAAAGCATGGTTACAATATATCCAATATAACGAAAGCTGGCTGATTCAACCGCAAAGAACAAGATGATTTCCCGAGCGAAGCCTCTACGGAGGCCTGTGGATGTTAGGTAAACGCTGATGAAATCGCGTGTCATTGCAACACGCCGGAAATTGAGCAGCGTCTCTATCCTTCCGTGTCATTGCCACACCAGTGACCGACGTCACTGGTGTGGCAATCCGTACTCTAAAATGTCGCGATTCCGTGTGCATTTGCGCATTGCCCCGTACCGTGGGTATATTTCCTGTATTATTTGTTAAACAGTATAATGGACTAAACTATATTATAAATAAAATAATCAATGAATTCCAATGCGGGTTATTGACAAAATTCTTAGTTGTGGTATATTAAATATAAAAACACGGATGGAGGTGTTTCCAATTGCGGGATAAAAATGATGCTACGGGTCATTCCTTTATTGCCTACTTTAAGCGGGCAACAAGCCCACTGGTTGTGCTGCGGCTGCTGTCTGAGCGGCCCATGTATGGCTATGAGCTGAGTCAGGAGATGAAGCAGAGAAGCAACGGGTCCTTTAAGATTTCTATTCTCTATCCGGTAATTTACCGGTTGGAGGAACAGGGACTTGTAGAAGTGACCAGCAACGACATTGTGGATGGACGTGCTAGAAGCTATTACGGCATCACAGAAAAAGGGAAGGCCTATATGGCGGAAACCTGGGAAGATTATCAAAATATTTCCCGGGTGTTTGAGGAGATGATGAGATGAGCGGACGGAAGCGGCGAGGACTATAATTCTTCCGATGCGCTTTTGTCCTCGTCGGCATAACCGCAACGTCTGCATACAGCAGATCGACAGCCGAAGCGACATCCGCCGGTTACGGCTGCTGCTACGGCGCGTTCCCGGCGCGGGATAATTCCTCACGCGCTTCCCGTTCGCCTGCCCTATTCCACCTCAGGCGTTCTGTCCTGATCGGACGATCAATCCCATTCCGGAAGTAGAAACAATGCGGCAGAGGCCCTCATGCGCCTGAAAAAAGCGCATGAGGGCCTTTGTAGGTGTGTCCGCTGAGTGCACGTTCCGGCGGGTGAAAGGTTCAAAATCGCCCGGCGGTGGGCACGGTTCGTCTTTCATATATGAAAAAATGGCCGCAGCCAGATGACTGCGGCCATTTTATGGAATGGTTTCTCAATAAAGGGAATTCTCGCGCTGCTATGCGTTCCCTTTAAAAATCTTCCGGAAACGGTTCCACATGGAGGGCGCGGCGGGGACCGGAACGCTGCCTGCGATGGCTTCCTCCATCAGGATTTGGTGGCAGTCCAGCGGCGCGTCGCCGTCTTGGACATGGCAATAGGTACCGTCGGACTGCAGCAGCCGCGCCCGGACATTGTCCTGCAGACAGACATCTAAAATCCGGTGGATTTTCTGCTGGACTTTGGTGCTGTAGATGGGGCAGGCCACCTCCACCCGGCGCTCGGTATTGCGGGTCATAAAGTCCGCCGATGCGATGTACATTCGCTCGCCGGAACCGCTTCCGAAGCAGTAGATACGGGAATGCTCCAGGAACCGGCCTACAATGCTGGTAATGTGCAGATTTTCCGTCTCGCCCGCAATGCCGGGGAGAATGCAGCAGATTCCGCGCACGATCATGCGGATTTGCACCCCCGCCCGGGAGGCGTCCCGCAGTTTTTCAATCAGGTCCAGGTCGGTCACAGAGTTCAGCTTCAGGAGAATACGGCCATCTGTTCCTTTCTTCATTTCTTCCTCAATGAGACTCAAAAGGGCTGATTTCAGAGAAACTGGAGCGACCAACAGATGCTCATAGGTGCCATTGAGATTGCCGATCATCATATTTTTAAAGAACTCGTTGGCGTCCCGTCCGATAGCCTGATCCATGGTCAGGAGAGACAGATCCGTATACATGGCGGCGGTCTTTTCGTTATAGTTGCCGGTGCCGATCTGGGTCAAATAGCGGATTGCACCGTGGTCCCGGCGGGTAATCAGGCAGATTTTAGAGTGAACCTTGTATTCCTCAAAGCCGTAGATAATGGTGCAGCCGGCTTCCTCCAGCCGCTCAGACCAATCGATATTATTTTGCTCATCAAAACGGGCGCGCAGCTCGATCAGGACGGTCACATCTTTGCCGTTCTCCGCTGCGGCACACAGATATTCCACCAGCTTCGCCTTGCTGGCCAGACGGTAGATGGTGATCTTGATGGAGATCACGCTGGGGTCGCTGGCCGCCTCCTTCAAAAGCTGCAAAAAGGGGGTCATGCTCTCATAAGGATAGGACAGCAGAACATCCTCCCGCTGGACCAATCGGCTGATCTTTTCCGGTCCGGCCAAATATCCCGGCGTCTGCGGAACAAAGGGCTGATAGGACAGCAGACTCCGCCGGGCTTCAGATAGCCGTCCGGCCAGATCATAAGCGAATTTTAAAGTCAGCGGGGCTCTGGTGATGTAAATCTGGTGATGGGACAGAGACAGCTTTTGACACAGATATTCCTCAAATTCTGTGGATATGGCGGAGGACAGCTCCAGACGCACCGGCGCAAGCCGCTTGCGGCGGCCCAAAACCTTCTGCATCGTGACACGAAAATCGCCGGTATAGTCCAGGGTATCGTCGTCGGGCGTGATATCTGCGTTCCGTGTCAGACAAAGCTGGACCCGCTCGGTGCAGGTATAGCCGGGGAACAGCTGATCCAAATACTGCTGTACGATGTCACCAATTCGAATAAAGCGTACCTGATTACCCGGCAAATAGAGGACCTCAGGCAGGGCAGAGGGAATGGGTACACAGCCGAAGGTCTCCTTGCCTTTGTACTTCAGCCGTGCCGCCACATGAAGCGCCTTATTCTGCAAATTCGGGAAGGGATGATGGGAGTCCACAATCTGCGGCGAAAGAATCGGGGCAATGGACTGCTTAAAGTACTGCTTGACAAATTTGGCCTCCTGCATCTCCAGCTCATCAAAGGAGAGGCAGAAGATTCCGTGGACCCGGAGCTGATTTTCAATGTCATAGAAGCAGCGCTCCCGCTTGGCATAGAGAGGACGGACAGCGCGGTAAATGGCACTGAGCTGCTCCTGAGGGGTCATACCGGATTTATTGTCAATGCTTTCCGGGTTCATATGGTGCAGATCATAGAGGCTGCCTACGCGAATCATAAAAAATTCATCCAGATTGCTTGTGAAGATGGCGACAAATTTCAGACGCTCCAGCAGAGGCACAGTGGCATCCATGGCCTCTTCCAGTACGCGGTCGTTAAAACGCAGCCAGCTCAGCTCGCGGTTTTGGGTATAGGAGTGTTGTTCCGGCATAAAAATACCTCACTCTTAAATTAAAATGGTGGGAATAATCCCTACCTTAATCATAAGCGTTTTTTCCTTTCTTTTCAACTCATTCTTCGAAAATTTAAAACGGTTTCTTTTCTGACGGGGAAGGCATAACCGGCCATGCCTAAGAATATGGTGTATGGGAAGTGAAAGCATGAAGCAAATGGAACAAATTCTGCCTCTCTTGCCAGACCAGTATGCCGGGGTCCTGCGGGAGACCTCCTGGGAGGGCATAGAGGAGCTTCGGCTGGGAACAGGGCGGCCGCTCCGGCTTCTGCGAAGGGGCCGGGAGGAGGAGCTGTGGCCACCGGCAAGCCAGGAGGATCTGGAGGACCTGCTGCGGCGGGCCTGCCGACAGTCGGTCTATGCCTGCGCCGATTCTCTGCGGCAGGGCTATGTGACGGTGGAGGGCGGACATCGAATCGGTGTTTGCGGCGCTGGGGTGACAGAGCGAGGTGAGATGCGGAATCTGCATTTGCCGTCCTCTGTTGCTATCCGCGTGGCCCATCAGGTTCCCGGCAGCGCCGATTCCCTTATGCCGAAGCTCACGAAGTCCACGCTGCTGCTGGGGCCGCCGGGGAGCGGGAAGACCACCTTGCTGCGGGACGCGGTACGCCAGCTGTCGGACCGAAAACGGCAACGGGTGGGCCTGGTGGATGAGCGCGGGGAGCTGTCGGCCAGCGTCGGCGGGGTAGCTCAGCTGAACATTGGAACCAGAACCGATGTGCTGGTCCATGTGGACAAGGCCGCGGCGATTATGATGCTGCTTCGAACCATGAACCCTCAGTGGATCGCGGTGGATGAGATTACCGCGCCGGAGGACATTGCAGCGCTGGAGCAGGCGGCCTACTGCGGCGTCCGCCTGCTGGCAACGGCCCACGGCGATATGTTGGAAGATCTGCGCCGCCGCCCGCTTTACCGGCGTCTTATGTCCATGGGACTGTTTTCATCTGTGGCAGTGCTTCGGTGGGACAAGTCATATACAGTGGAGGAGGTTTCTTTATGAGGATTGTGGGAGTGATATTCATTGTTGCGTCTGCGGGGGTGATGGGCTTTCGGGTGGCGCTGGCCATGCGCCGCCGGTGTGAAATGCTGCGTCAGCTGATGGCCGCGCTCCAGCTGATGAAAAATGAAATTGCCTTCTGCGGCACACCGCTGCCCAAAGCCTTTGCGCTGATGGCGGCCTCCTGTGAGGGACCTTTGGAGCGGCTGTTTTCGCAAATCGCCAAGGATATGGACAAGCGCCGGTGGCTGACGCCTCCGGCTGCCATGCGGCGGGCGCTGGAAACCGTTCCAGAGCTTCCGCAGGGAGACCGGGTCTCTATGATTCTGCTGGAGCTGGCGGGGAAGCTGGGCAAATATGATTTGGAAAGCCAGCGCCAAGGCATTGAAATGGCCTTGACGCAGCTGGAGGAGGAACACCGGACGGCGGAAAGGGAGCGCAGCGTCAAAAGCAAGACCTATGAGGCCTTGGGCCTCTGTGCCGGACTGGCTGTGGCAATTCTGCTGCTGTAGGTGAGCCAATGGATATTGATTTGATTTTTAAAATTGCGGCAGTGGGCATCATTGTCTCCATTCTAAACCAAGTGCTGGTGCGTTCCGGCAGGGAGGAGCAGGCCACCATGACAACCCTGGCGGCGCTGGTGGTGGTCCTGATGATTGTGGTGCAGAAGATTGCGGAGCTGTTCCAGATGGTCAAGACACTGTTTAATTTTTGATGAATACGGTGTTGCAAATGGCGTCTCTGGGCGTTGTGGCGGCGCTGCTTTGCGCAGTGGTACGGGAAAACGGAAAGCCTCTGGCGATGCTCCTGTCTCTTGCGGGGTGCGCCGTGCTGCTGCTGTTGGCTCTGCGGTTCTTTTCCCCCATTCTGTCCGTTGTGGAGCAGCTGCGGGAGCTGTCCGGCCTTAATGAAACGGTGACGGCGCCGCTGCTGAAAGTGACGGGAATCGGCCTGCTGGTACAGGTGGCCGGAAGTGTGTGTGAGGACGCGGAGGAAAAGGCCCTGGCAAAGGCTGTGGAAATCGGCGGCTCCGTCCTGTCGATCTATGCGGCGCTCCCGCTGCTGACGGCGGTACTGAATCTACTGGAGGAGATGCTGGGAGGGTAGTGTGAGAAAACTGATGATTGCCCTGCTGACGCTGCTGGTTCTGACGGTTCCGGCAACGGCGGCGGATTTAACCACCGCGCAAGGAGAACTCTTTGGCGTGGATGAGCTGGAGAAGGGCTTAAGCGGCGATGCGGCATCGCTGCTGGAGGACTATGATCCCATGGTCCAGGCCGATTTCGGAACCGGAGCGGCGGAAATCTTCTCCGAAGCGGTGCGGCAGAGCGGCAGCGCCGTGAAAACCTCTGCCGCCACGCTGCTTCGGGTTTTGGCGGTGCTGACATTGTGTCAACTGGCGGAGTCCTTTGGGCAGACCCGCGCCAGCAAGGCCACGGCGATGGCGGCGGCGCTGGGAATCACGGCCTGCTGCGCTGCGGATCTGCATACCATGGTGGGGCTTGGAAAGACCACGATGGAGGATATTACAAATTTCTCCGGTCTGCTGCTGCCGGTTATGGCGGCGGCAGCCACAGCTACCGGCGCGGCGGTTAGTGCGGGGGCCATGTATACGGTGGCCGCGTTTTTTTCCAATCTATTGATTCGCGTGTGCAGGTATCTTCTGATTCCCCTGGTCTATGCCTATGTAGGGCTGGCAATGGCCGGCGACGCGCTGGAGGAGGACCGGCTGACCAAGCTTCGGGAGCTGCTGGGCTGGGTCATCAAGACAGGACTGAAAGCCGTGATGTATTTGTTCACAGGCTTTCTGGCGGCCACAGGTATCCTGTCGGGCAGCGCGGACGCAGCGGCCCTGAAAGCGGCAAAGCTGACGCTGTCCTCTGTGGTGCCGGTGGTTGGCGGCATCATTTCCGATGCGGCAGAGACGGTGCTGTCCGGCGCGGGACTTCTGCGCAGTGCCGTCGGCACGTTTGGAATGCTGACGATTTTGGCCTTCTTCGCGCTGCCTTTCTGCCGCATGGGAATTTCCTATCTTACCCTGAAGCTGACCACGGCCTTAAGCGGCGTGGTGCATCACCGGCACAGCACACTTTTGGAGGCAATCACCGACGCCGTGGGCTTTCTCCTTGCTATGACCGGCAGCAGCGCACTGATGAGCCTCCTGTCCTGCTGCTGCTTCTTTAAGGCGGTGCAGCTATGACGGCGGCGGTGCGGGGGTATCTCCTGTCCATTACGGCGGCGGCTCTGCTGCTTGCTCTGGCGCAGGCCCTGCTTCCCCGTGGCGCCGCCCGGCGCACGGCAGCCATGGCCGGTGGGCTTTTGATTCTTTTAACGGTCTTATCGCCGTTGGCTAAGCTGGATTATGACAGTTTGGCCAAGTCCATTGCCCGATTTCAAATGGAAACGGAAACAATACGGACGGGAATTGAAGTAAACAGCCGGGACTTAATGGCCGAAATCATAAAGCAGCGGTGCGAGACATATATATTGGACAAAGCCGAGGAAATGGGCTTGAAGCTGCGGGTGGAAATTACAGTCAGCAGCGGCACGGATTATCCCTATCCCACGGCAGTGACGCTCCAAGGCACGGCAGGGGAGCGTCAAAAGCAGATGCTGACAGCGTACATCGTGGAGAACCTGGGCATTCCCGCGGCGCAACAGGAGTGGATATGAATGTGAACAAGGAGCGCATAACGGCATGGCTGCAACGGGGGCTTGGCAAAGCGGCAAAGTTCAAATACGCTATTTTGATATTGCTTCTGGGCGTGGCCCTCCTGCTGCTGCCACAGAAAGAAACTGCGGCGGCTGCAGACTCGGAGCCGCAGACGCAGGAGACCCGGCAAAAGGACTTGGAAGCACAATTGGAGGGATTGCTTTCTCAGGTGGAGGGAGCGGGGGATGTACGCGTTCTTCTGACAATGGAGACCAGCGAAGTCCATGAATACCAGACCGATGTGGAGACCAAAACCAGCGAAGACGGCATGGAGGAGACCCGGGAGACCGTACTGGCCTCGGCGGGCAGCGGCACGGAAGGACCGCTGACAGTGAAAACAACTTACCCGATCTACAAAGGAGCCGTGGTACTCTGCCAAGGCGCTGACAGTGCGGCGGTGCGGCTTGCCATGGTGCAGGCGGTTTCAAGCCTGACAGGCTTGAGCAGTGATAAAATAACCGTGATTAAAATGAAGCAAGATTAGGAGGAACAGGCATGAAAACATGGAAACGAAACGCGATTGTGGCAACAGTACTGGTGCTGATCTGCGCCGGTGTCTATCTCAACTGGAATGCCACGCAGGGTGAGGCTGTGGATCTGACGGAAACCCTCAACGCGGACCAGGTTCTCAACGGTGCCGCGCCGGCGCTCGCAAGCGAATCGGATGGCGCGGCCTCGGCGGTCAGCGGCACGACGGATGCCTTTGCGCAGCTTCGTCTGACGCGTCAGGAATCCAGGGACAGCGCTGTGGAAATGCTCCAGGAAACCATTGCCTATGAGGACGGCAGTGAAAGCGCCACCGCCGCTGTCTCCGCATTGGATGGAATTATCAGCGACGCTCTGGCGGAGGCACAAATCGAGAGCCTGGTAATCGCCAAAGGCTTTGAAGACTGTGTGGCCTATATGAGCGACGACGGTATCAGTATTGCGGTGTCTGCCCCGGCAGATGGCCTGGCGGAGACGGATGTGGCTTTGATTTCCGACATTGTTACGACGCAGACGGACTACAGCGTGGCGGAAGTTCGAATCATTGAAGTAAAATAAGGTTGTCTTTTTTGCAAATTGTGGTACAATGGTTTTTAAGAATAGAAAAAGTCATTGTACACGGAGGTTCCATCATGAGCGAAAGTAAAGAATATGTTTCTCAGACGCTGGAAAACGGCTCCATTCATATTTCGGAGGAGGTCATCGCGGCCATTGCCGCCATGGCGGCGCGGGATGTGGAGGGTGTTTATGGGCTCAACTCCAACACCGGCACCGGAAAAAAGAGCGCCGGCAAGGGCATTCGTCTGGTCATCACGGAGGACGATGAGATTTCCATCGACTGCTACATCATTGTGCTGTATGGTCATTCTGTGGTAGAGGTTGCAAAGGCAGTCCAGGAGGCCGTGGCTTCCACGGTGGAATCCACCACAGGCCGCAAGGTCCGCAGCGTCAATGTCAGCATCGGCGGCATCACCCTGCCTCGCGAACCTCGGAAATAACGGAAAAAATAAACTCTTTGTGGAAACAAAGGGTTTATTTTTTTGCCCTGTTCCGGTATAATATGAAAAATAAGGCTAGCAGAAAGATTAAGGAGCGGCACTATGACCAGATCAAACGCCAGAGAGATTGTTGCACATTTGATTTATGAGATGAACTTTACCCGGGACGCCGCCGACACTGTGGTGGAAACTGCCATGGATGAGGACTACTATGAGACCCTGGGGCAGGAGACGGAGGTCTATGCAGAGCGGCCCAATTCCAAGCAGATGGATTATATTTTGGAATCCGTCCGTGGGATTCAGGAAAAGCGGGAAGAGCTGGACGGCTATCTCCGGAAGTACGCTGTCAACTGGAGCGTTTCCCGCATCTCCAAAATCGCCCGGGCCATTCTCCATGTGGCCATGTACGAAGCCCTTTATGCCGATGATGTGCCGGTTGGCGCCGCCATCAATGAGGCGGTGGAGCTGACCCGGAAGTATGAGGATGAGGACGTGGTGTCCTTTGTCAACGGTATTCTGGGGTCCTTTGCCAGAGAGCTGGAGCAGAAATGATGTTCGTAGGATTTGATACCAGCAACTATACCACATCCATTGCCGCTTTTGACGGGCAGACCGGCAAAAACCAGTCCCGGCTTCTGGATGTGAAACCGGGAGAGCTTGGCCTGCGGCAGAGCGAGGCGCTGTTTGCCCATGTCAAGCGGCTGCCGGAGTTGGCAGAGGCGCTGTTTCACGGCACAGACCGGTCTTCGATCTGTGCCGTTGGCGTCAGCAGCCGCCCGCGGGCGGTGGAGGGGTCTTACATGCCCTGCTTTCTGGCGGGGGTTGCTGCGGCCCGGACCCTGGCAGCGGCATTGGATGTTCCATGCTATGCGTTTTCCCATCAGCAGGGCCATATCGCGGCGGCGCTTTGGTCGGCGGACCGGCTGGATCTAATGGAGCGGCCCCACCTGGCCTGGCATTTGTCCGGCGGCACCACAGAGCTGCTGCTGGTGGAGCCGGAAAAACGGAATATCCGCGCTTCCCGCATCGGCGGCACCAGCGATATCTCAGCCGGTCAGATTATGGACCGGACCGGCAGGCTGCTGGAGCTGGACTTTCCTGCGGGAAAAGCCCTGGACCGGCTGTCCCAGGAGAGCGAAAGCCGGGAACGGTTCAAGGTGAAATCCGAGAATCTGATATTTTCCCTGTCTGGACTGGAAAACAGAATTGCAGCCTTTTTCGAAGACGGCCACAGCCCTGCGGACACGGCGGCCTATGCAATTCGCTCTGTCTGTGACGTGGTGGTTCGAACCACCTGGGACGCCCGGAAGCGATACCCGGATTTCCCTGTGGTCTTCTCCGGCGGCGTGGCCTCCAACTCGATGCTTCGTACCCTGACTTCGCCCTTGGAGCCGGTGTTTGCGGCCCCGGCCTATTCCACAGATAACGCCATGGGGATTGCGGTTTTGACCTGGATGCAGGAGGAAATGCCATGATGCAGCGGCAGATTGTGGATGTATCCCAAGTGAATGAATATATCAAGGCTATGCTGGACCGGGATGGCTTTCTGTCCGGCCTGTGTGTCCGAGGAGAGCTGAGCAATTACAAGGTATACCCTTCAGGCCACCACTATTTTACGCTGAAGGATGCCGGCGGCGCCATGCGGTGCGTCATGTTCAAAGGCAGCGCCATGCGCCTTCGGTTCCGCCCGGAGAACGGCATGAAGGTCCTGGCTATGGGACGGGTCACGGTCTTCCCCCGGGACGGGGCCTATCAGCTCTATTGTACGGATTTAACGCCGGAGGGCGTGGGGGACCTGTATGTGGCCTTTGAGCAGCTGAAAGCCAAGCTCCAGGCCCAGGGCTTGTTTGACTCTGCCCATAAAAAGCCTCTGCCGCCCTACCCGCACCGGATTGCCATCATTACGTCTGCTGCCGGTGCGGCGGTCCATGATATGCTGCGGATTCTGGGCAAGCGGTATCCCCTGGCCAAAGTCATGCTTCTGCCGGTACGGGTTCAAGGCGTGGAAGCCCCAGCGGAAATCTGCGGCGCCATCCGCTACGCCAACCGTTACCGGGTGGCCGATGTTCTCATCACCGGGCGGGGCGGCGGCTCTATGGAGGACCTGTGGGCCTTCAATGATGAGCGGGTGGCCCAGGCCATCTTTCAGTCGGAGATTCCCGTGATCTCCGCTGTAGGACATGAGCCGGACGTGACCATCTCCGATTTTGTGGCGGATCTGCGGGCGGCCACGCCCTCCAACGCGGCAGAGATGGTGGCTCCGGACCAGGGGGAACTGCGGGAGCGGCTTCAAGCCCTCCAAAGCCGCATGACCCACTGCATGAACCGCCAGCTGAATCTGTCCCGCCAGCGGCTGGACAGCCTGCGGGAGAAGCGGGTGCTGCAAAGCCCCATGAATTATTTGCAGGATAAGCGCTTGCTGCTGGATTATCATCAGAAGCAGCTGTCCGCCTGCGCCCAGCGGGTTCTGGCGGCGAAAAAGCAGCAGTTTATCCGTCTGACTGCCGGTCTGGAAGCCATGAGTCCCCTGAAGGTGCTGTCACGGGGCTACTCCATGACCCGCGATCAGAACGGGACCGTCATCACAAACGCCGCCGTCCTAAAGCCGGGAGATCGAATTTCCGTGACCTTGCAGACCGGCGAAGTGGACGCTGCCGTTCAGGAAACCCGTCCGGGGCATACGGGCCTGCATGACACGATTGCTTCTCCATAAGCAAACACGGATGAAAACACACGTCACTGCGAGCAACAGCGTGAGACGGCAATCTGTATTCTGACAAGGAGGCCAAGATGAGCCAAGAATCGAAAACCTTTGAAACCTCCATCCAACGGCTGGAGGAGATTGTTAAACGGATGGAGCAGGGGAATGTACCCCTGGCGGAATCCCTGCAATTGTTTGAAGAGGGGACTACTCTGGTGTCCCAATGCAGCGCCCTTCTGGATGAGGCGGAGCTGAAGGTTGTCCGCCTGATGAAGGGACCGGACGGCAAGCCGGTGGAAATGGAGCTTGAAGATGGAGAACCATTTTAAGGAGACCATGAACCGGTATGTCTCCGCCGTAGAGGCATATCTGAATACCTGCTTTGCGGACGAATCCCAGCCGCAGAAGCGGCTGTTTGAGGCCATGCGCTACAGCCTTCTGGCCGGCGGCAAGCGAATCCGCCCTGTGTTGGTGCTGGAATTCTGCCGCCTGTGCGGGGGAGACTGGGAGAAGTCGCTGCCCTTTGCCGCGGCTGTCGAGATGGTCCATACCTACAGTCTGATTCACGACGATCTGCCATGCATGGACAACGATGACTACCGCCGGGGCCGCCCGACCAACCACAAGGTCTTCGGCGAAGCCGAAGCTGTCTTGGCGGGCGACGCCTTGCTGACGGCCGCCTTTGACACGGCCTCCCACGCGGACGCCGATCCCGCTGCCGTTGTGCAGATTATTCGGATTCTTTCGTCCTGCGCAGGAGAAAAGGGCATGGTGGGCGGACAGATTCTGGATATGGAGGGGGAGAAGCGGCAGCTGGACGAGGCTGGAATCTACGCCATCCACAGCCGCAAGACCGGCGCCTTGATCTCCGCCGCCTGCCGCATGGGTGTGGCCGCAGCCAATGGCACACCGGCTCAGATGGAGGCCGCCGATGCCTATGCACAGGCAATCGGACTGGCTTTTCAGATTCGGGACGATGTGCTGGACGTCGTCGGCGACGCCAAAAAGCTTGGAAAAGCGGTCCATGTGGATGGGAACAAGAACACCTTCGTCTCCCTGTATGGCCTGGAACGGTGTGCGGACTATATTTCCCGGGAAAACGAAAAGGCGCTGAAGGCCCTTTCCGTTTTTGACGATCGCGCCTTCCTGACCGACTTGACCAACCTGCTGGCCAATCGGGAATTTTAGGGACAGGGGATATTTTTGTAATTTTCGGGGCGGATTATTTTCTTTTTCCGCGCTGAACCGCAATCTGTAACAACATGCAAAATCGTTTTTGTATTTTTTTGTGAATATCCGCTTGTATATTTATGAATCAGGTGATATAATGTATCCCAATAATGGCGCAGTATCCTAGTCGGCGCCGCCGGCTCCCAGGAAGGGCCTAAAAATCCTTTAAAGGGCATAACTGTGAAACCTTTGGTGCCTGCTTCTTACGCCCAGTTTGGGGTGGGTGCTGGAGGAAGGCGTAGCAATTACGCCTGCGGAGGAAGGGCGGTCTTCAATGGCATGGAGATCCCGACCCTGCCTCTGCGGAGACCTGTTTTTGTGCAGAAGCGTACTCCCTTGTGGTCCGCGACTTTTGTACGGAGCAGGATGAGAACCTGTATTGCGGTGCTACCCGGCCTTGTGTCGTAACGCTGTGTGCAGAGTAGCCTGCCTTGCGTGAGCAGATCGGGACAGAGGTCAGGCACGCAGACCCCCGGCCAGGGGCGAGGCGTGATATTGCCTCTCGAAAGCCTGCTTGCAAAAGAGGATAAGAGTCGGATGGCGCTGTTGTGGAAATCACCTAGGCTGTCTTTTATAGAGCAGATAAGGGATTGCAGTACGGACTAAGTGGCGATCGGGTGGCTTCTTTGGCAACGAGAAGACGGAAGCTTTCATGGGAAACCACTCTACTGGCGACAGAGAGCAGTTTCCGGGGAAAACCTACCCGACCTAAGCCGTAAGTTTAATCTTACCTGCTGCCATTATTTTTTTAGCGATTCAGGAGGATTGTTGTGAAGCGCGACATACAGAAGCGACCCAAAAAAGCGGCTGTTTTCCGTGTCAAGGCGGACTGGAAATGGATCACTTCTATTTTTGGAATTACCATTGGAATCTCCGCAGCCATGTCTTTTCTGTCCAATGAGGTCCTATCCGGCGGCGGCCTGGTGCTTTCGTTCGGTGTGTTGATGCTGATCGTGTTGATCGGTGTGATCTTTGACGTCATCGGCGTTGCGGTGACGGCAGCGGAGGAAAAACCATTTCATTCCATGGCGGCAAAAAAAGTGCCGGAGGCTGCGGAGGCCATTCGATTGCTCCGCAAGGCAGAGCGGGTTTCCTCCTTTTGCAACGATGTGGTCGGTGACATTTGCGGCGTTATTTCCGGCTCCGCTTCGGCGGTCATTGCGGCGCGGGCTGTTACAGGAATGCAGCCGTTGGCGGCCCGCGTGATCTCGCTGCTGATGTCGGCGCTGGTGGCGGCAATTACGGTCGGCGGCAAGGCGTATGGAAAGACCATTGCCATAGGCAGCAGCACGGCCATTATTCATTTGGCTGCAAAGCTGATCTATTCGGTCAAATCCGTACCCAGGCGGCTGGCGCGGCTGTTTCACCGTAAGTGACCGGAGGAACTTCTATGTTAGAACAAATCCACACCAGGGCGGATCTTCTTCGCTTGTCCCCAGCAGAGGACCGGCAGCTATGTGAGGAGATCCGCGTTTTTCTGGTACAGCATATTGCAAAGACCGGCGGTCATCTGGCCTCGAACCTGGGGGTTGTGGAGCTGACCGTGGCGCTGCATAAAGTCTATGACACATCCCGGGACAGGCTCCTGTTTGATGTGGGCCATCAGTCCTATGTTCATAAAATACTGACCGGACGGATGGACCAGTTTTCCACACTTCGAACCTTTGGCGGTCTGGCGGGCTTTCCCAAGCCATCGGAGAGCTGCCACGACCCGTTTGTTGCCGGACATGCCTCCGATTCTGTCTCGGTAGCGCTGGGAATGGCCCGGGCCAGAAGCCTGCAGCATCAGGACTATCAGGTGGTTGCCGTGCTTGGAGACGGTGCGCTGACCGGTGGCTTGGCCTATGAGGGCCTCAATGATGCCGGGGAAAGCGGCGAACCGATGGTGGTGGTTCTCAATGACAATGGGATGTCCATTACCCCCAATGTAGGGGCGATTGCCAAACATTTATCCCTGCTTCGTCTGAAGCCGGGATATTTTGGCCTGAAAAAAGCATACCGTCAGCTGACGGAGAAGCTGCCTGGCGGGCAGCGGCTGTACGGTTTGACGCACAGCATGAAGGTCTGGCTCCGCCGCCGCCTGATCGGCGTGACGATTTTTGAGGAAATGGGATTCTACTATCTTGGCCCTGTGGACGGCCATGATGTGCAGAAGCTGACCTTTTTGCTCCAGCAAGCCAAAGAAATGCAGGAGCCGGTGCTGCTTCATGTGATTACAAAGAAGGGCAAGGGCTATATTCCGGCGGAGGCAACGCCCTCTGAGTTTCATGGCGTTGGCAAATTCAACCCGACGACGGGACGAAGCCTGAAACCGGCCTGCGCCTGCTTTTCGGAGACTTTCGGCCATGCGCTGCTCCAATTGGCCATCGCGAACCCGCGGATCTGCGCCATTACCGCAGCAATGGAGCAGGGAACCGGCCTGAGCGAATTTGCCGCCACCTTTCATAACCGCTTTTTTGACGTGGGCATTGCCGAAGGCCATGCCGTCAGTATGGCGGCAGGTATGGCCAAGCAGGGGATGATTCCGGTCTTTGCGGTTTATTCCACCTTCCTGCAGCGCAGTCTGGATATGCTGATCCACGATGTGTCGCTTCTGGGCCTCCATGTGGTGTTTGCCGTGGATCGGGCCGGGCTGGTCGGCGAGGATGGCGAGACTCATCACGGCGTTTTTGATGTGGGATTCCTGCGGCAGGTACCCGGAATGCAGATCCTGTGTCCTGCCAGTCAGGCAGAGCTTCGCCGCCTTTTGAAAAAGGCGGTTTTGGAAATGGAAGGCCCGGTGGCAATTCGCTATCCCAAGGGCGGCGATGGCGACTATATTGCGGCGAGCGCCCCCGCTTTGATGCAGGAGGGGCGTGATTTGACCATTGTAACCTATGGGACCACGATCAACGATGTCAAAAAGGCCGCTGCCCGTCTGAACCGGGAGGGCTATTCCGCTGCGATTATCAAGCTGGAACAGATCTGGCCGCTGGATCGAACGCCGGTTTTGCAGTCTGTAGCGCAGACCGGCCGCCTGCTGGTGGTGGAGGAAACCGCCGCCGTCGGCTGTATCGGAACAGAGCTTCTGGCGGGTCTTGTCCAGGATGGTGTGTGTCCTGCCTGTAAGCTGCTGAATTTGCGGGACGGTGTGGTCCCCCATGGCAGCGTGGCGGAGCTTCGCCGGATGATGCATTTGGACGCCGATGGGATTTATCAAGCAGCAAAGGAGCTTTTGACGCATGAAGCATAGAGAGCGTCTGGACGTACTTCTGGTGGAGCGCGGGTATTTTGACAGCCGCGCCAAAGCCCAAGCGGTTATCATGAGCGGAGACGTCTATGTGGATGGGCAAAAGGCGGATAAGGCAGGAGTTGGCATTGACGCCGATGCCGTAATTGAGGTTCGGGGCAGCGTCTGCCCCTATGTCAGCCGCGGCGGCTTGAAGCTGGAAAAGGCGCTGAGGGACTTTGGCGTGAATCCCGCCGGCTTCGTGTGCAGCGATTCGGGCGCATCTACCGGCGGCTTTACAGACTGCCTCCTGCAGCAGGGAGCCAAAAAGGTCTTCGCCATCGATGTGGGCTATGGCCAGCTGGCCTGGAAGATTCGCAGTGATCCGCGAGTGGTTGTCATGGAGCGGACCAACATCCGCTATGTGACGCCGGAGCAATTGGGGGAGCCGCTGGATTTATCCGTAGTGGATGTGTCTTTTATTTCTCTTAAGCTGGTGCTTCCGGTGATCCTGTCTCTTTTGAAGCCGGAAACCGGCCGGGTTTTGTGCCTCATTAAGCCGCAGTTCGAGGCGGGAAAAGACAAGGTGGGGAAGAAGGGCGTGGTCCGGGACCCGGCCGTCCACCTGGAAGTGCTGGAGTCCTTTGTCCGTCTGGCCAAGGGCCTTGGCTTCACCATCCGAAATCTGACTTTTTCACCGGTGAAGGGGCCGGAAGGCAACATTGAGTTTTTGGGCTATCTCTCCTTAACGCCGGACGAGCATGCGATTCCGGACCTGGCGGCGCTGGTGCGGGAAGCCCATGAGACTTTGAGGGGAACGCCATGAAGATTGTAATGACTCCCAATCCCTATCGGGACCGGAATTTTCACTATGTGCTGCAGGCGGCAAAGATTCTTCAGGATGCGGGAGCGGAGACAAGAATCTGTCTGCCCTTTGACGTGGATAAGAATTTTGAACTGCCGAAGGATATAAAATTCCACGATATTCATCGCGAGATCAAAACAGCGGATATTCTGATCTGCTTTGGGGGAGACGGCACCATTCTCCATTCTTCCCAGATTGCCACGAAGCACCATGTTCCGATACTGGGCGTCAATATTGGAACCATGGGCTTCATGGCGGAGCTGGAAGCCTCGGAGCTTCCCATGCTGACGCGCCTGATGGATGGAGCATACCGGGTTGAAAAGCGGATGATGCTGCGGGCCACCGTGGAGAATGAGGGCCGAACGATGTTTGACGAAACGGCGCTGAACGATGCGGCTATCACCAAGGGCGCTGTGGCACGGGTGATTGAAATGTCCGTGGAATGCGATGGGGTGGAGGCCACCAGCTTTTCCGGCGACGGAGTGGTGGTTTGTACGCCCACCGGCTCCACAGGCTACTCCATGTCCGCGGGCGGTCCCATTGTGGAGCCGTCGGCGCAGAATATCATTATTACGCCCATCTGCGCCCATGCAATTCAGGCCAAGAGTATTGTGATGGCGCCGTGGCGCACCGTCCGAATCAGAGTCGGAAAAATCGGGCGAAGGAATGCGTTTTTGTCTGTGGACGGCGGACGTGCCTTCCGCCTGAATCCCAATGATGTGGTAACAGTCCGCCGTGCGGAATTGGAGACACGTCTGGTTCGCATGAAGGAGACCAGTTTTTACCAGATCATTAACAATAAATTTTATGTCAGATAAGGAGATGCGCTATGAAGGTAAAGAGACAGGCGAAGCTTCTGGAACTGATTGAAAGCAAAGAAATTGAAACGCAGGAGCAGCTTCAGCATGAACTGCAGACCTACGGTTTTTCAACGACACAGGCCACAATATCCAGAGACATCAAGGAGCTTCACATCATTAAGGAGCTGGGACCAAGGGGCAGTTATCGCTATCGAACGGCGGCCAAACAGAGGGACTGCGCCTATTCGGAAAAGCTGAACAGCATTTTTAATCAGTGTGTGCTGCAATGCGACTGCGCACAGAATATTGTGGTCATTAAGACAATGCCGGGTATGGCTCCTGCGGCTTGCTCTGCCATTGACGCCACCCCGGTGGATCATCTGGTAGGCACACTGGCCGGCAACGACACGGCCTTTCTGCTGATGCGGGATGCAAGCAGTGCGGCCGCCCTTTGTGTGGACATTAAGAAGCAGATTTCCTGAAATAAAAGGAGCGTGGTTCCATGCTGAGCCTGCTGCATATTGAAAATATCGCGGTGATTGAGCAGGCGGATATCCACTTTGACCGGGGATTTAATGTGCTGACCGGTGAAACGGGCGCGGGTAAATCCATTGTCATTGACGCCATTTCGGCAATTCTTGGCGAGCGAACCTATCGGGACGTGATTCGGACGGGCAGCAGCAGAGCGTTTGTCAGCGCTTTATTTCAGGGCATCCGGCCGCTCCCCTGGTTTGCGGAGAATCAGGTGGACTATGACCCGCAGGAGCTTTTGATCCAGCGGGAGATCTTTGCCGATGGCAGGAACGCGTGCCGGGTCAATGGACGGCCTGTGACGG
The DNA here is from genome assembly GCA_964441575.1 of uncultured Oscillospiraceae bacterium. GTDB lineage: Bacteria > Bacillota > Clostridia > Oscillospirales > Oscillospiraceae > Avoscillospira. The sequence goes on from CAYTXW010000001.1 coordinate 47,426, forward strand.
TGGCCATGCTGAAAAAGCTGGGGAGCCAGCTTGTGAATATCCACGGCCAGCACGATTCCCAGCAGTTGTTTGATGAGGCCAACCATCTGGCCTATGTGGATCTGTTTGCCCAAAACCAGACAGAGCGGCAGACCTATGAGGACTGCTATCATAAGGTTGTGCAGACACAGCGGGAGATGGAACGTCTGTCCATGGACGAGGGCGAAAAGCTCCGCCGCGTGGAGACGCTGGAATATCAGATCGGGGAGATTGAACGGGCGGAATTGAAGCCCGGCGAAGACGAGGCGCTGGAAGCCCGTCGGAAAATTCTTCAAAATTCGGAAAAGCTGGTGGATGGTTTGGGCAAGGCCGCCGCTGCCCTCTATGGCGATGAGGAGCGGGAGGGCGCTTCCGGACTTCTGAGTGAGGCAGAACACGCTCTGTCCCGAATCACCCGCTATGATGACAGCCTGTCCGATCTGTCCGGACGAATCGCAGAGCTGGTTTATGCCGCGCAGGATGCAGCGGAAGAGCTTCGGGACCGGATGGACGGCCTGTCCTATTCCGCCGAAGAGCTGGAGCAGATTGAGAGCCGATTGGATGTCATTCACCGTCTGCGTCGGAAGTACGGCAGCGACGTGGAGGCAATTTTGCAGTATCTGGACCGCGCCCGCCGGGAGTTAGACGAGATCGAATTCGCCAGCGACCGCATTGAGCAGCTATCCAAGGAACTGGAGCGGTTCAATCAGGACGCGGAAGCGGCTGGCCTGCGCCTGCGGGAGACCCGGCTGCAAGCTGCGAAGGCATTGGAAATCCGTCTGACCGCAGAGCTGTCTTCGCTGGATATGCCAAAGGCCCAGTTTGTCTGTCAGTTCGAAAATCAGCCCATGTCTCAGACCGGCATGGATTGCGTACGCTTTCTGATGACCGCCAACGTGGGCGAGGCCCTGAAGCCCATGAGCAAGGTGGCCTCCGGCGGTGAGCTGGCCCGAATCATGCTGGCCATCAAAAATGTTCTGGCCGAGCAGGATGAGGTGGGAACCCTGATTTTTGACGAGGTGGACGCCGGTGTCAGCGGCCGCGCCGCCCAGAAGGTGGCGGAAAAGCTGCGGTCCGTGGCGCGTACCAAGCAGGTCCTCTGTGTCACCCATCTGCCCCAGATTGCGGCCATGGCGCATGTCCATATGCTGATCGCCAAGTCCGAGCGCCAGGGCCGGACCTATACCCAAGTCACAAACCTGGACAAGGAAGGCCGGAAACGCGAGATCGCCCGCATCATCGGCGGCGCGGAGATAACCGAAACAACCCTAAAAAGCGCGGAGGAAATGCTGTCAGTCCCATGAACACGGAGCAGATGTCTTTGCTGCGTTGGAGACTGAGATGAAAATGACGAGAATTTGCGGGACTGCGCTTGCGACACTCTACGCAGGATGGATGATATTTGCGGTATGCCGGGAAAAGTCAAACAGCATTCCCTCCGTAAGGATTGTAATTTGGTGGCGTGTTAATTGCAGGATTTGCACGATGGAACGCGATTCGGCGCGGAAATCTAGGCCTTGTTCGGAAAATAGTCAAATACCAGAACAGCGTTTTTTTCGCTGCGCCGCGCCATTTCTCCTTGAAATACACCAAGTATTCCTGTATCAAAATGGCTTGAAACAGAAGAACATTCATGTACATCACCGCTTGATCCGCCTTACGGAAGAAGCCGTTATCGCGGTAATTTGCCGGATAGGCGGATAAAATGCGGAAGCAAAATGGCGCCGAATCTCGTTTTGAGATGCAGCGCCATTTTCAGCGGTTTATTCGGCCGGATCAGGCGGCGCTTAGCTTCAGTCCCCTGATTTCCTGCTTTTTACCGTCTTGCGATGACCTCGCATTCCACCAGCGCGCCCTTCGGCAGAGCGGAAACCTCCACGCAGGAACGGGCGGGGGGATTGGTGGGGAAGTAGTCGGCGTAGATGCCGTTCAGGACGCCGAACTGGCTTAAATCGGTCATGAACACCGTGGTCTTTACCACGTTGCCAAAATCCAGACCCGCCGCGTTCAGCACGGCTTTGATGTTGGCAAACATCTGCCGGGCCTGTGCCTCAATGCCGCCTTCCACAATCAGGCCGGTTTCTGGAACCAGAGGAATCTGACCGGAGCAGTAGACAAAATGGCCGCAGTCGATGGCCTGAGAATAGGGGCCTACAGCGGCAGGCGCTTTTTCCGTGTGAATAACAGTTGACATAATTTTACCTCCAGAAAATTATTTTTGGTTGCGCTTCCATTCCAGATACTCGTCATAGGTACATACGCGGTCAAGGATGGACCCGCCTGGTTGAAATTCAATGATGCGATTTGCAACGGATTGGAGCATTTCATGGTCGTGGCTGGCCAGCAGGATATTGCCGGGGAAGGCGATCAGCCCTTTATTGACAGCCTGGATGGACTCCATGTCCAGATGGTTGGTGGGCTGGTCCATCAATACCACATTGGCGCCGGAGAGCATCATCCGGGAGAGCATACAGCGAACCTTTTCACCGCCGGACAGGACGGATACGGGCTTGAACACGTCTTCGCCGGAAAAGAGCATCCGGCCTAGAAAGCCTCGCAGATACACATCGTCTTTTTTGACCGAGAATTCTCGGATCCAGTCCACCAGAGATTCCTCGTGGCCTTCAAAATATGCGGAATTGTCCTTGGGGAGGTAGCTCTGGCTGGTGGTCTGGCCCCATTTGACGCTGCCCTCATCCGGCGCTAATTCCCCCATCAAAATCTGAAACATGGCGGTCTGCGCCGGCTCATTTTCACCTACAAAGGCGATTTTGTCGCCTTTTTTCAGGGAAAAGGTGACATGGTCCAGGAGCTTGACGCCATCCACGGTTTTGGATACGTCGTTGACAAAGAGAATGTCCTTGCCAACCTCCCGATCCGGCGTGAAGCCAACAAAGGGGTAACGCCGGGAGGAAGCGGGCATTTCTTCAATGGTCAGCTTGTCCAGCAGCTTCCGTCGGGAGGTGGCCTGCTTGCTCTTGGCCTTGTTGGCGGCAAAGCGGGCGATGAAGGTTTGCAGTTCTTCCATTTTTTCCGCGTTGCGCTTGTTTTTGTTCTTAATCAGACTTTGGATCAGCTGGCTGGATTCATACCAGAAGTCATAGTTGCCCACATACAGTTTGATCTTGCCATAGTCGATGTCTACGATGTGCGTGCAGACCGTATTCAGGAAGTGGCGGTCATGGCTGACCACGATGACAGTACCCTCGTAATCGAGCAGAAAGTCCTCCAACCAGTTGATGGCTTCAATGTCCAGGTTGTTGGTCGGCTCGTCCAGCATCACGATGTCCGGCTTGCCGAACAGTGCCCGGGCCAGCAGGACCTTGACCTTCAGCCGGGGGTCTGTATCCCGCATCAGATTGTAGTGCAGCTCCACGGGAATGCCAAGTCCTTGTAATATGCGGCTGGCATCGGATTCGGCTTCCCAGCCGCCCATTTCTGCGAACTCCGCCTCCAGTTCCGCAGCCCGCAGCCCGTCTTCCTCGGAGAAGTCGGGCTTTTCATACAGAGCGTTCTTCTCCTGCATGACGGCATAGAGCTTGGGATTGCCCATGATGACTGTGTCCATAATGGGATAGGCGTCGTACTGGAATTGGTCCTGTTTTAAAACAGACATCCTGACCTCCGGCTGAATGGAAACCGTGCCGGTGGTGCTGTCAAGGTCACCGGACAGAATACGCAAAAAGGTGGATTTTCCCGCGCCGTTGGCGCCGATGACGCCGTAACAGTTGCCTGCGGTGAACTGCAAGTCCACGTTTTTGAACAGAACGGACCCGCCAAATTGTACGGATAAGTTGCTGACAGTAATCATAATGCTTCCTACCTTGCATCATACTTCAATTTATTATTATACCACAGGTTCGGAAATTGACAATCAGGATTTCATCTGGTAGAATGAAATGAATTCTTTTAGGAGGTGCACCGTTGAGAGAGCTAGGCCGCGCCATTGGCGATTTTGTAAAAAAAGCGGACATGCTTCTGCTTTTGCTGTGCGTGCTGACCACTATTTTTGGCATCGTTGTCATTTCCAGCGCCACTCGTTATGACGGCAGCGCCCGCTATGTTACGGTTCAATCCGCCGCATTGGTGCTGGGAATTGTGATCTATGTGATTCTAACCCTGATCGATGTGGATATTATCGCAGAGCGCCGTGAACTGCTGCTGATTTTCTGTGTGCTGTTTATTGGATGCCTTTATTTCTGGGGCGTCGAGGGCGATACGGGCAATAAAAGCTGGCTGGATGTGCCGCTGCTGCCAATCAATATCCAGCCGGCGGAGATCTGCAAAATCTTCTTTATTATCATTCTGGCAAAGAGCATGAGCGTTTCTCAGCGTCATTTGTCTTCGCCGCTGAACGTGGGAAAGCTGGCTGTGATCACGGTCTTTTTCTTTGCCCTGATCGTCTATGTGTCCTCCGACACCGGCGTTGCGTTGATCTATTTGTTTATTTTTGCGATTATGGCCTTTATCGGCGGAGTCAACCTGGCTTGGTTTGCGGCCGGTTTGGCGGTTATAGGCGCGGCAGTTCCCATTATATATAGCAAAATGCGAAGCGATCAGCAGGAACGCATTGCGGTGTTGTTTGACCCGACGATTGATCCGGACGGCCGCACTGTCCGCTATCAGATGCTTCGTTCCCAACGCGCCATCGCCAATGGGGGCGTCGCGGGCCAGGGACTTTATCAAGGAACCATGGTCCAAAGCGGCTCGATTCCGGCGCAGCATACTGACTTTATCTTTTCCGCCATTGCGGAGGAACTGGGGATGCTGGGCTGTATCCTGGTGCTGCTGCTGCTGACCGCCATCGTGATTCGATGCATCCATGTGGGAATCAAGTCTGGAAACTACATGAACCGCATCATCTGCATTGGAATTGCGGGTATGCTGCTGTTTCAGATTTTAATTAACGTCGGGATGTGCCTTGGCGTTCTGCCTGCAATCGGCCTGACGCTGCCCTTTATCAGCTACGGCGGGTCCTCCATTATCACCATGTTTATGGCCATGGGCGTGGTCTCCGGCATTCATATGCGCCCCGCCCCAGATGCCAACGCCCGCTATATCCGCCCTCGCCAGGCGGCCTGATCAGCGGAAATCACATGGCGACGCAGCTCTTGCGTGAAAGCGGAAACGGCGTTATAAAGCGTCTGCCGGTCCATGCAAAAAAACAGCAGCGTGTTTTTTGGAATAAGAATCTAAATTCAGCAAACACTACCTCCGAACCCACCCTGCGGAAACGCAGGAAACAAGGAGGAAGCAATTTTGAAAAACCTGAAACATACCGCCTTTCTGGCGGTGACGCTGCTGTCCACGCTGCTCTTGTCGGCTGCCCCTGTAGCGGCACAGGAGGTTACGGTGGATTCCACTGCGCTTTTTTGTTTCTCCGCAGAGGACTTCACCACTCTGGCAGAGGATGACGGCGTCTTCATTCTATCTGTCCCCAGTCCGTCTGTGGCCACTGTGCGCTATGGCAGCCGCGTGATCCGAGCTGGTGACGCGCTCCCCAGGGATGTGCTGGGGCAGCTGACCCTTGAAAGCACCTGCACAACGCAGCAGGACGCGTCGATTCAGTATTACACCATTTCCAATCGGACTGTCACGGCGGCCAAGGAACTGAAGCTCACGATTTTCCCCGCGAAGAATGAAGCGCCCACCGCCGCAGACAGCAGCCTGGAGACCTACAAGAACATCGCCAACACCGGAATCCTGAATGCCAGCGACCCGGAAGGGAAGCCCCTGACCTACCAACTGGTCAAGGAGCCGAAGCGCGGCACGGTGGAGCTGCATGAGGATGGCACCTTCACCTATACGCCCAGCAAAAATAAGGTGGGCAAGGACAGCTTCACCTATACCGTTACGGATGAAGCGGGCAGCACATCCGAACCAGCCACAGTTTCAATTCAGATTCTCAAGCCCACGGATAAGGCCACCTATGCCGATATGGCAGGGGATCCCAATGAGTTCCAGGCCATGTGGATGAAGGAGGAAGGACTGTTTACCGGCGCCACGGTCGGCGGCAACCTGTGCTTTGGTCCGGAGGAACCCGTCAGCCGAGGGGATTTCCTGGTTATGGTCATGAAGCTGGTTGGCGCAGAGGCAGAGGACACGGAGTTGACGTCCGGCTTTGCGGATGAGGCGGAAACGCCTGTGTGGATGCAGCCCTATATCACATCGGCCCTGGGAAACGGGATGATTACCGGAGTCAGCTCTGACAGCGGCGTGGTCTTCCGTCCCTCGGCCAGCCTGACCAATGCAGAGGCCATTGTGCTGCTGCAAAATATTCTCCGGTTGCCCACAGCTTCCGCCAAGACGGTTTTTGCCGAAGAGACGGACAGCGCTATGCCCGCCTGGGCCGCCGATTCTGCCGCGGCGCTGGCCACCGCCGGAATTGAGGTTGACATCTCTGCTGCTGCGGACCCTGTGACCCGGCGCGAGGCCGCGAAGATTCTCTATACCATCCAATCCATTCTTGGAGAAGAAGCCCTCTCCACCTTCTATTGGGTGCAGTAAAAAACAACAGGCTCAGTTCCTTTCGGGGCTGAGCCTGTTTGCTCTCTATTCTTCTGCCTTTGGCGCCTCGGAAGATTCAGGAGCCTCGGGGGCTTCCGGATCTTCGGCCTTGGGAGTCTCTGCCTCGTCACAGACAACGATTTCCATCTCCGGGGCTTTCTCTGCGGGGGCCTCCGGCGCTTCCGCGGGTTTCTCGGCCACATCAACAATGACATCTTCGCCCTCAGTCGCAACATGCTCGGCCTTCAGCTCATCAATATAATCCCGCAGATCAGAGATGGTCTGCTTGGCTTCATCAATACTCTGACACCAAGGCAGATATTCAGCGGTGTCCATTTCCTCGCCTACAACGTAATCCCGGTAATAGAGCTTTCCAAGCTCTGTTTGGGCTTTCTTGATTTTATCTTCCTCCTGATAAATGGAGAGGTTTGCCTTTGCAAGTTCCGCGAGCTTCTTTGTCTTTTTGGCAGCGTACTGGGCTGCCTCCGTTGCTTTTTCACGAATGTTATCAATGTTATTCAACAAAGCCATGAAACAAGACCCCTTTCGTTTTTAATATATTATAGCACAATCCTGCCGAAACACAATCGTTTTCTTCAATTT
>CAYTXW010000002.1:0-34890 GCA_964441575.1 uncultured Oscillospiraceae bacterium
TCTATCTTAAAAAATCCGATCCGTTCTTGTAAATTCTGCTCGTCTGTGGTATAACATACCTATGAATATTCGAGTTTCAATTTCTGTTTTTGCCTGCAAATTCTGCCGGTTTGCCATTCGCTTACTGGGCAGAGGCGGGACCGACTTCCCGGGCCGCGTGGCCTTGAAGCTGTGTCCTGACGCGCTGGGCTACTTGGCAAAGAACGTGACCACCATTTTGGTCACGGGCACCAACGGCAAGACCACCACCTCCCGCATGATCGAACAGGCCCTTGCCGATTCTGGAATTTCTTACTTTGCCAACAAATCCGGCGCGAATCTGCTCAGCGGTGTCACCGCCGAGTTTGCCATGCATGCGACCCTTGGAGGCCGGTGCAAATATGAGTACGCCCTGATTGAGGCCGACGAAGCCGCTTTTAAGACCATTAGCAAGTATGTGGACGCCAAGGCCGTGGTTGTCACCAACGTCTTCCGGGATCAGCTGGACCGATATGGAGAAGTAACGCACACCTTGGAAAATATCAAAATCGGCATTGGCAACAGCAAGCACGCGGTGCTGTGCCTCAACGCCGATGATTCTCTGTCCGGTTCCATCGGGGCTGAGGTGGATCATCCGGTGATCTACTACGGCGTGGATACTCCCATCTATAAAACACGCGTGGCGGAGCTGTCCGATGCGCCGTATTGTCTCCATTGCAAGCATGCGTATGTCTATGACTATGTGACCTATGGACATCTGGGCGGCTACCGCTGCCCCCATTGCGGCAGTGCGCGGCCCACGCCCCAGGTTTCTGTGACCCAGGTGACGGACTCCGATGCGGAACGATCCCAGGTAACGATGGCTGCGGACGGAGTGGAATATCCCACGACCGTTAATCTGCCCGGCGGATACAATATTTATAACGCCTGCGCCGCCATGGCGGCAGGGAAGGCTATAGGTCTGGATCTGCATGTGGTATCCAAATCTCTTTCAGCCTTTGCATGCGGTTTTGGCCGGATGGAGAAGTTTGAGATTGAAGGCGCGACACTGCGAATGATTCTCATTAAGAACCCCGCCGGCTGCAATCAGGTTCTGAACTTTCTGACAGATCGGACCGAGCCGTTCGTCTTTGCGGCCTGCCTCAATGACCGGGCACAGGACGGCAAGGATGTCAGTTGGATATGGGATGTGGATTTTGAGCGTCTGGTGAAGATGGGTGACACCCTGGCTGGTGTCCTGGTGTCCGGCGTCCGGGCGGATGACATGGCGCTTCGCTTCAAATATGCGGGTCTGCCCGTGGAGAAGCTTCGGATTGTCCGGGATTACGGTGAACTGACAAAGGTGTGCATCGCCCAGGACAAGCCGGTGTATATTATGCCCACCTATACGGCTATGCTGGATCTCCGCACAACCATCAGCAAAAACTATGGCTTTAAAGCCTTCTGGGAATAGGAGGGGCGCATGAAACTGAAAATCTGCCATCTCTATCCCGACATTTTGAACCTTTATGGGGACCGAGGCAACGTAATCTGCATGGAAAAGCGCCTGCAATGGCGCGGCGTGGAGGTGGAAACCAGCGGCGTAACCATCGGCCAGCCGCTGAAGGCCTCGGACTACGACCTGTTTTTTGTCGGCGGCGGTCAGGATTTTGAACAGGAGGTTCTGCTGTCCGACCTGAATGCTGGCAAGACCCGGGAGATCAAGGCCGCCATTGAGGACGGGCTGCCTTTCCTTGCAATCTGCGGCGGCTATCAGATGCTGGGCAGCTACTATAAGACCTGGGACGGGGAGCAGTGCGACTTTACCGGCGCACTGGACCTGTACACGGAGGGCAGCAAGGACCGCATGATCGGAAACTATAGCTTCACCTGCGATGAGCTGGACGTCACGGTGGTGGGCTTCGAGAATCACTCCGGCAAAACGTATCTCGGCTCAGCTGTAAAACCCATGGGCCGGGTCCTGTCCGGCTTTGGAAATAACGGCGAGGATGGCGGCGAGGGCGCACGATATAAAAACGTGTTTGCCACCTATTCTCACGGCTGCCTTCTTCCCAAAAATCCGGTCCTGTGCGACCATATTCTGAAAACGGCGCTGGAACGGAAATATGGCCAGACGGGACTGGCTCCACTGGACGACTCCCTGGAGCGGAATGCCCATGATTATATGGAACGGCGGCTGTCAAAAAAATAACCGGCCGTTTACGCAAGGTCGCCTGTGCGTTTGATTGGGCGGCCTTGCGTTTGATTTTCATGATATTTTGAAATATTTTTTCGGCAGTGCTTGACAAACATGGTTAGCGGTGCTAAACTACAGATGATCTGGGGGTTTGTAGAATCTAACCCCCAATGTGCAAGACTGATTGTTAGAAAAAGCTAACCACAAGGAGGAATCAAAATGATGCCTCTCTCCATGGCAAAAACTGGGGATGTCGTGACAATTCGAAAGATCACAGGCAAAGATGAGGTACGCCAGCATTTGGCGGAGCTTGGCTTTGTGGTGGATGAAACAATTACAGTCGTGAGCGAGATCGCAGGAAATCTGATCCTGCAAGTCAAAAGCAGCCGGGTCGCACTGGATCGAGCCATGGCAAACCGAATCATGATTTAAGAATGAGAGGAGAGAAACCCTATGAAAACGTTGAAGGACGTCAAGGTCGGCGAGACCGCTAAGGTGGTAAAGATCCACGGCGAGGGCGCCGTCAAGCGCCGCATCATGGACATGGGCCTGACGAAGGGTGTCGAGCTTTATGTCCGTAAGGTAGCCCCCCTGGGAGATCCCATGGAGCTGAATATCCGCGGCTATGAGCTGAGTGTGCGGAAAGCGGACGCGGAAATGGTCGAGGTGGAGTAACGTCCTGCCTCGATATGCCCATGGGTTAGCGAAAAATAACTTTGAGAAGGGAGAATTCCAATGGAAGTAAAAATTGCCCTTGCGGGCAATCCGAACAGCGGCAAAACTACGCTGTTCAACGCCCTGACCGGCAGTAACCAGTATGTTGGCAACTGGCCCGGCGTCACGGTGGAAAAGAAAGAGGGACATCTGAAGGGCCATAAGGACGTGGTCATTCAGGATCTGCCCGGTATTTATTCTCTGTCCCCCTATACGCTGGAGGAAGTGGTTGCCAGAAACTACCTGGTTAGGGAGAAGCCAGATGCCATCCTGAACATTGTGGACGGCACCAATATCGAGCGGAACCTGTATTTGACTACCCAGCTCATTGAGCTTGGCCTCCCCGTTGTAGTGGCGGTCAACATGATGGACCTGGTTCGTAAGAACGGCGACAAGATTGACGTGGATAAGCTGTCCTCCGCTCTGGGCTGTGAAGTTGTGGAAATGAGCGCTCTGAAAAACGAGGGCGGCATGACCGCAGCGGAAAAGGCTGTGGCGCTGGCGCAGAATAAGAAGAACACGGAGCTGCCTCATGTGTTCACCGGCAGCGTGGAACACGCCCTTGCCCACATTGAAGAGTCCATTTCCGGCAAGGTGGATGACCGCTATCTCCGCTGGTACGCCATTAAGATATTCGAGCGGGATGAAAAAGTCCTGGCGGATCTGAAACTGGATGCAGCGTTGAAGGCCCATCTGGAGGAACATATCACGGACTGCGAAAAGGAGCTGGACGATGACGCTGAGAGCATCATCACCAACCAGCGCTATTCCTACATCAACTCCATTGTGACCCGTTCCGTCAAGAAAAAGGCTGCCAAACACAGCCTGTCTACTTCTGATAAGATTGACAAGATTGTCACCAACCGGATTTTGGCTCTGCCTATTTTCGTGGTTGTCATGTTCCTGGTCTATGCCATCGCCATGGGCGGCTGGAAAGTTTCCGTTGGTACTGCGCTGACCGACTGGGCCAACGACGGTCTGTTTGGAGATGGCTGGTTTGTCCCCTTCACCGCAGACAAGGATTCCTGGGAGGAGGATAGCGGCGCATTTGAGGATGCCAGTACCATCATCGAAGCCTATGAAGCCGGCGATTCAGAAGCCTACTTCTATGATGAGGAAAGCGGCGATACCGAGGTTCTTCCTCTGGATGAGGCTACCTACCAAGAGGCGTTGACAGTGGAAGAACCCGACCCCGCCGACTATGGCGTGTGGGTTCCCGGTATTCCGGTTCTGATTGAAAATCTGCTGGATGCCATCAAGGTTGAGAATGAAGTGATCCGGAGCCTGATTCTGGACGGCATTGTGGCCGGTGTCGGCGCGGTACTGGGCTTTGTACCGCAGATGCTTGTTCTGTTCCTGCTGCTGGCCATTCTGGAGGATATCGGCTACATGGCCCGTATCGCTTTCATCATGGACCGAATCTTCCGGCGTTTTGGCTTGTCCGGTAAATCCTTTATTCCGTTGCTGGTTGCCACCGGCTGCGGTGTACCCGGCGTCATGGCTTCCCGAACCATTGAGCAGGACCGCGACCGGAAGCTGACCGTTATGACCACTTGCTTTATCCCCTGCGGCGCCAAGACCCCCATCATTGCTCTGTTCGCCGGCGCTCTGTTCGGCCACTCTGCCTGGGTTGCAACCTCTGCCTACTTTATTGGTATTGCGGCGGTCATTATCTCCGGCATTATGCTCAAGAAGTTTAAGGCCTTCGCCGGAGAACCCGCTCCCTTTGTCATGGAACTTCCCGCCTATCATGTTCCCTCTGTCAGCAATGTCCTGCGGGCTATGTGGGAACGCGGCTGGTCCTTCATCAAGCGCGCAGGCACTATCATCCTGCTGTCCTCCATCATTCTGTGGTTCCTCCAGGGCTTCGGTCCGCTGGAAGGCGGCGGCTTCGGCATGGTAGATGACAATAATTCCTCCTTGCTGGCCATCGTCGGCAGCGCAATTTGCTGGATTTTTGCGCCTCTCGGCTTCGGCAACTGGCAGGCCACTGTGGCTACTATCACCGGCCTGATCGCTAAGGAAGAGGTTCCTGCCACCATGGCTGTTTTGTATCCGGGCAACCTGACACAAGAAATCGGCATGGTGTTCAACGGCATCTCGGCTTATAGCTTCATGATCTTCAACCTGCTGTGCGCTCCCTGCTTTGCCGCTATGGGCGCTATCAAGCGCGAGATGAACAACGCCAAGTGGACTTGGGCCTCCATCGGTTACATGTGCGTCTTTGCCTATGTAATTGCTTTGATTGTTTATCAGTTCGGCGCTCTGTTCACCGGCCTGATTTCGTTCAATGTGTTTACTGTTGTTGCACTGCTTCTTACGATCGGCCTGCTGTACTTGCTGTTCCGTAAGAACAAATACGATGAGCGTACCCCGAGCATCAGCTCCGTGGAAGCCGCGTCCAGAAAATAAGGAGTTTCGCCATGAATGCTGGTACGTTTCTTGTTTGCTTGGTGATCGTGGTCATAGTAGCAGCGATTATTGGCAAGAGCATCTATAACCACAAGCACCATAAAGGCGGCTGCGGCTGTGGATGTGAAGGCTGTGCCAACAGCAGCATGTGCCACTCTCGGACGGACGCAGATCAAAAATGACTTAAAAAATGCCGCCTCCGGTGATTTTTATCACCGGAGGCGGTGCTTTTATGGTTTCATCCGATCTCGAAGTTCCTTGCAGAGAGGTTGGTCATGTACCAAAGGCCCTCATAGAGGAAAAAGGCCAGTGCATGCCGTCCAACAGGATTTGCAGGGCAGGCGGAAATTTCTCATCGCCGTCCCAGAATTGCAGACACACCGGAAAAAAGGGAAAAACAGAAAAACAGCGCTGACATTGCCAGAAGGTCCAGATCATAACAATTCCGTTGTCCCATGGAATAGCTTTTTAATGAATTTCATACCGCGCCGGGTCTGCGGCTAGCTCCAGGACCTTGGCCTGGAGCTTTTTCAGATCCCGGAAGGTGTCGGGGCGTTTGCTGATGTCTCGCAGCAGGGCGGAGGGATGGTACATGGCAAAGAACAAAATACCGCCTTTTTCAAACCACTGGCCATGCTCCTGCGTGATTTTGAAATCTTCCTTGATGAGTTTCATGGCGGCGATCCGGCCCAGGCAGACGATGATTTTGGGCCGCAGCAGCTTGGTCTGCATTCGAAGCCAGGGCAGACAGGCATCCTGCTCCGTTTGCAGCGGATCCCGGTTCTGAGGTGGGCGGCATTTGACAATATTAGCAATATAGCAGTTGTGCCGACCCAATCCGATGATGGAGAGCATATCGTCCAGCAGCTGTCCGGCGGGACCCACAAATGGCTCCCCCTGCAGATCCTCCTGCTGGCCGGGACCTTCACCGACGAACAGCACCTCCGCGTCTTTTGGCCCGACGCCGAAGACCACATTGTGCCTCGTGAAGGCCAGTTCACAGCGGTTGCATTGCAGGCAAGCGCCTGCGACGGATTCCCAGTCCATCTGCTCACTCCTTCCAGATGTTTTCGCGTTCCTGCTGACGGCGGCGCATTTCCAGCGCCCGGCGGCGGGCGGCCACCTTTCGCTTGCGCTCCTGGCGGCGGTAGACTTGAAGCAAAATCAGGCAAAGAACAATGATAACGAGAATGGCAATGAGAATTCCGACAAGCCATTTCCACCAATTATCTGCCACATAGACCTTGGTTTCCTCCATCTGATGGGTAATCTCAGAGCGCGCAACCGAAGTGATGGCGGCCAGATCGCTCTTGCCCAGATTTTCACCTCGGAAACGGACTGTAACGGTCCCCAATACATCGCCGGCTTTTACAGGCGCGTCCACGCTGTCGGAGACCAGCTGCACATCCAGCTCCAGCTCGTCCGGATCGTAATCCATCTCCACCAGCGTCCGGATTTCCTCGGTGGGGGCCAGCGCCACGGTCTGCGTCCCGGCGGACTGGTTTACCTGGATCTCGGCCACCGGATAGAGGGTTGTCAGGAGCGTAGCCATCTGAAAATGTTCGAAGCCATATTCAAACAGATTGATGCACTCCGGAAAGCTGTGGAGGTACCAGGTCTGATCGCCCACGTCCTCGGTATCCGCCCCCATGACAATGGCCAGCAGATGGAGATTGCCGTTGTCGGCCGTGGAGATCAGGCATCGGCCGGCGGGGGTGGTAAAGCCGGTTTTGACGCCCGTAGCCTTGGAATAATAGAAATTGCTGTAGACTAGAAGCAGTTCATTGGTAGTGGTGATGGTCCGGGCGTCCTGCAGGTTGGTGGCAGGCAGCGTATAACTGGCGGTGTTGCATATGGTGCAGAAATCCTCATTTTTCAATGCCTCCCGCACGATCAGGGAGAGATCGTAGGCGGTGGTGTAGTGATCTTCCTCATGAAGGCCGTGGGGATTGGCAAAGTGGGTGCCGGTACAGCCCAGCTCTTGGGCGCGCTGATTCATCATGTCCACAAAAGCATCGATGGAGCCTGCGATATACTCCGCCACGGCGTTGCAGGCCTCGTTGACGGATTTGACCATGATGCAGTAGAGCATATCCAAAAGGCTCATCTGTTCGCCCTCCATCAGAAAGGCGTCATTCCCCATTTCCTCCATGCCCTCCAGGGCGGTGGCATTGACGGTGACAGTGTCGCTCAGATTGCCGTTTTCCAGCGCTAGCAGGCAGGTCATTACCTTTGTCAGGCTGGCAGGATACCGCTGCTCCGTGGCGTTGAGGGAGTAGAGCGTCACTCCGGTGTTCAGCTCAATTAACAGCGCCGATTTGGCTGTCAGAGAAAAGCCAAGACTTCCACCGGCATAAATTGTGCTGCTGCTGGAGGCCTCGCTTTCCACATCGTCTTCGGCGGCGGCTGGGAGGGCCAGCGTAAAGATGATTCCAATCAAAAGAAGGACTGCAATCCATTTCTGTTTCATTTGTATGCTCCTATATCAGTTTCGGCATTGCCGAAAGGCGGGTTCCTGTGATATAATATCCTATAAAACAAGTATATCAAATTTTTTCCCAAAGTCAATGAAACGGGGTGGTTCTGTGAGTCGCAAGCGGCTGGAAATTTTCGCGGTCGGCCTTGTGGCGTTACTGGCCTGCTTTACGCTGGGGTTTTATCTTGGCGGCGAGCATATATCCGGCGTCAGCCGCGCCGCAGTTGCGGTGGAGGAAATAGAGCCGAGAGCGGCTTCCGATCCGGAGCCAGTTTCGGAGGCTGCGCCTGAAGAACCCACGTCCGGTGCGCCGCTGGATTTAAATCAGGCTACCCAGGAGGAGCTGGAGGCCCTGCCTGGAATCGGCCCGGAGTTGGCCCGGCGTATTTTGGACTATCGGGAGACCTACGGCCCCTTTTTGACAACGGATCAGATCATGGAAGTGAGCGGAATCGGGGAAAAGCGCTATGACGCCCTGAAAGAGTTGATTATAGTGGAGGAACAAGATGAAGATATTAGTAGTAGACGATGAAAAGCTTCTGGTGAAGGGGATTAAATTCAACCTGGAGATCGATGGTTATGAGGTTGTGACAGGCAGTGATGGCGTGGAGGCGGTGGAAATCGCGGCCTCCCAGAAAATCGATCTGATCGTGCTGGACCTGATGATGCCGCGATTGGACGGCCTGGGGGCCTGCCAGCGTATTCGGGAATTCTCCGATGTACCTATCATCATGCTGACGGCAAAGGCCGACGATATGGATAAGCTGATGGGATTTGAGCATGGCGCGGACGACTATTTGACCAAACCCTTCAATATCCTGGAGCTAAAGGCCCGCATCCGCGCTCTGCTCCGGCGCAGCGGCGGACAGAAGAACCAGGAGGCGAGAGAGCGCCTCTTGACATGCGGCCACATTACCCTGGATACCGACGCCCGCAATGCCTACAATGACGGGCGCCTGACGGATCTGACAGCGAAGGAATTTGATCTGGTGGAACTGCTGATGCGCAACCCAAACCGGGTCTATTCCCGGGAAAACCTACTGGATACCATCTGGGGCTATGACGAATACCGAAGCGACATCCGTACGGTCGATGTACACATTCGCCGCCTGCGGGAGAAGCTGGAGCGCAGTCCGGCGGAGCCGGAACACATAATGACAAAGTGGGGAGTTGGGTACTATTTCAAAGTCTGAAACGCGCCGTTCCTTATTTCCGTTCAGTTCCCATATCCGCAATGCGGCGGCCTATGTGGTGCTGACATCTTGCATGCTGGTTTTTCTGAATATTTACTCTGCCACCACCACCCGAACCCTGATCTATTGGGCCAAGGCTGCGTCTACCCAGGACAAGGTGCAACTGGTTGCTTCCTCCCTGTCCGGTATGGATTCGCTGACGGAGGACAATGTGGATCAGGTCATTGCGGTCCTGGGCGATCTGAATGTGGGCCGCGTCATTGTCACCAATGGGGAGGGGCGGGCGCTCTATGATTCGCTGCGCAGTCGCAGCGCTGTAGGACAGTATATCCTTTTGCAGGAGACTGCACTGGCACTGTCCGGGCAGGATGTGATCGTCTGCCGTTATGAGGATGGCCTGTTGGTTAGCCGTGCGGCTATGCCTGTCATGGTCCGGGGCAGTTCCATCGGCTGCGTCTATATTGCCGACGAGGACCCGGACCTTGGCGCGATAATTGCCGCGTTGGAGCGGACGCTTCTGCGGGTAACAGTGGGCGTGGAGGGCATTCTGGTGCTGTTCTCGCTGCTCTTTGCCATGACCACCTCCGGCAAAATGCGCCGCATTCTGGCCTCCATGCGAAAGGTGCGAGAGGGCGAATACAGCGCAAAGATTCAAATGCACGGCACGGATGAATTCGGCACACTGGCCAGCGAGTTCAACAAGCTGACCGACCGGCTTCAGGCTTCGGAGCAGGCCCAGCGCCAATTTGTCTCTGATGCCTCCCATGAGCTGAAAACGCCCCTGGCGGCGATTAAGCTTCTGGCGGATTCCATTCTGCAAAATGACATGGACGCCGGAACCATGCGGGAGTTTGTGAAGGATATCGGCAGCGAAGCGGACCGTCTGACCCGCATGACCCAGAAGCTTTTGGCCCTGACCCGTGCCGAAAGCGTCAAGCAGGAGCATGAGGTGGTGGATCTGTCCCAGACCATTGCCAAGGTATTTAAAATGCTGGTACCCATGGCGGATGACAAGGGCGTTCGTCTGACCTGCTCCATGGAGAAGGACTGCACCGTTTTATCCGTGGAGGATGATATGTATCAGATCATTTTCAATCTGGTGGAGAATGCCATTAAGTATAATAATGAAGAAGGTCTGGTCCATGTGTCCCTGCGGCGGGAGGCGGATGACGTGTGCGTTATGGTGGAGGATACCGGCATTGGCATTCCGGAGGACGCCATGCCCCATGTATTTGAGAGGTTCTACCGGGTGGATAAGGCCCGTTCCCGTCAGGCAGGCGGCTCGGGTCTGGGACTGAGCATTGTCCATGAACTGACTGTTCGAAATTTTGGCGAGATTCAGGTCTGCGCCCGGCCAGAGGGCGGTTCTCGCTTCACGGTGACATTCCCTCATTTTGAAGTGGAGGTGGAGCCATGAAGCGAGGAGTTGTCGCGCTGCTGGGAGCCGCGCTGCTGCTGGGCCTTTTGGGCTGCAGGCCGGCCCTTGAGGCGGAAAACAGCGATATGCTCCGGCCCGCGGAGTTTTATTATGAGACAGTGCCGGATGAGTCAGACGGCCTGGCCGGCAGCGCCATTGCATCGGAGACGCGGGATTTGGGAGCGGAGACGCTGTCAGTGGAGGAGATTGTGGACCTTTATCTGAACGGTCCTGAGGGAGAGAGCCTGCAATCGCCGTTCCCGCAGGATCTGGCGCTCGAATCGGCGGAACTGAGAGACGGCGTCCTGACCTTGACCTTCAACGAGGCGTATGCGTCCCTATCGGGGGTCCAGCTGACGCTGGCCAACGCCTGCCTGGTCTACACCATGACCCAGTTTCCCGGTGTGGAAAGCGTCTTTCTGCAAACCACCGGGGCCATGCTGACAGATCAGCTGTCCGCACCCCTGCGGCCGGAGAGCTTTTTACTGGAAGACGATTCTGCTGCCAATGACCAGGTGACGGTGAAGCTGTATTTTTCCGACGAAAACGGACGCTATCTGGCGGAGGAAGCCCGGAATGGCTTCTCTGAGCCGGAGGATGACCTTCCGTCCTATATTCTCCAGCAGCTTTTGAATGGCCCGGTGGAAACGGACCATTTGTCGGTGCTGCCGGAGGGGACCTCGCTTCTGGGAGTTCAGCTGAATAACGGCCAATGCGTTGTAAATTTTTCCGAGGAATTCCTGCTGAACCGGCCGCAGAACTATGCGCAGGCCCGCATGGCCGTGCTTTCCGTGGTCAACTCTCTGACTGAGTTGTCTGAAATTGAGTCGGTGCGCATTCTCTGCGCTGGGGAGAGCATAGGCACAGGGTATTTCATGGATCTCTCTGGGCCGCTGTACCGGGATGAAACAGCTTTTTCCAAGACAGGTGGTAATCTCTATGATGTTAATCTGTATCTGACGCTCACCGGCTGGGATGTGCTGGCCCCGGTGCCGACACAGATTCGCCACACAGCCAGCCGGGAGCTGGCGCTGGACGTACTCAATGCGCTGATTGCCTATGATGGAATCAACGGCTATGAAAATCCCATTCCGGACGGCGCCCTGGTGCTGGATCTGACTGTCAAGGGAGATCTTTGCCAGGTGACGTTCAACAGCGCGTTTGCCCTGTGCGACGCCGATGAAACCCATGCGTCCCAGGCGGTCCATGCTGTCATTGCTACCATCTGTGACCTAGACGGCATCAACCGGGTTCAGATTGAAATCTATAACACCACGCTGACCAGCATTGATCTGTCGGCCCCTTTGACCGCAGAATCGGCCTGGATATTGGAATAATGACGGATGAACCCCTCGCGCCCCTGAGGAGCCGCGAGGGGTTTGTCAGGTCATCGGGGTTTATTTTGCCTGGGCGCGCCACGCCTCCGCCAGGCTACGCAGCAGTGCGGCCTACGCCGGTTCAGCGTCGCAGATGGTTAATTTTATTTTTCTCGGTTATAGGCCTCAATGCCCAGTGCCAGCAGATCCATAGCGCGTACCAAATCCTTTTCGTTCAGAACATAGGCAATGCGGATCTCGTTGATGCCCTTGCCGGGGGTAGCATAGAAGGAGTGACCAGGGGAGAACATGACCGTCTCGCCGTGATTCTCAAAATCCGTTAGCAGCCACTTCTGAAACTTGTCGGTGTTGTCTACCGGCAGGGCCGCCATCAGGTAAAACGCACCCTTTGGTTCCTCGCAGACCACATTGGGAATTTGCCGCAGCTTTGCCATCACCGTATCCCGGCGGCGCATGTATTCCTTCCGCACGGGGTCAAAATAGGATTTATCCACCGAGTAAAGAGCGGCAGCAGCAATCTGGTCCATGGTGGCCACGGCCAGACGGGCCTGGCAGAATTTCAGAGCCTCGGCCATCAGTGCTTCATTTCTGGAGATCAGGCAGCCGATCCGTGCGCCGCAGGCAGAATACCGCTTGGAGATGGAATCAATCAGGACTACATTTTCCGCACCGTCCTCATAGGCGGCCATAGTCGCAAGTTCCGTGCTTTCGTAGTTGAATTCCCGATAGACCTCATCGCTGATCAGGTACAGATCATGGGCCTTTGCCACATCCAACAGCATCCGCCGTTCCTCGGCGGACAGGACAACGCCGGTGGGGTTGGAGGGATTTGTCACCAGAATAGCCCGGGTATGCTCGTTGATTTCCGCTTCAATTTTTGCCCGGTCGGCGTAGCGGTAGCCTTCATCGGGACAGGTGTGAATCGGATGAATGGTGCCTCCGGCGGCGCGGACATAAGTATTGTAATTGGGATAGAACGGTTCCGGAATCAAAACCTCGCTGCCTGGGTCCAGAATGCACATCATCAGAATATTCAGCGCCTCGGAGCCGCCGGCGGTGATCAGGATATCCTTTTCCTCCAGCTGTGCGCCGATTTCCGCATAGTAGCCCTGAATGGCGCGAATCAAATCAGGACGGCCGGGGGACTGGGCATAGGCCAGTACCGGATCAGAGAATTTCCGCAGCGTTTCAAAATAGACAGGAGGTGTTTCAATATCCGGCTGTCCAATATTCAGATGGTAGACTGTTCGCCCTTTGACTTCGGCCGCCACGGAATAGGGATGGAATTTCCTCATGGGTGAAAGCTCACACTGCTGCGCTCGTACGGATAGTTTCATAGAGGTTCCTCCTAGGATAACAGAATTAAAGACAATTTCATTATACACAATACCAAGGTTATTTGCAATAAAATTCGCAGGACAGGCCATTACCGGCCCGTCCTGCGAACAGAAGGGAAGGATTAAAAAATGCAGCCTGTTGTGCAGATTTCTGCACAGTGTCCGCAGCTTGTGCATTTGCTGTAGTCGATGGCGGCGCAATTATTGGAAACAGTAATGGCTCCGGCGGGGCATTCCCGCTCGCACTTTTTGCAGCCGATGCAGCCGTGGGAGCAGACCTTGCGGGTAGATGCGCCCTTGTCGGTGTTGCTGCAATGGACCAGCGGCTTTACGGTGGCGGGAACGATGCGGATCAAGTGGTTGGGGCAGGCCTTGGCGCACAGACCGCAGCCCACGCAAAGCGCAGGATTGATGCGGGCCATGCCGCTGTCCACGCAGATCGCTTCCTTGGGGCATACCTTGGCGCAGTCGCCATAGCCCAGGCAGCCGAAGGAACAGGCTCCATCTCCGCCATACAGCAAATTGGCACCCGCGCAGTTGGCAATGCCCTGATATTCATGCTTGCGGCTTTCGCAGCCGCCGCAGCCCACATACGCCACCTGTTCCACCACATCCTCGGCTTGCACGCCCAGCACTTCGGCAATCTGCGCGGCAACGGCATCGGCGCCGGGAACGCACAGGTTGGTTTTCACGCTGCTGTTTCCAGCCAGAGCGTGGGCATAGCCGTCGCAGCCGGCATAGCCGCAGGCGCCGCAGTTGGCGCCGGGCAGGCATTCGCGGATCTTGACGAAGGTCTCGTCCTCGTGGACAGCCATGAATTTGGACGCGGTTCCCAGCATGACGGCGCAGAGCAGTCCAATGACAGTCACAGCCACAATCGGAATGAGAATACTCATAGAACTCCCTCCTTAACCGAACAGGTTGTCGATGATTCCCGCAAAGCCAAAGAAGCACAGGGAAACAATGGCCGCTGAAATCAGCGTAATGGGCAGACCTTCAAAGGCCTTGGTGGGCTTGGCGGATTCCACCCTGGAGCGGACGCCGGAGAACAGCACCATAGCCAGGAAGAAGCCCAGGCCGCAGCCAAGAGACGTCAGCATGGAAGAGCCGAAGCTCAGTCCGTCGCTGATGTTGTTCATGGTTACGCCAAGCACGGCGCAGTTGGTGGTAATCAGAGGCAGATAGACGCCCAGGGATGCATGGAGGGCGGGAAGATAGCGCTTCAGCACAATTTCCACCAGCTGGACCAAGGCGGCAATAACCAGAATGAAGACCACCGTCTCCATGTAGGTAAAGTCGATACCACCGGCCAGCAGGAAATGGTAAATGGGCCAGGTGACAGCGGTGGCCAGCAGCTGCACAAAGATGACAGCGATCGACATGCCAGTGGCCTGATCCAGTTTTTTGGAGACACCCAGGAACGGGCAGATACCCAGGAATTTGACCAATACATAGTTGTTGGTGATGGCGGCGGTCAAAATTGTCACAATCATAGCTTTCATGCCTTGGTCTCCTCCTTTTCACAGCTTATCCGGCCGCAGGCAGCGGCGGAGGGGCAGCCCTCGCAGCCGAAGTCCTTTTTCTTGATGGCCTTGCCCTTGGAAATCTTGTTGACCAGAGCGATCATGCAGCCGAAGATGCAGAAGCCGCCGGGAGCCATTGTCAAAATGGAGATGGGATTGTCATTGAGCCAAGGGATTGGCAGGCCGCAGAAGGTGCCGCTGCCGAAGACCTCACGGATGATTGCCATGGCGCAGAGGGCCAGGGTGAAGCCCAGACCCATGCCGATGGCGTCCAGGGCGGAGTCCAGAACCGTATTCTTGTTGGCGAACATTTCCGCCCGGCCCAGAATGATACAGTTGACCACGATCAGGGACAAATAGACGCCCAGGGACTGGAACAGGCTATAGGTATAAGCTTCCATAATCATGGACACCACGGACACAAAGCCCGCAATCAAAACGATGTAGCAGGGAATGCGGACCTGGTCGGGGATGACCTTCCGCAGTGCGGAAATTGCCATGTTGGAGCAGAGCAGCACTGCCGTGGCGGCCAAGCCCATGCCGATGGCGGCTGTCACCGAGGTGGAGATGGCCAGAGTGGGGCAGGTGCCCAGCACCAGAACTAAAACCGGATTTTCCTTAATCAGGCCCTTTAATAGAATGGATAACTTGTTTTTCTTCATGCTCAGCCCTCCTTGACGGCATCGAACGCGGCAAAGCAGTCGCGGACGCAGGCTTCATAGGCGGTGGAGGTGATGGTTGCGCCGGAAATGGCGTCCACGCCCTCCAAAGCGGCGTCCGTTCCGATGTACTGGCTGGTGTAGCTCTCATTTGCAGTTTGACCGCCCAGAGTTTTGGTTTCGCTGGTCACATCGATGGTGGCCACGTTGACGATGACACCCTGAGGATCGATGGCGCACATGACGGTGATGATGCCGTCAAAGCCCCGGCCCTGAGCGGTGAACACATAGCCCACCGTGTTTCCGGCGGCGTCCACGCCCCGATATGCGCCGGAAATGGATTCAGGCATACTGCCGCTCAGCGCTTCAAATTCGGTGGCTTCCGGCAGTACCGCCTGACGGCTGGCGTTTTCCCGTTCCACAGCGGCGGTGGCGATGACCGGTGCAGTAAAGCTGTTGACAATCGCCAAGGCGGCGGAGATGACCAGACAGATCACTGCCAGAACCACAATGCTTTTTACAATCTGCTTCATGCTGTAACACCTCCGAAGGGTTTCCTGCGGGTCCACTTGGAAATGTAGGGCGTCAGGATATTCATAAAGAGGATGGCGAAGGATACGCCTTCGGCGTAGTTGCCCCACTGACGGATCAACACGGTCAAAAGTCCCGCACCGAAGC
This sequence comes from uncultured Oscillospiraceae bacterium, assembly GCA_964441575.1. Taxonomy (GTDB): domain Bacteria; phylum Bacillota; class Clostridia; order Oscillospirales; family Oscillospiraceae; genus Avoscillospira. Next base: position 15,902 of record CAYTXW010000002.1, read on the forward strand.
CAAAGATGACCCGGCCCCACATGGTAGAGGGAGTGGTGACATAATCTGTTGCCATGAAGATGGCGCCCAGCAGCAGGCCGCCGGAGAGAATCTGGCAAAGGGCATAATCAAGGGAGCCGCCCAGAGGCCAGGACAGGAGGAACACGGTTCCTACAAATACAACAGGCGTGTGCCAGGTGATAACGCCGCGAACCAGCAGATAGACGAAGCCCAGCAGCAGGGCCAGGCCGCAGACCTCACCGATACAGCCGCCCTTCCACCCCAGAAATAGGGCCAGCTTAGAGGGCAGTGCATCCATCTGTCCGTTTGCCATCAGCGCCAGAGGCGTTGCCGTGGATACGGCGTCGGGGAACTGCCAGGCTGTCATGGTCTTGGAGAAGGACAGGAACAGCACAATTCTGCCCACAATGGCGGGGTTGGCGAAGTTCCGGCCCAGACCGCCGAAGAGCTGCTTGACCACCAGAATGGCGATGATGCTGCCAAGGGCTGCCTGCCACAGGGGAATTGTCACCGGCAGATTATAGGCCAGCAGCACGCCGGTTACAACAGCGGACCAGTCGCCGATGGTAACAGGCTTTTTACAGCCTTTTTCAAAGAGATATTCGGTGAGAACCGCTGCTGCCACAGACACAAAGGTCACAAGCAGCGCCCGGACGCCGAAGATCACCACGGAGGCGATTAGGGCGGGGACCAGGGCAATGACCACATCCCGCATCAACGTAGCGGTGTCGGTTTTGCTGTGGATGTGGGGCGAGGTGGATACAATCAGGCTCATAGCTTTGCCGCCTCCTGTTCCTTCTTAGCTTTGAGATAGGCCGCAACCTGGGCCTTTGCAAGCTTGTTGGTCTGAACCAGAGGCCGATGGGCCGGACAGATATAGCTGCAGCAGCCGCATTCCATGCACAGATTGACCTTCAATGCCGCCAGTGTGGAGACGTCGCCTTTTTCAAAAGCGGTCTCAATCTCTGTGGGCATAAGCTTCAGGGGGCAGTGGGCAATGCAGCGGCCGCACTTGATGCAGGCCGTCGGCTTGGGCAGTCCGGCATCTGCTTCGGCAAAGGCCAGAACGGCGTTGGTGTTCTTCAGCACCGGCACATCCAGGTTGGGGACGGCAATGCCCATCATGGGGCCGCCGTAGAGGACCTTTTTCGGCTCACTGGAGAAGCCGCCGCAGAATTCAAACACATCCCGCAGCGAGGTCCCGATGGGCGCCACCACATTCATTGGGTTTTTCACAGCGCTGCCGTCCACCGTGATGCACTTGCGCACCAGGGGCAGGCCGGATTTGATGTACCGGGCGATGGAGGCCAGGGTGGTGCAGTTAATGACGATGGCACCGGCGTCCAGGGGCAGCTTACCCTCGGGAACCACACGGCCAATTGTATGATAAATCAGCACCTTTTCACCGCCTTGGGGGTACATGGCGGGTAGAGAGGCCACTTCCATGCCTGTCTCGGCCTTGACCAGCTCCTGAAATTTCTGAATGCATTGGGGTTTATTGTCCTCGATGGCAAAGATGATGCGCCTTGCGCCGATGTATTTTTGCAGCAACCGCGCCCCCTCCAGCATCAGCTTGGACTGATCCAGCATGGTGCGGGTATCGGAAGTGATGTATGGTTCGCACTCCGCGCCGTTGACGATGACGGCTTCGACCTGACTTAAGTTCTTTACCGTCAGCTTGACGGCGGTGGGGAAGCCCGCGCCGCCCAGACCGACAATGCCGCTGTCAGTCAGTGCCTGCAAAAATTCCGTTTGGTTGTTGATTACGGGCGGTTCCAGTCCCTCATACCGCTCCAGCAGACCATCGGATTCAATGACGATGGCCGGTACATGCCTGCCGTTGGAGAGCATGACATCGTCAATCTTTTTCACCTTGCCTGAGATTGACGCATGTACGGGGGAGGATACGAATCCGCCCGCCTCCGCAATTCTCTGTCCCAGCTTGACATGGTCGCCGACTTTTACCAAAGGCTTGGCCGGCGCGCCAATGTGCATGGACATGGGAATCGAGACCACGGAAGGACAGTCCATCTTGACCGATGGCATATCCGCCGTGTTCTTTCGGTGTGGCACATGAACGCCTTGGAGTTTTCTCAGTGCCATGACTTCATCTCCTGTTCTCTTATAATTCATTACTTGGGGAAAATCTGATTTATCTGACGCAGCGTTAGCTGAGCGGCCAGACCAGTGAACGCACCGGTTACAATGGCCGACAAAATTAGCGCTGGGGCATACCAAAAAATGGCCATGCTGTTCATGACCACGCTGGCCACCAGCAGCTGACCCAAATTGTGGGCGGCGGCGGACAATACGCTCAGCACCCAGAGCTGCCTCGCCGGGATGCGGCGATGGAGTGCCAGCAGAACCAAAAAAGACAGCAACCCGCCGCTGAGAGAATAACCCATGGCGGAGATCTGCCCGGTGACAAAGCTGCCCAGCACCACGCGGACCAACAGCACAGCCAACGCGGCCTTGGCATCCAGCGCATACAGAGCAAACAGGGTAAAAATATTAGCAAGCCCCAGCTTGATACCGGGAACCGGCGTCAGTGGCGGAAGCTGCGCCTCCAGGACAAAGACGCACAGGGCAGCGGCAGTCAGCGCAGCCAAAAGGGTCAGTCGTTTTGTTTTACTCATGGCGTGTCCCACCGAATTACAAGACGGTGCGGAAGACAGGTGATCGGGGTGCCATTTTGCGTCAAAGGCCCATGGTGAACGCAGATCTGGTTGCCGCAGTCCGCCTCCCGAACCCATACAGTCTCCGGTGTGACTTCCAAAATGTTATAGCCCTCCGGGCCTTCTACTGTCAGCTGATACGGCTCATGGACCTTGGAGAGATCGATGGTATAGATGACCGCGCCGTCCTGCGAGACCGTCACCACCGGCCCCTTGGGCGTCAGCCGCTGCCAAAGCAGCAGCCCCGCGCAGAGCAACGCCACGGCGCCGAAAATCAGCAGCCAACGTTTGGTTGTCAGGAAGACCACCCCGGATCAATGGATAAATTCAAAATTGACAATGCAGATCAAGCGGCCGAATTACCCGGGAAACGGCCGATTATGCGCAAAACGATTTCCGCTACCGCGTCACAATCTGATATGCGCTGTCACAGGTAAGCTTGTCTTGCAGCCCCTCTGTCACAAAGATATGCCCATCATCCGCAATCAGAACCGCTTCAAAATCATAGACAGCGTCCCGCCAAAATTGGCAGGCGTCCTCCAGACCCATGACAAACAGAGCGGTGGAGAGACCGTCGGCCAGAGTGTCATCCTTCGAAACAATGGTGACGGAAGAAAGACCGCTTTCCGCACTATAGCCGGTGCGGGGGTCCAGAATGTGATGCCAGCGATGTCCATTCTCTTCAAAGTACCGGTTGTAGCCGCCGGAAGTCACCACTGCGCAGTCTGTCACAGAGAGGGTAGCCAAATAATCGGCGGGAGAGGCTGGATCTGCAACGCCGATGTTCCAGACGCTGCCGTCTGGCTTTGCGCCGATTACGCGCACATTGCCGCCCAGGGAGAGGCAGGCAGAGGTGACACCCGCGTCCCGCAGGACCTGTGCGGCGCATCCTGCCGCATAGCCCTTGCCAATGCCGCCTAGGTCGATGCCCATGCCCTCCAGCGCAAAGACGACAACGTCACCGTCCAGCGTGACGGCGCGATAATCCACCAGGGACATGGCCGCGTCCAGCGCCTCCTGCGGCGGCACGGCGGGCGCGTCCCCATACCAGCCCCACAGAGCAGCCACCGGCTGGATGGTGCAGTCATAGGCACCGCCGGTGGCGCGGGAAATATCCAGAGCTTGCTGAAGCAGTGCGGCAGTTTCCGCTGAGAGCGTGTAACTGCCGGTCTGGTTCAGCTGGGCAATCTCGCTGTCCGCGCCCTCAATGGAAAGCTGCCGATCCAGCCGCAGAATTTCTGCCTTTGCCTGCTCCAGCGCTTCCTGAGGCCCGTAGGCTTGCAGCCAAATCACAGTATCCATGGCGAAAAACTCTGCCTCCTGTGCCTGAGACCCGGCGCATCCGCCCAGGCAGAACAGTAGTATCAGCAGGATTCCCAGCTTTTTCACATGACCCGGCCTTTCCAATCGGATTTTTAAAAAATTTGAAAAACTACTTTTAATATACCGTTTTTTTCGAAAATGTCAATTAAAATATTTCACTATCGATACATTATGACGGATAAAGGAACGACTCGCCGTCAGCAGCTCTGAATGACCGCCTCAGCGCAGAGCATTCCATCCACAGCGGCAGACATGATTCCACCGGCATAGCCCGCGCCCTCGCCACAGGGGTATAGACCTTGTACGGACGATTGCTTCGTCTCATCCCGCAGAATGCGGACCGGGGAGGAGCTCCTGGTTTCCGGCGCGGTCATGACCGCATCCGGGTCCGCAAAGCCGTGCAGCCGCTTGTCCAGTTCCGGCAGGGCCTGCTCCAGAACCGCCGTCAGCTTGGCGGGGAGAACCTGATGGAGGTCGCAGAGGGCAACACCCGGGCGGTAGGTGGGCTGTACGCGGCCCAAAGCCGTGCTGGGCCTCCGTGCGAGGAAATCGCCCACCAGCTGCGCGGGTGCGTGATAGTTTCCGCCGCCCGCCTCAAATGCCCGCGCTTCGATCTCCTGCTGCCACAGCATTCCACCCAGAACAGATGAGTCGGGGAAATCCTCCGGCAGCAGTGTGACAAGCAGGGCCGCGTTGGCGTTTTTTCCGTCCCGGGCCGCGTTGCTCATGCCGTTGGTGACAACGCGGCCCTCCTCGGAGGCTGCGGCCACCACATGGCCACCGGGACACATACAGAAGGTGTAGGCGGACCCGGCGGGGACCCGCACATTCAGCTTGTAGTCCGCCGGCGGCAATGCAGGATGTCCCGCAAAGGGGCCGTACTGGGCTTGATCCACCAGCGCCTGCGGATGCTCGATTCGCACGCCCATGGAGAAGGGTTTCGGTTCCATGGGTATGCCCTGGTCCAGCAGCTGCCGGAAGGTATCTCTGGCACTGTGGCCGATGGCAAGGACGGCCTGACGGCAGGAGAGCAGCGTCTCGTGTCCATTTTGAATATAGCGTACCCCAGTCAGAGCCCCGCTGTCCAAGACCAGTTGCGTCAGCTTTGCCCCGAAGCGTACCTCGCCGCCCAAGTCCAAAATGCGTTCCCGGATGTGCTGGACCACCCGGATCAGCACATCCGTGCCGATGTGTGGCTTCGCGTCAAACAGAATTTCGCCGCCCGCCCCGGCATCGGCAAACTGCTCCAGAACCCAGCGGCAGCGCTCATTTTTGGTGCCGGTGTTCAGCTTGCCGTCGGAGAAGGTTCCCGCGCCGCCCTCGCCAAACTGGACGTTGCACTGGGGGTCCAGCTTTCCGGTTTGCCAGAACTCCGCAACTTTAGCCTGTCGAGCGGCGGCGTCCAGACCCCGCTCCAGCACGATGGGCCGCATCCCCGCCAGGGCCAGCACCAGCGCCGTGAACATGCCCGCAGGCCCAAAGCCCACCACCACAGGCCGCTGCTCCGGCTTCGCCGCCGGAAGCGGAACCTGATAGACATAGTCCTCCGCCAAAGAAACCTTTGGGTCCCGCAGCCGCCTGAGAAGCGCTTCCTCTTTTCCTTTTATTTCCACATCCACTGTGTAGATGATCCGAATATCCTGCTTTTTCCGTGCGTCAATGGATTTCTTGCGGATGTGCAGCTGCAGAATCTCATGTTCCCGCAAGCGCAGATGTTTAGCCGCCAGCTGCACCAGGCGGTTTAAGGAGTCCCCCGGCGCGAGGGACAGATCACGAATACGAAGCATAGTCAAACTCCTTATAAACGGAACATTCAACATGATGGTGTCCGCATGCGCAGACAGATAAAAAACCGGCTCATAGCTTCCCGAGCATTCCGGCGGTCCGGCCTGAGCTCCAGGCCCATTGTAGGTTGTAGCCGCCGCAGTCGCCGTCGATATCCAAAACCTCCCCGGTCGCGAACAGACCGGGGCAGAGACGGCTTTCCAAAGTGTCCGGCCGGAATTCGCTCGTCAGTATACCGCCAGCAGTCACCTGGGCCTGGTCAAATCCCAGTACACCGGTGACGGAAAGGGGGAAGTGCTTGAGGTGCCGGCTCAGGCTTGCCAGCTCCCGGTCTGAGAGGGTCCCGGCCTGTCTGGCCAGATCCAAACCGGCGGTGGTTACTCCCACCCGCCCCAGTCGGTTGTGGAGCATACCGGTCAAAAAGTCCTCCAAGGGCTGCGCGGGAGCGGCTTGCCGCTTCTGTGCCAGCAGAGCTTGCACTTCCGCCTCCGTCCAGGGCCGCAGCAAATCCAGCAGCAGCATCAGGTCGCCGCCCCGTGCCGCCTCCCGGGAGATTTCAAATACCGCAGGACCGCTGACGCCGAAATCGGTAAACTGGATTTCTCCGGCTGCCTGTGCCGCCGTGCGGCCATCCCGCTTGAGGGTCAGTCCCGCATCGGTGCGGATGCCTTTCAAGGCACGGGTGGATGCGCCGGTTTTCAACTGCACCAGGGAGGGTCGGAGGTCCGTCATATGGTGGCCCATGGATGTTAAAAGCCGGTATCCCAGCTCTGTGCCGCCCAGCTTGCCGCCCGCAGCGCCGCCGCAAGCGATTATGACCTTATCCCCGTAAAAGGATTCATCCGCCGTCTTCACGCTGTAGCCTCTGGCCTTTTGGCCCAGGGACAGCACCTCACATCCGCACCGGACCGTCACGTTTCGCCGCTCCAGTGCAAACCGCAGCACGTCTACCACGCTGTTGGCCTGGTCGGAGAAGGGATAAACCCGGCCGGAGTCCTCCGAAACCGTTAAAAGCCCCAGAGAGTGAAAGAATTCCAAGGTGTCCGCCACAGAGAATCGAGCCAGCGCCTGCCGCGCAAAGGCGGGATTTTGACCGTGATAGCGGTCCGGCCCTGCATTTAGGTTTGTCAGGTTGCACCGCCCGTTGCCTGTGGCCAGCAGCTTCCGCCCTACGCGGCTCTGCCGCTCCAGCAGCGTAACCTGATTGCCGGAATCCTCCGCCGCCGTCAGCGCAGCCATCATCCCGCTGGCACCGCCGCCAATGACCAAAACCTTCATATGCAAGCCTGCCTTTCCTCATTTGCTCTAGTATAATACAAAATTCCGATTGTCACAAGTTTCTGATTGACATTTGAGAATGGAAAATAGATAATGGAAAAGACTCGAATCCCAAGGAGGCCCCCATGGACAAGCAGACCCAGATTTCGAAAGTGGCGGAGAATGAGGAAGACCGGCTCTTGTTCGCCAAGCTCTATGACCGGCTGACCGGAGCGGAGCGCAAGAACATCCCCGGCGTTACCGGATTTCTATCCCCCAGGGAGCAGTTCTTGACGCGCCGCCTGCTGCCGGACCTGACCCTGTATTTTTATGGCGGCGGTCCGGAGGCAGAGCGGGCCGTGTGCTGCTGGCTGCCGGACTATCTGGAGCCGGACTGGCTGACGGGAGAGGACGGCCCCATTGCTGCCGCACGGGCCACTTATTTTGAAAAGGACGTGCTGACCCACCGGGACTTTTTGGGAGCGCTGATGGCCTGTGGAATCAAGCGGGAGACCGTCGGAGATATCTATGTGGGAACCGGAATCTGCGATTTCTTGGTGACAAGGGAGATTCTTTCCTTTGTGCTGCAAAATTTTTGCAGCGCAGGCCACACCAAGCTCCATGTGGAGCAGATTCCGCTGGAGGTGCTGCAAATCCCACAGAAAACCGTGAAGATAATCCGCGATACTGTCTCCTCGCTCCGTCTTGACAGCGTTGTCGGCTCCGGCTTCGGCATGGCCCGCGGCAAGGCTTCGGCGCTGATCGAGACCGGCAGGGTTTCCCTCAACGATCTGCCCTGCGTGAAGCCGGATAAGCTGCTGGCAGAGGGGGACAAGGTGTCTGCCCGTGGCTTTGGGAAGCTGATTTTGTCTCAGGTCGGCGGACGCACCAAGAAGGACCGAATTTCGATTACGATTCAACGATATCTGTAGGTGATCAGCATGGAACAAGCGAAAATTGACCGCATCAATGCCCTGGCCCGGAAGTCCAAATCCAAGGGACTGACGGAAGAAGAAAAAGCCGAGCAGGACGCGCTGCGGCGGGAATACATCGCCACTGTAAAAGCAAGCCTGACTGCGCAGCTGGACAATACCTATGTGGTGGATGCAAAGGGGAACAAGCGAAAGCTGAGGCGCTAAATGCCTTGTTTTTCCCTTAGACCGGGGGATGCCGGGGTGTTCTGATATGACGGATGCGGTATGTGTCAAGCTACCATTGGCAAGAGTTATTTTGACTTGTCTGCATATTTGACTGGAATTTAGTTTCCTTGGATAAGCTTTGCAAATCGCTTTCAATATACGCCACATCAGATCCGGATGGGTTATAATTGCTTCATGATGATTCATGAACAGAAAGAAAGGCCAATGGAAACAATGAAAATTGCAATTGCGACGGATACCAACAGCAGCATGCTCCAAGAAACAACGCAGCAGCCGGACGTCTTTGTCCTGCCGATGCCCGTGATTGTGGAAGGCCGAATGTATCTGGAGGGTATCGATATCCACAATGCGCAGCTTTATGAGGCCATGCGGCAGCATAAAGACGTTTCCTCTTCTCAGCCGTCACCGGGACAGCTTCTGGAATTTTGGGAGGGCATTCTGCGGGCGGGATATGACGAGATCGTTTATATCCCCATGTCCAGCGGGCTGAGCGGCTCGTGTCATACTGCGGTGCAGCTTTCCGCCGATTATCCGGGGAAAGTGCATGTGGTGGACAACCATCGAATCTCCGTCACGCAGATGGAATCGGTCTACTGCGCACGGCGGCTTGCAGAGCAAGGAAAGAATGGAATGGAAATCAAGGCTTTTTTGGAGGCCCATGCCTATGACGCAAGCATTTATATCACGGTGGATTCACTGGAGTATCTGAAAAGAGGCGGACGAATTACGCCTGCTGCGGCGGCATTTGCCACGATCCTCAATTTGAAGCCGGTCCTGACCATTCAGGGCGATAAGCTGGATGCCTTCGCTAAAGTCCGAGGAATGAAGCATGCCGCCGAAAAGATGATCGAGGCGATGAGACAGGATCGAGCCACGCGGTTTGGAGCGGCCCCGGACGAGCAGCTGCAGATTGAAACAGCGGGGACCTTTGAAAGCGCGGCGCAGGCGGAGGACTGGCGGCAGATGATTCAGGCGGAATTTCCCGGGTTTCCGGTTTCCTATGTGGAGCTGCCTTGCAGCATTGCCTGCCATGTAGCCATGAACGCCGCCGGTGCGGGGATCATTCAAAAGAGTGTGCTGTGACGCAAAATCCGTCGATTGGAAGCTTTTTGGCTTTACACCGACAGAAAATCTGCTATAATAACCGTATATGCCGTGCCTGCGTGAGGCACTGCATATACGGTTTTTATAAAAAGAGGGAAACTTTGGAGGAAGAATCAATGGCAAGAAGAGAACGACGCGATGCTTTTCGGATTATGGAAGTGGATCCTTTTCATTCCATTATCCCTTACATGATGCCCAAGCGCACGGAAGCCGAGGTCTCCATGAACGAATCCTTTGATGTGACGGAGCTTTGCAGCTACATCAAGCGCCGCAATGGAGAGGAGGGACTGCACCTAAAGCTGTTCCACGCTATCTGCACGGCGGTGGCGCGTACCATTTATTTGCGGCCCAAGCTGAATATTTTCATTGCGGGCCGCAGGTATTGGCAGCGGAAGGACATCACTCTGTCCTTTGTGGTCAAGCGGGAGTTTAAGGACACAGCGGAGGAATCCCTGATGTTCATGAAGGTCAAGCCGGATATGACCTTGGACACGGTTTCCAAGCTGATTCTCGGTGATGTGGAACGGGTGCGGAAGGACGGCTCCAACGACCTGGATAAGACCATGGATTTGGTCGGCAAACTGCCCCGTTGCATCTTAAATCTATTGTTTGCGGTGATCCGGCGGCTGGAGTATCACGGCGTCATGCCCGCAGCCCTGACGGCAGGGGACCCCAACTATTCCACGGTGCTTCTGGCCAATCTGGGCAGCATAGGCTGCGGCGCACCCTATCACCATCTGAGCAACTACGGCACCTGTTCCATCATGGTGACGATTGGAACCGCCCACAAGGAGACCCGCAAAATGCCCGATGGCAGCGAGGCCGAACGCGATATTCTGGATATGACAGTGACGCTGGATGAACGCATCGCCGACGGCTTCTATTTTGCACGGTCTTTGAACCTGATCCGCTATATGCTGGAGCGTCCCCACCTTCTGGAGGAGCATATTTCCGAGCCGCTGTCACTGGCGGCGGGAGTTTCATAATCAGCGCAAAGCCAACGCATCCAGAAAGGAAATGCGTTGGCTTTATTGCTTCAGATAACCACCGCACGGGCGGCGAACAGCCGCAGCTGTTAGCCTGCCCGGATGATCTCCAAGGCGGGGAGGGCACGGCCATCGTAGTCAAACAGGGCCTGGTTGGCCCACTCATTTCCGCCAAGGCGGGGTTCGTTCAGATAAGCACGGCCCTTTTCGTTGGCCCATTCGCTGCCGGGGACGGGAATCCAAGCCGGTTCCCAGTAGACAAAGCCCTTGCCGTGTCCCTCCGGGACCTGGCGGATGGTCTCAATCAGCTCAGTCATGAACTGGCACTGGCCCGCCGGAGTCATGGGGTAAAGTACAGTTTCCACGGTGCTGCTGTTGGCGGCCATGCCCACGCGGCGGTTATCGGGCAGCTGCTCATAGGGCTGGTAGTCCTCCAGAGTGAATCCGGCGGCAGTTTCGGTGACAACCATGTCCTTGTGATAGCGCAGGGCCAGATCGTTCATGTTCTCCCGCAGGGCTTCCATGGTCCCGTGCCAGAAAGGATAGTAGCTCATGCCGATGTAATCAAAGTTGCTGCCGCCGGCGGCAAAGTAGCGGTCCAGCCAGTCGCGGAACAGACCGTTGCGGCAGCCGTTGTCCAGATGAATCATGACGGGAATGGCGGGGGAAATCTCCCGGACAGCCCGGATACCCGCGCTTAAAAACAGGGCGATGGCGTCAAAATTAGGGTGCTTTCCATAAGGCCACAGGAGGCCGGAGGACAGTTCGTTGCCAACGGAGACAATGGCGGGTAGCAAATTGGATTCCCGCAGGACCGTCAGAACGGAACGGCTGTAGTCGTAGACCGCCTGCGCTACCTCGCTCTCGCTTTTGCCGCGCCAGGCCTTGGGGAGAAGCTGCTTGCCAGGGTCGGTCCAGAAGTCGCTGTACTGGAAGTCCAGCATCCAGCCAACGCCAAGCTGTTTAGCACGGCGGGCCAGGATCATGGTCCGGGGCAGATCGTTGGTCCCCGCACCGTAGGTTTCGCCGTCCTCGGTGTAGGGGTCGTTCCAGAGCCGCAGGCGCACCAGGTTCATACCGTAGTTCTTCAGAATTTGCAGTGCGCTGCCAGGAGTCCCGTGATCGGAAAAGGTTCCGCCGCATTCCTCCACCTCCAGAAGGGAGGAGACGTCCATGCCTTTGATGAATGAGTTCATGTTTCCACCTCAATTGCCGATAAATTTCTCTCTGCAACAATTACTGCGTAGCCGTCCGTGTCATAGGACACGCCGGTTTTCAGAAAGTGATTTTTGCGCCAGGAGCCAGCGCTCTGCGGGTTTCCCTTAACTCAGCAGAGCCGGACCGCCGCGTATTGCTGCTTTTGCAGATGGCCGCAAAGCTCGCGGATGATTTCGGTTCCGATGCCCCGGCGCTGAACGGAGAGATCGGTCATAAAAAACCGATGAAGGCCGTCCCGGCGTTGGGATAACCGTCAATTAAATCCATCACTGCGATCAGGCACCCATTTTCAAAATAGCCGATGTAATACTTGTCATCCATGCTTTTGCAAAGCGGCAGGGCACACATATCGCGGCGAATTCCGCCGACTGTGACGAACGGCGGACAGTATGCATAAAAAGCGGGTTTTGCCTGTAAAGTGCCGAAACGATGTCCGCGGCTTCCTCGGCGAGCCGCCGGACGCGGTATTGATTTGAAAAGCATTGCAGTTCCAATTTACAAAATCGGCGCGGAGCCGTCATCGGCATCCTTGGTGATAGACCGGACCTGCACAAAATAGCTGTAGTGTTCGTTGGCGGCCACCTGGAAGCGGTCGCCCAGCTTTTTACCCAGAAGGGCCTTGCCCATGGGAGATTCCTTGCTGATGCGCCCGTTCAACGGGTCGCAGCGGACCGTGGTGACAACCTGGATGGTCTGGACCTCGTCGTCATCCTCGAAGTACAGCTCCACCCTGTCGAACAGGCCGACCTCGTCTGCCTTGGAACTGTCCTCAATGACCGTGGCGGATTTTATCATTCGGTCTAAGTAGCGGATGCGGCTCTTGTTGCGGTTTTGGGCCTGCTTGGCGGCCTTGTATTCAAAATTTTCGCTCAGATCGCCAAAGGCGCGGGTGCGCTTGACCTCCTCCAGCAGCTCGGGCATCAGCTCGATGCGCCGGTAGTCCAGCTCCTGCTGCATTTTCTGGATATCCTGAGTAGTCAGTTCGTTATTCATTTTCAAAGACCTCTTTTCGAATCCGATTATATTCCTTTTAACGGTCTTTTTCAATCGGAATTCTGAATGGGGCCTATGGCCCGGAAGGAGAAACGGAAGATGCAGATATCCGTAGGAAGCAGATACGCCGGCGCATCCGGAAAAGGTGTCCGGCAGGGTGAAGTATTTCACATAGCAGCCCACGGGATTGCGGGCCGGAACCCGGCCGGGCTTCAAGTCCTCCGTACTGTCTCGGGGATACCGCACGTTGACGTATTGGAGCCTTCATGACTGTGAAGCCGGAGTTGTGCGGGAATGGGAATCGTGCTCCAAAGCTGCTCCGGATACAGCCCCTGGGCTTTCATGCCCGCGATGGCGGCTGCGACGCCGGGCAGATCTTCTTTGTAGGTAATGCCGTACCACCGGGCGTTGGTGCGCAGAACCTGCACCGTGTCGGTTCCGTCCTGGAGCATCCGTCCGGAGACCGAAGGCAGGAAAAATTCCGCCTTTTGGGGATTGCGGGGGAGGGCCTCCGTGAGAAATTCCCGAAACATCCCATCCAGACGGTCCAGCACCCCGTGCTGGAAGCCCCACAAGTTCATGGAAACTACGGTCCCCTTGGGCAGATCGGTAAAGGTCTCACCGTCTTCGGTGTAGGCCGCGCCATAGGGGCGCTGTTCGATGTGGGTCCGCTCCGCAATGCCGCGGAGATAGCCCCGTGCGTCCACCTGGCAGATGCCGCGGGAAACAGAGCCGTTTTCTGTCAGGGTGTTTTCCAACGCATAGCCCACCATGGCCTGCTCGGAGGGGGCGCGGTCCGCCCGCAGGAATGCGGCAATGGCCTGAAAAGCCGCGTGACCGTAGAAATCGTCGGCGTTGATGACAGCGAAGGGACCGTCCACCTCCGGCGCAGCGCAGAGTACCGCGTGAGCTGTACCCCAGGGCTTCACACGGCCCTCGGGAATGGCAAAGCCCGCCGGGAGTTTGTCCAGACGCTGATAGGCGTATTGCAGTTCCACATGGGGCCGGAGCCTCCGCCCGATCTTTTCCTCAAAGCCCTCATGCATCTCTTCCTTGATGACGCAGACGATCTTGCCGAATCCGGCGCGAACGGCGTCAAAAATGGAAAAATCCATAATAAAGTGTCCCTGAGGGTCTACGGGGGTCATCTGCTTCAACCCGCCAAACCGGCTGCCCATCCCGGCAGCCATAATCACCAATGTCGGTGCCTGCATGACATGTTCCTCCTGCCTGTTTTGCTTGATAAAGCGAATCAAGGATGAAAAAGACACTTTTCCGCACGATGGGCGTTTGATTCGCTTTTGTTATTTTATAGTACCCTCCGTGAGTGGGATTTGCAAGTGAAAAGAATGAAAAAAGCGGTTCGCCACATGAAAACAAGACCGGCAGCCGCGAATGGAATTGAGGATGAATGTCAGGATGCCAATCGATTCGCCGGGGGGACGGCCATTTGCGGCTTATGAGACAGGCGGACGTGAGGACGGGATGGGCATAGCCTGTGCCTTCGTATGTATTTACTGGTAAGTTTCCCCAAGTAGATGACAAGTGGGGAAAAAACGAGTATAATAGCATCAAAATAAGACCGTTTTCCGGCGAGATAAGAAAGGATGATTTTTATGCATTTGGATCATGAAGGGACTCATGAGCATCCCCATATCCAGGATGACGCGACCCATACCCACGATCATGATCATGACCACGCCCATTCCAATGACTGCGCGGCGGACAGCTGTGCCGCCTGCGGCGGCTGCGGGGACCATACGCCGAGGGAAGAGCTGACGGCGCTCATGAAGTATATGGTCAACCACAACACCGCCCACGCCAACGAACTGGCGGAGCTGGCCAAGAAGCTGGGCGATTTGGGCGACAAGACCGCCTATGAGCAGGTCATGCTGGCTGTCAGCGACTTTGAAAAGGGCAATCTGCGGCTTCGCACCATTCTGGCGGCGATGCAGGATCATTGACAACGAAAACCGTGCGTTGATCGATAGATGAGGCAGCCGGAACGGATTGCCGGCCGGCGGCGGACCGATCAACACTAAATTTGTATTCTGATTATAAAAGGAGCGAATTACCATGTGCCTTTCAACTGTTTATAATGGCTCCAAGGAGCCGGAGAATATTGTGATGTCCAATGTCCAGCGCATTGATGTGCAGGAGGGACAGGTGCTTTTGACCGACCTGATGGAGCGGGAGATGGTGGTTGTGGGCCAGCTGGTCATGGTGGACCTGGTGGGCGGCATGGCCATCGTCCGGGAGACTAAGGCGTGAAACAGTACGAAATGGTCCGGGAGATCGAGAACCAGTGCGCGAACAACCAGATGCGCGATGTGTTCTTTGAGGAAGTGGAGACCGACGATCCGGCGGCCTATGTTCGCAGCATTCTAAAGGGGAAGTCCGTGGAGCTGACTGTGGATGTCCCCGGCCCCGGACGGTTCAACATATATGCCAACACTGCCGGTATCACGCAGAAGTTTCTCTTCACGGAAATTTGAATTTTTTTCTCGGAAATGCTGCAAAACAGGACAGATTGGTCTTGTATTTCCTGAGGAAGTGTGATACGATATTTCTATATCGAAAGGGAAGTCGTGCGCCCGTTTCGAGATTGTCAATTTGCACCAAAGGAGCGCATTTTGAATGCCGACACATACCATCGCAGTGGCCGGAAAGGGCGGCGTGGGCAAGACCACGACCTGCGGCATGATAATCGATTATCTGTGCAAGCAGAAAAAAGGTCCGGTTTTGGTTGTGGACGCCGACGCCAATTCCAATCTGAATGAGGTTCTTGGCGTCGAGGTCGAGATTACCTTGGGTGATATCCGCGAGGAAATGGCCCAGGCGGAGCTGAAGGGTACTATGCCCAAGAATATGACCAAGGCCGAATATGCCGATATGAAGTTCTCCTCCGCGCTGGTGGAGGAGGACGACTTTGACATGCTGGTCATGGGCCGGACCCAGGGCAAGGGCTGCTACTGCTTTGTCAACGGTGTCCTGAAGGCCCAGGTGGACAAGTACGCGGGGAATTACCGCTACATGGTCATCGACAACGAGGCGGGCCTGGAGCATATCAGCCGGGGAACGCTGCCGCATGTGGACACCATGCTGCTGATCTCCGACTGCTCCCGCCGCGGGATTCAGGCCGTGGCCCGCATTGCAGAGATGATTAAGGATCTGGATCTGAAGCCCACCAATTTACAACTCATTGTCAACCGTGCGCCGGGGGGGGAATTGAATCCCGGCGTTATGGAAGAAATTCAAAAGCATGACCTCCCGCTGTTGGGCGTCCTGCCCCAGGATGAGCTTGTGTTCCAGTATGACTGCGACGGCAAGCCCAGCTCCAAGGTGCCGGACAACACACCAGTCAAGGCAGCCCTGCATGAGATCATGCGCAAGCTCAATTTGTAAGTAATTTTAACAAGGGGGATTACAAACATGTCTTTCGTACCCAAAAAGCAGGCGTTCAATGCCAAGATCAACGCCGTCACCCTCGGCACCGGTGACAAGGCGACGGTCCTTGGCGGACAGAATGTCCTGCCGTTCTACACCTTCGATGCGCCCATCGAAAACAAGCCCAAGATCGGCGTGGAGATTTCCGATGAGGGGATGGAAATCTGCACCACTGAGGGCATGAAGGCTTTCTATGCGGGCTGTGTCACGGTGGCTGATATGGCCAAACGGGCCGAGTCCATGCCCGGCGCATCCTTCATCTGCCTCCACCTGGAAGGCGCCGATCCAAACGGACGGAATAAGTCTGTGGAGGAGTGCGTCGAGCTGGCAAAGGTCGTTTCCGAAACTACGGATATGCCCCTGGTCATCATGGGCTGCAAGAACGTAGACAAGGACGCGGAGCTATTCAGCAAGGTGGCAGAAGCCCTGGCAGGCAAGAACATTCTGGTTCTGTCCGCCCGTGAAGAAAACTACAAGACTGTCGGCGCTTCCGCCGGCCTGGCCTACAATCAGAAGGTCGGCGCGGAATCCGCTGTGGACATCAACCTGGCCAAGCAGCTGAACACCGTTATGACCCAGCTGGGCGTACCCGCCGGCTCCATCGTCATGAACGCCGGTTCCGCCGCCGCCGGTTACGGCTATGAGTATGTTGCCTCCACCCTGGACCGCATCAAGGCGGCCGCGCTGCAGCAGGGAGACGCCCAGCTGCAAATGCCCATTATGACCCCCGTGTCCCCCGACACCTGGGGCGTGAAGGAAGCGGTAATGTCAGAAGCGGATATGCCCGAATGGGGAAGCCAGGAAGAGCGCGGCGTGGAAATGGAAATCACCACCGCGGCGGCCTGCCTGGCCGGCGGCTCCGATGCTGTTATTATGCGGCATCCCGCAGCCATCGCGGCGATCTCCACCATGATCGACGCGCTGATTTAAGAAGGAGGGAGTACATACTATGGCAGTCAAAGGTCTGGATATTTTCAAGCTTTCCCCCAAAACCAACTGTAAGCAGTGCGGCAGCCCCACCTGTATGGCTTTCTGTATGAAGGTTGCCCAGGGCGCCGTGCCTATCGATAAGTGTCCCCACATGTCCGAGGAGGCCAAGGCCCTGCTGAGCGAGGCCACCGCGCCCCCTATGAAGACCATTGCTGTGGGCAACGACATCAAGCTCGGAGGCGAGACCGTCCTGTTCCGCCACGAGAAGACGCTGGTTTCCCGCAACCGTTTCGCCGTACCTGTCTGTACCTGCATGGAACCGGAAGCTGTCAACGCTAAGCTGGCCGATGTGGCCAAGGTGGACTATGAGCGCATTGGCGAGCGCGAGTATGTGGAGTTTGTTCTGGTCCACGACGGGAAGGGTGATGCAGCCCGCGCCGTGGAGCTGTGCAAGCAGGCTGTGGATGCCGGCCGCGCCGTCATCATCGACACCGAAAATTTAGAGGTTGCCAAGGCCGCTGTGGATGCCGTCAAGGACTCCAAGCCCATTCTGAACGGCGCGAACAAGGACAACTTCGCGGAAATGAGCGCCATCGCAACCGCCGCCGGCGCCGCACTGGGCGTCAAGGGTGCCTCCATTGAGGAACTGCATGACACTGTCACCGCTCTGGAGAAGGCCGGCAACAAGAACTTGGTTCTGGATGTTACCGCGCCCACTGCCAAGGAGACCTTGGCCAACGCCGTCATGGTCCGCCGCGCCGCCTTGAAGGACGGAGACCGCACCTTCGGCTATCCCTCCATCGTCAACGTGGCCAAGCTGGCCAAGGGTGATCTGCATCTGCAAACAGCCTACGCCGCCCTGTTTACTCTGAAATATGGCTCCATCATTGTCATGGAGAATATGACCTACGCCGAGGCTCTGCCGCTGTACGGCTTGCGCCAGAATATTTATACGGACCCCCAGAAGCCCATGAAGGTCGCCCCCGGCATTTACCCCATGAACGGCGCTACCCCCGACGATCCCTGCATGATGACCGTGGACTTTGCCCTGACCTACTTCCTGGTTTCCGGCGAAATCGAACGCTCCAAAATCCCTGTCAACCTGCTGATTACCGATGCCTCCGGTATGTCCGTTTTGACCGCTTGGGCTGCGGGTAAATTCTCCTCATCCACGGTCAAGAAGTTCTTTGACGAGTATGAGATCTCCAGCAAGATCAACAGCCGCACACTGGTTATTCCCGGCAAGGTTGCTGTCATGAAGGGAGAGATCCAGGACAAGCTGCCGGAGTGGAACGTGGTCGTTGGTACCCGAGAGGCCGTTGAGATCGTCAAGTTCCTGAAGGACGGCGAGCATGAGAAGGCTGCTGCCGCTGTGGCTGCCGCCAAGGCCCCCGTCACCGAGAAGAAGGAAGAGGTTAAGGCTGACGCGCCGCTGGACTTTGCCAAGATTGCCGCGTCCATCCCTGCCATCGAGGTCAAGGATGTCTTTGTCAACGACAAGAAGGTCACATACAAGTCCCGCAACGTGGAGAGCAACAAGTTCGTCACCATCGGCGAACGTATCCACTGCATCAGCCCTGTCATCCGCGAGGCCATGAACACCATGAACCCCGAGCCGATTCTGAAGCGAGCCGCCGAGCAGATCGCCGCTGGCGCTACCTATCTGGACGTCAACATCGGCCCCGCCGAGTCCAACGGCCCTGAGCTGATGACTTGGGCGGTCAAGCTGCTGCAGGAGAACTTCAATAATGTGCCGCTGGCGCTGGATACGGCCAACAAAAAGGCCATTGAAGCCGGTATCGCTGTGTATAACCGCGCCAACGGCAAACCCATTATCAATTCCGCCGATGCCGGTTCTCGTATCAGCAACATTGATCTGGCCGCTGCCAACGACGCCATTGTTATCGCTCTCTGCTCTGCCGACGGCATTGCCAAAGACAATGAGGAGCGCATGAACCATTGCCACCATATGCTGGACCGCGGCATGGCCCTGGGCATGGAAGCTACGGACCTGTGGTTTGACCCCCTGTTCCTGGTGGTCAAGGGTATGCAGGACAAGCAGATGGACGTGCTGAACGCCATCAAGATGTTCGCCGACGAGGGCCTGAAGT
>CAYTXW010000003.1:0-34073 GCA_964441575.1 uncultured Oscillospiraceae bacterium
AAGGGGTTTTATAGCCTGCGTCCATTGCTACAAATTGAATATTCTGGAATCTTGTCGTTACTTGGGCGTACACTGCATCCCATGCCACAAGCAACGCTTATTAACATCCTGCAAAATAATGGTTTGTCGAACTGTTCTGATTATAGAATGAAACCAACATAATGACTACAATGAGTTCCCGCCCCGTCCTAAAAGGGCGCACTTATTCACCACCGCCCCAAGGGCGGCGGTGGTACTGCCGTGCGCCCGGTGAGCGCACGGCTGAACCGGCCCTCATGTCATCCTTCAGGGTGACACGAGGACCGGTTGTATTCGGGAAATGATTGACAGGCAATCATTACCATGTCATATGTGTGCTTACGCTTCTTTTTTTTCGTCCTTCGGCGGTTCCGGTCTATTCTTTCGGGCGTGGCGCCGTCTACGGACTTTGCGGATTACGACAATCGCCAAGACTGCCAAAACTGCCAGCAGCACCAAAACCGGCAGCGCACGGGCCAAATCGATGCACAGATTTTGTAGGCCACGGACAAAGCCGCTCCAACCGTCGGATAAAGCGTTGGAAAGCTTTTCGCCAAAGGTCCGGGTAATCCGGACCGTAGGCGTGTAGATCTCCACCTCCTGGAGCGTCAGGTTCACCGTGGAATAGGTCAACTGCTGATCCAGGTTTCGCAGATTCCGCTCCATGCTCTCAATCTCATAGCGCACATCGGACAGGCGGGTCTCCAGAGCAATCAGGCTGTCCAAATCGCCGCTTTCCTCCAACATGGCCAGCAGCCGCTCCTCCTGGGTGTAAAGGGTGTCCAGTCGGGCCTCATAATCGGTGTACTGGCTGGTCACATTCTGCGCATTTTTGCTGGAACTGGTAACGTTGCCGAGACCATCGGTCATGGACATGAAGGCCGCAAACTGATCGGCGGGAATGCGCACAGTGTAGCTGGCCCAGCGATCCACCACGGTGGTGGTACCATCGCTGTTGGTTCGGCTGTAGCCCTCCACACTGGAATCCTGCACAAAGCCGCCCGCTTCCGTAACGGCCCGCTCCAAAGCTGTCAGGGAAGCATCAAATGCCGTGGTCTCGATGTTGACATAGCCGGTGTAGATGATTTTTTCCGTAAAATCCTCCACAACCTCCACGTCCAGTTCTCCCGCTTCATAGGCAGAGGTGGTGGAGAAGTCGGCCTCCTCGCTTGAAGCCTCGCTTGAATAGGCAATTTCCGATTCCATCGGCGCTTCCGATGTGGTATCCTGCGCTGCGCCCGGCTTGTACTCGGATGTATTTGTATCGCTCTCAATGGCAGCAGAATCATTGGAGGATGCGCTGCAGGCCGGGAGACAGAGAATCAGCAGAACCAGGAGCAGTGCAAGGACGGTCTTTTTCTGTTTCATTGGTATTTCCCCTTTCTGTTTGTTTGCACTTGGTCGGAGCGTGAAAAAGATCTTCTACTTATTATGACGAGAAATAACGCCGCATGGTTCCGATCATTTTCAAAAAAACGAAATTTTCAAAAAATACCTTGTGTCCCCTTTGAAGTGGTTGCCGCAGATCTCCGCTTCGATCCGGCGGTCCGCTCAAAGAGTGCGAAAGGGATCGTTCCGGTTTCAATGATCCATTCGTTCCTCCGCTGTAATGGCGGAAACCTCATAGGCAGTGCGGCGTTCACTGCCCTCCTCCAAAACCTTGACATACTCCCGGCTTTGGAGGCGGCCCGTCAGATTCAAGGCCGTTCCCACATCGCATCGGGATACCATGGCGGCAGTCCGGCCCCAGAAGATGCAGGGGATGTAGTCTGCCCGGTGATAGGGCCGGTTGACCGCCAGCATCACATCGCAGATTTCCCGCCCCAGAGGCGTCCTGCGGTAGACCGGTTCCTTGCAGATGACGCCGGACAAAGTGACGTCATTCTGCGGCTCGCCCTCACAGGCAGCTAATGTTCCGGCATAGACGGAAATAATCAACTTGCGCCCCGCGGCAGACCGGCTGTTGAAAGAACGAATCTGCCCTGTGATCTCCAGCATACTGCCGCCGCTCAGGTCCATGGCGCACAGCACCGATTCCGGCACAATCACCGGAAGCAGGTCCACTGTGCCGGACAGCCGCTCCGTCTCCAGGGTAAAGCGGTAAAAACGCTTGTCGTGATTTTCGTGTGAAAACGCGGGCAGCTCTGCCAAAGAGCCCCGCAACTCGATACGGTTGACCGTATGTTCCATTCCTCCACCTCATTTTCTTCGTATGGAACACTGTATGCGGTCGCAGGGAGGAAAAGAACTAAAGGCCCAAAAGCAGCGTGGACAGCTGGAAGTAGATCAGAAGGGACAGCACATCCACAATGGTTGTGATAAAGGGGCTGGCCATGACAGCGGGGTCAAAGCCCAGCTTCTTTGCCAGCATCGGCAGGGAGCAGCCCACCAGCTTGGCGGCCACAACGGTCAAGAGCAACGTTATGCAGACCACGGCGGCCACCGGTGTGCCGACCCGGTCCAGCAGCAGCAGCTTTACAAAATTGCAGACCGCCAGGGTGAGGCCGCAGAGCAAGGATACCCGGAACTCCTTCCAGATGACCCGCAGCAAATCCCGGAATTGCAGTTCCTGCAGGGACAAACCGCGGATGATGGTGACGGAGGCCTGGGAGCCGGAGTTGCCGCCGGTATCCATGAGCATGGGGATATAGGCGATCAGGATGGCGCATGAGGCCAGCGCGTCCTCAAACTGCGTGATAACCAAGCCCGTGAAGGTGGCGGAGATCATCAGGATCAGCAGCCAGGGAATCCGCTGCTTCCAGATGGTCAAAGGCCCGGTGGCCAAATAAGGCCGGTCCGAGGGGGTGATGGCGGCCATCTTTTCAATGTCCTCCGTGGTCTCAGCCTCCATGATGTCCATGGCGTCATCCACCGTGACGATGCCTACCAGACGGCCTTCGCCGTCCACCACAGGCAGAGCGCCGAAGTTGTACTTGGACAGCATCCGCGCCACGGTTTCCTGATCCTCCAGGGTCTGGACACTGATGACATTGGTGTTCATGATCGTCTGGCAGAGCGTGTCCCGGTCCGCCAGAATCAGCGCGCCGATAGACAGCACGCCCTGGAGGTGGTGGGTGGCGTCGGTGACATAGCAGGTGTTGATGGTTTCCTTGTCCACAGCTACTCGCCGAATATGCTGAATGGCCTGGGCAGCGGTCATGGCGGCCCGCAGCTCCACGAACTCCGTGGTCATGACAGAGCCGGCGGAATCATCGGGATACTTGAGGATTTCGTTGATCATTTTCCGGGTATCCGGGTCCGCTTGTGCCAAAATACGGGAGACTACGTTGGCCGGCATTTCCTCAACCAGGTCCACGGTATCGTCCACATAAAGCTCCTCCACCACGGCTTTCAGCTCCAGGTCCGAGAAGCCCTTAATCAGCATCTTCTGCTGATCCTGCTCCATTTCCACAAAGGTCTCCGCCGCCAGCTCCTTAGGCAGCAGCCGGAAGACCAGCGGCAGCGCCTGGTCGGTCAGCGCTCCGAACGCGTCAGCGATATCCGCCGGGTTCAGCGTTGCCAGCAGATCCCGCAAAGAGGTATACTTCTTGGTTTCTACCAGCTTGACAATGGTTTCTTCTAAAATAGCGGTGCGTTCTTTCATCAGGCTTCCTCCTTTTCAAATTTCATTTTGACAGGAGCAAGACACAAAATGAGCTTATTCAGAATGGGCGACCCAGCAGGACGCCACAGTTATTCTCGATCGGCTCGTATCTGTGCCGCTACTTCTGTCTGCGTCCATACTGTTTCACCTCACTTATTGTTAATTCAGGGCAAAAGATATTATATACGAAAAATCAGCTGCGTGTCAATTCCTTTGAGGCAGCAGTCTGTCATAAATCAGAATCGCTGTACCGGACCCGATGGTAACAGCGCTGGGAACCCCCAGAAATTCATTGCTGACACCCAGGGGAAAGCGGTTGGTCAGCCGGGCGTTGTTCAGAGTATATTTGAGTCCCTGCAGGGTCACGCCTGTGCATTCGTCTGTGTGGGAGAAGACAGACAGGAACCCCTTCCGCTCCGGTTCAAAGCGGACCGTGCCGTCGGAGATCGCCGTAATGACCTGAGTTTTGTCAAGTAGGCAGCATTCCGCACCCTGTCGGGCCAGAGCCGCCACCGTCTGCAAATTAGCAAGAGTATGTTCAAACCGTCCGCCGGTACAGCCATAGAGGAAAAAACGCCGGTAGCCCCGCTCCATGCCCATCTGAATAGCGGCCCAGGTATCGGTAATATCCTTGACCTTGGGGAGGATGACAATCTGCTCCCCTACCGGAGCCGCGCCCAGAGAATCGAAATCGCCGATCACCACATCGGGCCGTATCCCCGCCGCCTGCACAATCCGGTATCCCGCGTCCGCCGCAATGACCATGTCCTCCGTTCGCGGCAGGAAGTCCAGCCCATAGTCCTCCCCCGCGCCGACAATATAACAAATGGGAGCCCCCATTCCATCCGCCCACCTTTCGGAATTAGATGTCATTATCATAACATGACGAAAGCGGGTACGCAAGAGCCGGAACTGCGGACTTGACAGGCCCGGATCTTATTTATATTATAGTGTTATTATGCGGAAAAAGAGGATGAACTATGCGGGAAATGTATGAAGCCCTGGGCATTGCACCCCAGGTTTATGAATTTGGCGAGTCGGTCCTAAAGACGTTGCGCCGGCGCTTTGATGCAATCGACCGGGTAGCGGAGTATAACCAGGCCAAGGTTCTCCACGCCATGCAGGAGAACCGGATCAGCGCCGCCTGCTTCGCTGCCACCACAGGCTATGGCTATGACGATATCGGCCGCGAGCGGTTGGAGCGGGTTTATGCCGACACCTTCCACACAGAGGCAGCGCTGGTGCGGCCTCAGATTACCTGCGGCACCCACGCGCTGGCTGTGGCCCTATCCGCCAACCTGCTTCCCGGTGACGAACTGCTCAGTCCCGCCGGCGGTCCCTATGACACACTGGAGGAGGTCATTGGCATTCGGGAATCCCCCTGTTCCTTAAAAGAGTACGGCGTCTCCTATCGGCAGGTGGACCTACTGCCCGATGGAACCTTTGACTATGAGAATATCCGGAACGCTATCGGTGAGAAGACCAGGCTCATCACCATTCAGCGCTCCAAGGGCTATGCCACCCGTCCCTCCTTCTCCGTCCGGCAGATCGGAGACCTGATTGCCTTCTGCAAAAAGGTCAAGCCGGGCGTTCCGGTCATGGTAGACAACTGCTACGGCGAGTTTGTGGATACACTGGAGCCGTCAGACGTGGGTGCGGACATGATCGTAGGCAGTCTGATTAAAAATCCCGGCGGCGGTCTGGCGCCCATCGGCGGCTATATCTGCGGGACCAAGCGCTGTGTGGAGCGCTGCGCCTATCGGCTGTCTGCCCCCGGCCTGGGGCAGGAAGTCGGCGCGAACCTTGGGCTGCTGCCGCAGCTGTATCAGGGCTTTTTCCTGGCCCCCACGGTGGTTTCCGGTGCGCTGAAGGGTGCAATCTTTGCCGCCAACATCTATGAGCGTCTGGGCTACCGGGTCATTCCCAACAGCACCGAACCCCGTCACGACATCATTCAGGCCGTGGAACTGGGCACTCCTGAGGCTATGCTGGCCTTCTGCCGGGGCATTCAGGCGGCGGCGCCTGTGGACAGCTTTGTCACTCCTGTTCCCTGGGCCATGCCAGGCTATGACGCTGAGGTGGTCATGGCGGCGGGCGCCTTTGTCCAGGGTTCCTCCATTGAACTGTCCGCCGACGGGCCCATCCGTCCGCCCTATGCGGTCTATTTCCAGGGCGGCTTAACTTGGTACCACGCCAAGCTGGGCATCCTCCAATCCCTGCAAAAGCTGGTGGATGCCGGACTTGTTTTGACAGAAGCCTTGAAATAGAAGTTGACTTTTCCCATTTTATGTGTTAAAGTAATTTTGTTATTTCGATTCCATAGGAGGTCCTGCCCTATGCAGCCCATGAGCAGAAAAAGTGAACATTTTACCGATTCCGTCATTCGCCGAATGACGCGCATTGCCCTGCAGTATAACGCGATCAACCTGGCGCAGGGATTTCCGGATTTTGATCCTCCCAAGGCGCTGACGGACCGTTTGGCAGAGGTCAGCGCCATCGGCCCCCACCAGTATCCCATCACCATGGGTGCGCCCAACTTCCGACAGGCACTGGCTCGGAAGTGCGGCCGTTTTATGGGCCGGACCCTGGACCCGGAAACGGAGATTGTTGTCACCATCGGCTCCACTGAGGCCATGGTGGATACAATCTTCGCTCTAACCAACCCCGGCGACAAAATCGCCATGTTCTCCCCTTACTTTGAGAACTATCGCGCCCAGGCCATCTTCGCCGACTGTGAGCCGGTATTCATCCCCCTGACGCCGCCCACCTTTGACTTTGATCCCAACGTCATTGAGGATGCGTTCAGGACCGGCGTCAAGGCCATTTTGATCTGCAATCCCTCCAATCCAAGCGGCAAGGTCTTCACCTATGAGGAGCTGAAAACCATCGCGGATCTTTGCATCAAGTATGACGTCTATGCCATCATGGACGAGGTCTATGAACATATTATCTACGAAGGGCACAAGCACACCTACATGAACAGTCTGCCGGGGATGTGGGAACGGACTGTGTCGTGCAGCTCCCTGTCCAAAACCTATTCCATCACCGGCTGGCGGCTGGGCTACGCCATCGCGCCCAAGCCGATTATGGACCGCATCAAGCAGTTTCACGACTTCAACGCTGTCGGTGCGCCGTCTCCCCTGATGGAAGCCGCTGTGGTGGGGCTGGATATGCCAGACAGCTACTATGTGGAATTCGGCGCTCACTATGCCCATATGAAAAAGCTGTTCACAGACGGCCTTACCTCCATTGGCATGGAGTACACCGATCCCCAGGGCGCTTACTTCGTCCTGGCGAATATCGGCCAGTATCTAAAGCCCGGCCAATCCGATGTGGACTTCTGCGTGGAAATGGCCAGGAAGGTCGGCGTGGCCTGCGTCCCCGGCACCTCCTTCTTCATGGAGAATGTCAACGACATTGTCCGCGTTCACTTTGCCAAGAAGGACGAGACACTATATGAGGCGCTGAACCGTCTGAGCGACATTAAAAAGAAACTGGGATAAAAAACGGCGCCCCCGGCAGTATGTGCCGGGGGCGCTGCATTGCGTGTATACACCCTAGATGCCATCGGAACTTAGCACCAGGTTATCGGTGCCGTGGGCTTCAAATTCGGCGATGTAGTCATCCATGCGGGACACCAGTTCGTCGTAATTTTCACGGGACACAGGCTGATAGTCCATATCCCGACGCGCCAGCTCTTCGGCCAAAATTTCATAGAACACTGTGTCCTCATAATCCATGATGGCCTCATGAATACCGCCGTCGGCAAAGGCACGGGAAGGAATATCCTCCCCCTCCCACTTTTCCACAAGCGAACCCATGCCCATGTCCCGGCACAGGCCGAACAGCTTGCTTTCCACGCGGTCATAGTCTTCAAACCGGTCATTTCCGCGGGTAGAGTTGAGAATCCAATTCCCAATATAGACCATATCCAGCAGGCGCCGGAACTCCTTCTTACTCAGTTCTATATTCAATGTCACGGGCCTCCTTTCTCCTTGGGGGAATCAAGCGTTCCCTGGCTTTTGTCCTTCTATTATATACCCTGCCCTTGTGATTTTCTACTGCTAAAATCTCAATTTTTTGTTAAAATACACTTGTCTTCCGGAGACTTTTCGCATATGATATAGCCACTACATTCTTTTTCGAAAAGAGGAACAGCCATTGAGAAAGCTAAGCGTTTGCATCCTGTTTGGCGGAATCTCTCCGGAGCATGAGGTGTCCCTGCGTTCAGCTGAATCGGTCCTGAACAACATCGATCACGAAAAGTATAACATTTTCCCCGTGGGCATAACCAAAGAAGGCGACTGGATACTGTTCGGAGGCACAGACTACAGTATGCTGCCTGCCGGAACCTGGCAAAACTGCGACGGCAATCGCCGTGCGGCCATCTCTCCGGTCCGCGGGCAGGGACTTTTGAGCTTTGAGAACGACTGCGTGGTGCGGGAGCGCATTGACGTGGTTTTTCCGGTCCTCCACGGCGCGGGCGGCGAAGACGGCGCGATTCAGGGCCTTTTGCAGATCGCGGGAATTCCCTATGTGGGGTCTCATATCGCAGCCAGCGCTGCCTGCATGGACAAATCTATGACCAAGCTGGTGGCCGATCAGTCTGGTATCCGTCAGGCCGCGTGGATTCTGGTGACGAAGTCCGTCTATGACCACAACGCGGAAAAAGTGCTGGACATGGTGGAGCAGAAATTTACCTACCCCGTATTTGTCAAACCCGCCGGGACCGGTTCTTCCGTAGGCGTCTCCAAGGCCCGGAGCCGGGCCGGTCTGGTCCAGGCGCTGGAAACCGCCCTGGTTTATGACAGCAAAGTCCTGGTGGAGGAATTCATCGACGGCCAGGAGGTGGAGTGCGCCGTGCTGGGCAACGAAACCCCCATGGCCTCCGTCTGCGGTGAGATTGACGCCGGTGCAGATTTCTATGACTATGAGGCCAAATACGTCTCTGATAGTTCTCAACTCTACATTCCCGCACGAATCAGCGAAGAAGCGTCAGAACAGGTGCGGGAGACAGCCGTGCGAATTTACGAGGCTCTGGGCTGCTGCGGTCTGAGCCGGGTGGATTTCTTTGTCAAGAAGGACGGCGAGGTAGTATTTAACGAGATCAACACCATTCCGGGCTTCACCTCCATCTCCATGTATCCCAAGCTCTTTGAGGCCAGCGGTATTCCCTATCCGCAGCTGATCGATCAGCTGCTGGCGCTTGCCATGGAGAGCTGCCAATGAAGCAGGAAGTCTTAATCACCCTACGCGGGTGCCAGCAGTATGAGGGCGGCAAGCCAGAGGCCATCGAGCTGATGACCCGAGGCATCATGCTAAGCCGGGGCGGAAAATACTCCATCTCCTACACGGAGACGGAGTTGACCGGCACACCGGGCGTTGTTACCACTTTCTTTATTCCCAATCCCCAGCGAGTCGTCCTGACCCGGGTGGGGCCTATCAAATCCCGGATGGTATTTGTGGAGGGAGTCAAGGACGAGGCCCTCTATGACCTGAACTTCGGCAGTCTGCTGGTAGGCATCTGCGCCCGGAAAATCTCGGTGGATCTGCATGAAAACGGCGGACGCCTGCAAATTGACTACACAGTGGAAATTGAGCAGGCTGTCACCAGCCGCAATAGCTATTTGATTCTGGTTGAGCCTGTCAAGTCAAACGAGAAATCAGAACCGTAGCGCATCCCTGGCGTCTTCCTTTCAGGAGGCGTCAGGGTGTTTTTTCTTGGACCTAGTGCCCAGACCCTTGCGGTGAAAATTCTGGCCAGGTAAAATCTCCGCTGTATACAATTTAGCTTGTGCAGACCTGATCGGAACACAGTCCTCGTTACGTAAAATACCTCTTAAAGAGCAAATTTTTATAAAGCGTCTGCTGTAATTCATGAATCCGCCAACGGAAACAGCCGCTAAGCCCAAAAACCGTGTGGGCGGGGAGAAAAGATTATATTGCGCCGCCGCAGAGTATGCCGCCGATGGCGGCTCCGTTACTTCCGCGTCCAGCGCTTTCTCCTTCGGGTCCGTCAGAAAGCTGGCAGCTGAGGTCAGGGGCATGGAGAAGCTCCGTGCAAACGGTCCTGACGCCGGGAAACAAGCTTCAGCTACGAGTCAGCGCTCCATCCCCTTCCGCACTGCCGGCAGGAGTGCCAGCAGGGCAATCAGGTTTGGAACTGCCACCAGACCGTTCAGCACATCAGCCAGCGTCCAGGCGGCAGACAGGTCCATGGTGGCTCCGGCCAGAATCACAAGCACATATACCACCCGGTAAATGCCGGCTCCCCGTTCACCCCAGAGATACTGGGCGCAACGGAAGCCATACAGATTCCAACTGATTAACGTTGCCAGCGCCAGCAGAGACAGGCTCAGCGCCGATAGCCCCGCTGCCCAGGAGCCGAAGGCCGTTTCCAAAGCCGACGTGGCCAGCTCCGCTCCGGCAGGATGGCCGTAAGGGATGGGAATGCCGCTGATGAGAATCGTAAGCGCTGTCAGAGTACAAAGAACCACCGTATCGAGAAACACCTCGAAAATGCCGAACAGTCCCTGCTCCTCCGGCGCAGCCTCCGCTGACGCATGAGCGATGGGCGCAGAGCCGAGGCCTGCCTCATTGGAAAAAATACCCCGTGACACACCCCAGCGGACCGTCTGCCGCAGACCAATGCCCGCCGTGCCGCCCAGGATCGCCCGAGGGCAGAACGCGCCCAAGAAAATTGACCCGAACACCGCGCCGAGCTTCCGCCAGTGGAGCGCGATCACTACCAGACTGCCAAGCACATACAGGGCCGCCATAACCGGAACCATGCGCTCCATAACCCGGCCAATGCGTTTTGCACCGCCCAACGTCACCATCGCCACCAGCGCCGCCACCACGCCACCTGCTGCCAGCGCCACCAAGCCCGGCGTCCACTGGGGATGGTAAACTCTGGCTGCTGTCACCACGGCCCCGGCGATGGTATTGATCTGGGCAATATTGCCCATGCCCAAAGAGCCGAAGACTGTCAGAAAAGCGAACAGCGCTGCCAGCCACCGCCAGCGCTCCCCCATTCCGTCGCGGATATAGTACATGGGACCACCAAGCCACTGGCCGTCGGGGCCTCGCCGGCGGAATTTCAGGGCCAGAAAGACCTCCGCATACTTAGTGGCCATACCAAAAAAGGCGGAAACCCACATCCAGAACACGGCTCCGGGACCGCCCAGGGCAATGGCCCCGGCCACACCCGCAATATTACCGGTTCCCACCGTGGCGGCCAAAGCGGTGCAGACCGCCTGGAACGGCGACACGCCGTCCTTTCCCGCCGGGGTCTTGGCACTCCGCCATACATGGCACAGCGCGGCCCCCAGCTTCCGGATCTGGATGCCCCCGGTGGCCACAGTCATGCAAAGGCCCACCACCAGCAAAAGCAGCAGCATCGGCACGCCCCACACCCAGGCGGCCAGCCGCGCCGCCGCCTCATTGAGCCAAAGAAATACCCGGTCCATGTCCATCCCCCTTGTCCCTACAGTCTATGTGGAACAAGGAGAAATATGATGGACCGGGGCCGCGCTTTTCCCGCCGCGGCCTCGAAAGGCGGCTTGCAAAATCTTATGAAATTCTCCAGCTTTTCTTCCGAAACTCTGATGCTTTTACGCAAGTTCCCGTTTCAATTTGCTGGTAAAGTGGCAGTATCACAAGCAAAGGAGAATACCATGGAACACACAAGCCATTCCAAGGCCCCTACCGACCGGCTAGGCCACCGCATCTGCGATTACAGCGACACCGATTACGCGCAGTTCTGGGCGGGGGGAGACCGTATTTATGAGGACCAGTCGGAGCGCAACGCCCTGCGGCGGCTGACAGCGGATATGTCCGGCACCTGCCTGGAGATCGGCGCAGGATATGGCCGTCTGGTCAACGAATACGCCCGGCAGTGCAGTCAGGTGCTGCTGACGGACTACGCGGAACCTCTGCTTGTGCAGGCACAGCGTCGGATTTGGCAGCTGGGGCTGGACAACGTCACCTGTATGCGGCTGAACCTATATGAGCTGCAGCGGTGCGGGCGGCAGTTTGACAACGCAATCTGCATCCGCGTAATGCACCATGTGGAAGCAGTCCCTGACTTCTTCCGGCAGGTCAACCTGACGCTTCACGACGGCGGTGCTTTTATTCTGGAATATGCAAACAAAAGAAATCTTCTGGAGATTCTCCGGTGGCTGTTCCATCGTCCCAATATCGGCCCCTTTGACCGGCAGCCCAGCGAGCGCAAGGACAACGTATATTACAATTTCCACCCCGCCTATATTGCAGACATGCTCCGACAGAACGGCTTTGAGATTGAGCAGGAGCTGTCTGTTTCCATTTTCCGGAGCCGCTGTCTGAAGCGCCTCTTGCCCCAGCACCTGCTTTCCGGCCTGGACCGGCTGCTGCAAAGGCCGCTGGGACCGCTGCACCTCAGCCCAAGCGTCTTCCTCCTGGCGCGAAAAACAGGGCCTGCGCCGCGCACTTGAATTCCCGCGCAGGCTGCTGTATGATAGAAGCAGGGAGGTGCTTCACCTTGCACGAAAAAATACTGGTCGTGGACGACGAAACCGAGATCGCCGATCTCATTGAGGTCTATCTTCAAAACGAGGGCATGGATGTCTATAAGTTTTACAACGGACAGGCCGCCCTGGCCTGCATACAAAATACGGATTTGGATCTGGCAATTTTGGATGTGATGCTCCCTGACTGCGACGGATTCTCGCTCTGCCGGGCCATTCGCGGCAGGGACAAAGTCTATCCCATCCTCATTCTCTCCGCCAGAGGAGAGGAACTGGACAAAATCACAGGACTTACGCTGGGTGCGGACGACTATATAACGAAGCCGTTTCACCCGCTGGAGCTGGTCGCACGGGTCAAGGCCCAGCTGCGGCGGTACCGGACATACAATGCCGCGTCACAGGAGCCGGAAACAGACGGCGTGCTGGAATATGCCGGTCTGAGAATGGACCCGCGCACACACGAATGCCAGATTTGCGGGGTCGAGCTGACTCTGACGCCCACGGAATTTTCCATTTTGCAGATTCTGCTGACCCATCATGGCAGCGTTGTCAGCGCGGAAAAGCTGTTTCATGAGATCTGGCAGGACGAATACTATTCCAAAAACAACAATACCATCACCGCGCACATCCGCCATCTGCGTGAGAAAATCAGCCATGTATCGGGTGCGAGTTACATTAAAACAGTCTGGGGAGTGGGATACAAGCTTGAACGATAAAAAAACACGCCGCCGGGACTACGCAAAACTGCGCCGGGTTCTTTTCACAAAAACCCTGATTTTAGGCGTCCTGTCCGTGGTCTGCGTTTTGCTGCTGCGGGAACTGTTCCGTGGCCGGATGGCCAACTGGATTGTGAATTGGCTCCACCGCGTCGCTTCCATGGACCTGGAGACAGCGGTTAACTTCTATTTTTATCAAATCCGGACGAACATGGAATATCTCATCGGAATCGTGATTCTGATTTTTATTCTGCTGCTGTTTTGGGTCCTTCTGCACACATTCCAGTCTTATTTCAACAGGATTGTGCAGGGCATCGATCAGATTCTGGACGGCGAAGACCCCATTTTACTGCCGCCCGAGTTACAGTTTGTGGAACAAAAGCTCAACCATGCAAAGCAGACACTGCAGCGCCGCGAGCATGAAGCGGCGCTGCAGGAACAACAAAAAAATGATCTGATTGTCTACCTAGCCCATGATATCCGCACGCCTCTCACCTCCGTCATCGGCTATCTCAGCCTGCTGGACGAAGAACCTGGCCTGTCCGACGCAAAAAAAGAAAAATATATCCGGATTTCCAGAGAAAAGGCCACCCGTCTGGAGGGACTGGTCAATGAATTCTTTGAACTGACCCGGTACCATCTGCAGACCGTTCCCCTGGAGAAAACGCGCATCAGTCTGTGCTACATGCTTGTGCAGCTGGCCGACGAGCTGTATCCGCAGCTAACTGCCGCCGGAAAGACCATTGAGAACACGGTGGACGAGCAGGCCGAGGTGTACGCGGACGCGGACAAACTGGCCCGGGCATTTGACAATATTCTCAAAAACGCCATCGCCTATAGCGATGCGCAGAGCGTCATTCGGGTCTCCGCCCACCGGGAGGCGGACCAAATCCTGATTCTGTTTCAGAACCAAGGCACGATTCCGACGGAAGCCCTGGAGAACATTTTTGAAAAATTCTACCGCGGAAATCCAGCCCGCTCCAGTCAGACAGGCGGCGCTGGTCTCGGCCTTACCATTGCAAGAGATATCATCGCCCTGCACGGCGGGAGCATCCGCGCCGAAAGCGCAGGCGGACAGACCGTTTTTACCGTCTCGCTTCCGCTGGAGGCATAACATACCTGTGGCCTCCAGCCAGGGCAGAGTCTTTGTCTGCATTCGCCGGAAGCGATGAAAAAATCCCGTCCGCATCTGTCGGGCGACACAAAGGTCGCTCCTACAGACAGGACGGGACATTTTTTCTATCAATCGGTCTTTGCTTTACATCGCGGCTTGTTCATTGCGAAGGCACCTTTACGCAGCGGGTGTAAGCCCCACCCTACGGGCACACAACCAGCCGATTTCTATCTGACGGGAATCATTCTGCTAGGTCACAATTTTATAGTACGCCCTGGCGGTAATACGATAGACCAGCACATACAGCACCGCAAAGCCGCCAAAGGTCGCCAGCGTACACAAGGCCGTCAGTCTGACGTCGGTCATGGCAAACAGCCGGAGCAGCTGGACCATCAGCCGGTAGTCGAACGCCACATGAACCGCCGCCGCCAGCAGAGGCAGGAAGAACACCACCAGAATCTGGCCGTTGACGGATCGTCTGATCTGCCGCCGCTCCAGGCCAACCTTCTGCATAATCTGGAACCGCTGCCGGTCCTCATAACCCTCGGAGATCTGCTTATAGTAGATAATCAGCACCGCTGCCGCCAGGAATAGCAGGCCCAGAAACACACCCAAAAAGAAGAAGCCCCCGTTCATGGAATAGTATTCCTCCCGGTCCAGCTGGCGGGACTCCGTGGAGAACCAACTCCAGGTGCCTGTGCCGCCAAAGTCCGGAAAGGACTCCTGCGACACAAACAGTTTGTTGTAGGCCTCCAGCTTTTCCTCCTCGCTGCCAGAGAGGTTTGTCAGCAGGGTCCACTCCAGCGTCCCGTAGCCGTTGGTATTGCCAACGGCCGTGTAGATTCGGTCATAGAAATCCAGCAGAACCGTCTCATCCCGCACCACCACGCACACGCCGTCGATTCCGGCGTTGGACGCGCCGATCATGGGCGACCAACTGGCTGTGCTGGGAATTTCGTCCAGATACCGTGAAACCGTATAGGATACCGTTCCTCCGTCTTCCGGTTCCTCTTTAGACTCGTCTGTATTGAAGACAAAGCTGCCGGTCCGGGGAATCAGGCTGTGGGGATCATAGACCGCAATCTCTCCTTCCGCCAGCGTCACCGGAATGCCGGTCAGGTTTGTATAGTCTGCCGCCGTCAGGAACAGGCAGTAGGGCGTCCCGTCCCAGGTCAGCACACCGTTTATTTCCTCCGGGTCTAGCATCAACCGGTCCCCCTGTAGGTAAAAGCCCCTCTCCATGCTGCGGAAGTCCTTGCTCTCCGTCACGGTCAGGCCCTGGCTCCGGGCCGCCTCGGCCATGCGCTGCCGCAGCCCCTCAAAATCCGGCTCCTCGCCAATGGCCGGCGAATAACACAGGGTGGAATTCCAGTCCGCCGGGGCTCGCCGGTTTAAAATGTCTTCCGTTCCCAGAAACAGTGACACAGTGCCGGAGATCATCACAAGGACCATCGTGCAGAGAATGCAGATATTTGCCAGACCCACCGCGTTGCGCTTCATGCGGTAGAGCATACCGGAAACAGAAATAAAGTGGCTGGTCTGGTAATAGTATTTCTTATTTTTCCGCAGGAGCTTTAAAAGCACGATGCTCCCGGCGGTGAACAGGCAGTAGGTGCCGATGATGACCAGAAATACCGCCACAAAATATATCGCAAGCGCGTCCATGGCTCTTTGGGTGGTCATGGCAATCCAGTAGCCCGCGCCCAGCGCCGCAATGCCCACCAATGCCAGAAACCATTTAGTTTTCGGTTCCTTCTCTCCGGCACTGCCTTCCCGCATCATGTCCACAGGATTCTGCATCCGGATACGGACCAGGTTATAGAGCAGATTCAGCAGCAGTACCGCGCCGAGCAAAACTGCCGTTGCAGCAATGCCCTTCCAGCAGATGTAAAAGGTAAAGCCGGCGCTGTACCGTATCACCCGGTAGATCAAAAGCGTTACCAGCCGCTGGAACAGCATGCCGCACAGGACGCCGCCCACAATACCGGCGGCACCGATGTACACCGTCTCCCAGATCAGAACGCGGGCAATATGGCCCTTGCCCATGCCCAGAACATTGTAAAGACCCAGTTCCTTGTTCCGCCGCTTCATCAAAAAGCTGTTGGTATAGAACAGGAAAATCACAGCGAACAGGCCCACCACAAAACATCCGATGGTCATGAACATGGAAAGATAGTTATAGCGGGTCTTTTCCGGCAGATCTCCCGCGTAGGACAGGGCCATCATAATGTAGAACACGGCGGCGGTGCCGACAACTGTCAGAAGATAGGGTACATAGAACTTATAGTTGTGCCTCAAATTCATCCATGCCAGATGGGGATAGAGTGCCTTACGCATCATGCTCGCCTCCCGTTGTCAGGACAGTCATGGCGTCCGTGATGCGGCCGTAGAATTCCTCAGTAGACGCGCCTCCCCGGTAGAGCTGATGGAACACCTCGCCGTCCTTGATGAACAGAACCCGTCCCGCATGGCTGGCCGCCTTGACCGAGTGCGTCACCATCAGAATGGTCTGACCCACGGCGTTGACCTCCTCAAATAGGCGCAGGAGACTGTCGGTGGCCTTGGAATCCAGCGCTCCGGTCGGCTCATCTGCCAGGACGATCTGCGGCTCGGTAATCAGAGCACGAGCCACAGCGGCCCGCTGCTTCTGCCCACCGGAGACCTCATAGGGGAATTTTTTCAACAAATCCGCAATGCCCAGGCGCTTTGCAATAACCTCCAGCTTCCCGGCCATGGCTGGATACTGCTCCCCTGCCAGGACCAGGGGCAGGAAAATATTATCCTCCAGGGAGAAGGTATCCAGCAGATTGAATTCCTGAAATACAAAGCCCAGATTCTCCCGCCGGAACGCGGCCAGGTCCCGCTCCTTAATCCGGGCCATATTCCGGCCGCTGAGCAGCACCTCGCCGCTGGTAGGCTGGTCCAGCGCGGCCAGAATATTCAAGAGGGTGGTCTTACCGGAGCCGGACTCGCCCATAATGGCCACATATTCCCCCTGTTCCACTCGGAAGCTGACGTTGGAAAGGGCCTGGACCGGGTTGCCGCCGAAGCGAGTGGTATATATTTTTTTCAGGTTCGTAACCTCAAGTAAAGACATGAAAACGACCTCCTGTCTGTTGTTGGGCTCATTATACCGCCGTTCTCTCCGACGTTCCATCGATTTACCTTACAAAACAGGGCCGGAATCTTACAGTTTTGTAAGGTTCCGGCCCTGTTTCCCCTCTTGAAAATTTATTATTCCGCTGCGTTCAAAATCAGGCGCTTCAAAATCTCCACAACCTGTTCCATATCCTCCTGGGGAATATACTCGAAGCGGCCATGGTAATTTTCGCCGCCTGTGCAAAGATTCGGGCAGGGCAGACCCATAAAGGACAGCCGTGCGCCGTCTGTTCCGCCGCGGATGGGAACCTCAACAGGCGTGACGCCGCATTCCTCCATTGCCTGTTTGGCACGCTCGATGATCTCCATATGCGGCAGGATTTTTTCCTTCATGTTATAATAGCTGTCCTTGACCGTGATCTTCACCGTACCCGCGCCATACTTTTCATTGAAGAATTGTCCGGTCTTTTCCATCAGATCCTTGCGGGCTTGGAACTTCTTCGCGTCATGGTCTCGAATGATATACTTCAGCCGGGCATGTTCCACATCTCCCCGGATATCTGCCAGATGATAGAAGCCCTCATAGCCATCGGTACAGGCTGGAACCTCATAGGGCGGCAGCAGAGAGACAAACTCCGCCGCCAGCAGCGCCGCGTTGACCATCTTGCCCCGGGCAGAACCGGGATGGATGCTCTTGCCGGTGATCTCCACCACGGCGGACGCGCCGTTGAAGTTCTCATATTCCAGTTCGCCCAGACCGCCGCCATCGACGGTATAGGCATAGTCGGCAGCAAAGCCGGGGACATTGAACCGGTCCGCGCCGCGGCCGATTTCCTCATCTGGCGTAAAGCCCAGGCGCACAGTGCCATGGGGCAGACCGCAGCGGAGCAAATATTCCGCGCAGGCCAAAATCTCCGCCACGCCCGCCTTGTCATCCGCGCCCAGCAGCGTGGTGCCATCCGTGACAATCAGATGCTTCCCCACATGGTTTTTCA
The DNA here is from genome assembly GCA_964441575.1 of uncultured Oscillospiraceae bacterium. Classification (GTDB taxonomy): domain Bacteria; phylum Bacillota; class Clostridia; order Oscillospirales; family Oscillospiraceae; genus Avoscillospira. Next base: position 18,054 of record CAYTXW010000003.1, read on the forward strand.
AAACGGGATATTCCGCCGGAGACAGGACAATGCCCTTTTCCTCGTTCAGAACCACATCGCCGCCGTCATAAGGCTCTGTGATACGGGCCTTGATGTTCGCGCCGCAGGCGTCGGGCGATGTATCCATGTGGGCAATGAGGCCGATCGCCGGTCCCTTGCCTGTTGCGGGGATCGTGCCATAGACATAGCCGTCGCAATCCATATGGGCATCGGTAATACCCATCTCCAGCATTTGACGGACAATCTCCCGGCCCAGAACCTTTTGGTTCGGAGTGGACGGGCATACTTCACTGTTCTCATCCGATGTGGTGTCGAAGGACACCAGCTTTAAAAAGCGTTCCGTTACGTTCATATGTGCCTCCTGTGAAGAATATCATTTTCATTTTTCTTGTTTTCCGTTGGACTTACAGGTCCGCATAGAGATTACTGCCATAGGTCCCCTGCTCTGTCAACCGCTGGAAGGCCGCAGCCACTGCCGGCGCATCCTCCTGATAGGTCACGCCAAACCAGCAGTCGCCGGTGGGCAGCACTTGGACGCTTGCCTTGCGCTCCCGCAGCAGCCTGTCAATTTCCGTGGGAAGCAGGAATTCGGCCTTAGGCTCCAGCCGCCGCTCCCGCAGGAAGTCCGCAAACCGAGCCTCCAGCACGGTCAGAATATCCGGCGTCAGGCCCCAAATGTTCATGGACACATAGGCGTTCATATCCAGGGGCCTTAGACCGCCGTCCTCCTGGGCGGCAGCGCCGGTTTCCGTTTTTATGATATGATAAGTCTCTGTCAGGCTGCGCAAAGCGCCGGTTTCATCCACCTGGCAGATTCCGCGTGTAACTCCGCCAAAGTCGCTGAGAGTATTGCGAAGCAAATATCCCACCATACAATATTGGCCGCTGGACCGGACCGGAAGGGAGGATAGAAAACCATACAGCCGAAGGAAGGCCTCTTTCCCATAATAATCATCGGCATTCAGCACCGCAAACGGCCCATTCAGCAGTCCTTTGCAGGCCAGGAGCGCATGGCCTGTGCCCCAGGGTTTTTTCCGCTCCGGCGGACATTGGATGCCACAGGGTAAATCCGAAAGCTCCTGAAAGGCATAGGCTACCTTCACGTTTCTCCGCCTGCACACAGCCTCAATGCGGTCCCCGATAATTTCACGGAAATCCGACTCAATTTCCTTGCGAATGATAAAGACAATTTTGTTGAAGCCGGCCTGAATGGCGTCATAAATAGAATAATCCATTATGATTTCGCCGGAAGGCCCCACTCGTTTCAGCTGCTTAATCCCACCGCCAAAGCGGGAACCGATACCCGCCGCAAGGATCACAAGCGCGTATTCCTGCTCTCCGTTCATTTGTTTCTCCTTACTGCCAGCGCATCAGGCGCAAGGCATTTTCTGTATTTTCCCGCCTTTATTCTATCCGATTTTCCTGCCTTTTTCAATACATTGGGCCGTTATTTATTTCTCCGCCGCCCGGCCAGGCGTCTTGCCAGCAGCGTCAGGAGCAGACCCAGGATGGCGCCAAGAAAGTCAATCCAGACGTCGGTCACCTGGCCGCTTCGTCCCGGGACACAAAGCTGAATGGTTTCATCCGCTAAGGCCGTCAGCAGGCATAGGCCCAGGACACGGACTGCGCCGTCCAGCTGCCCGGTACGCTCTCGTTGGAGCAGCACCATGGACCAGAGCAGGCCCAGGACGGCATATTCCGACATATGGCCCAGCTTGCGCACCAAGGTCATCCAGACGGTTTCCGGCAGGCGAATCAGCCGGAAAAACGGTACGAACCACTGCAATACCCATCCGCTCTCAACCGTGGACTGGTCCGACGGAATCAGCGAATGTCCCCATACCACCAGCGTCCAGACTGGCGCAGCCAGGCGCTTCCAATGCTTTCGCATCACTGTATCCTCCTCATTCCGAGTCCCTTTCACACCGCACCAGCGTACCGCTGCAGACTGCCAGCAGATCAATCTGCGCTGCCGCAGGCGCATACAGAGAAAAGGCATTTTCCTCTTTGCCTACAGGAGCAGCTTCATACACCACGCCGTCCAGCACCAAATAGATTGGAGAGTCTTCGTCCATCTGTTCGCACTGGACCGTGCCGATGTAATGCACACAGTCATCCAACGTGCTATCCTGCACATCTATCTGAACGTGGGCCGGAACGGTCTTCTCCGGCAAGGTCAACTCCCGCGCCGGTCCGGGCAGAACCGGCGGCTCCGTAGCCAGCTTTATCAAATTGCGCTCCACGATTTCAATCACAACGGTATCCGCCCGTTCTTCCTCCATCTGCGTCAAATCATAGGGCATAGCGCGGGAAAAGCAAGCATTGGCAAACGATTCCGCCATATCGGCATGAAGCGTATTGCCAAAGGAATCCCGGAACATCAACAGAGAACCGCTTTGGCCCCGGCATACGGTGCGAATGGTCATGTCATCTGCGCCCCGCACCGTGCCCACATAGGCAAAGGTCCGCCCCCTTGCTAGAGACAGGCACGCCTCTGTCTGCTTTCCTGCGGGGTAGAGCATTTCATAGAGATCCCCCAGGTGGTCCGCCTGGGCGAAGTCCTCCTGTGCCAGAGAGGCATCCCGGCTTAGGGTCTTCAGCAGCGCATCATGGGCCAGTGCCGAGCCATAGTCGTTCCAGTGGCTGTCGGTCCGGTAATAGACCGGCTGCTCTTCTTGGCGCAGCACGGTCAAAAGGTCGCAGTATGTCACGCTTTTCTCCGCCAGCAGCGCTGCAAGCAGTTCCAAATTGGAGGGGGATTCGCTCTTTTGATACCGCTCCGGCATAAAATCAGGATAAAGCGTGTTTTTATTGGGCGCCACTGTAAAAACAAATTCTCCGCCCTGTCCACGGACATATTCTTGAATCAGTGCCAGAGTATGGGCCGCGCACCAGAGCTGCCGTCCGGACATGGGTGTTGATCCCTCAAAGTCCGCCAGGGTATCGGCATAGTACAGCCAACCGTCGCTGCCCAGAATTACATCCTGTGCGGCAGATTCTCGAAAAATCGATGCAGTTAGGACTGCGTTTGCTGTGACCATCTCCTGGCGAAGGGCAAAATGATCTTCAAAATAGGCCATTGCGTCTGAAAAAAAGTCCGGATTAAAACTGCCGTCGCGTTCCCGCAGAGCCGGCGATTTTGCCAGAACCTCATTGGAGGCCGCCTGACTGGGACCCAGAATCAGCATCCCTATGAACGGTGTCAGACATAAAATGACAAACAGAACGCAAAATAAAACGGTCCACCGTTTTTCTTTCATCATATCCTCCTAAAGTCGTGACAGGCTGTGCGTATGTTGCCGACCTCTGCGGAGACGGTTCATGCTAAAACTGTGCATAAATTGAGGGCTGGAAGGAGCCGGAGGCCAGGGACAGCATGCACAAGACCAGCAGTAAAAGCGTCAGGATCATCGAAATGGGCCGATAGGCGCGGTATCCCCGGAACCGGTTCCGAACAGCAGGCCCCACCGGCAGGCACAGGACGCAGCCCACCAGCAGAAAAAACCAAAACCGGCGGCTGAGAACCTGGGTCAGCATCGCAGCGCTGGCCGCCGTCAGGGAGAAGCCTGCAAACATATTTGCCACCATTGCCGCTGCCTGGGCCAGCGACCCGGCGCGGAACAGCACAAATCCCAGCACAACCACAAGCAGCACATAGACATGGCCGTACCAATGCTTTTCCAGTTTTTTCTTCAACCCTGTCGCCGTCTCCGCTGCACACCAGAGACCGTGCCACAGGCCCCACAGAAGGAATGTCCACGACGTCCCATGCCATAGGCCCGTGGCCAGAAACACGGCCAGCTTGTTGAAGATCGTGCGGGTCTTTCCCTTGCGGTTGCCGCCCAAGGGGATATACAGGTAGTCCCGGAACCAGTTAGACAGAGAGATATGCCAGCGCCGCCAGAACTCCGTAATGGAGGCAGCGCAATAGGGATAGTGAAAATTCTCCGGCAGGGTGTATCCAAACATATGCCCCAGTCCAATGGCCATATCGCTGTAACCGGAGAAATCAAAGAACAACTGCACCGCATAGCAAACCGCACCAAGCCAGGCCGTTCGAATATCCAGCTCCTCCAAGGGCATCGCAAACACGGCGTTGGCCGCTTCCGCCGCTGTGACAGAAAGAAACAGCTTTTTGGCAAGGCCCCTGGCGAATCGGCACATGCCATCCGCTGTCTCCTGCGGTGTGGCAGTTCGTGCCTGCAAATACGGCCGGACCTGAGAAAATTTCATCAGCGGGCCAGAGACCATTTGGGGAAAGAACGTGAGGTATTGAAGCACCTCAAAAAAACTGCGGCTTCCATTGCGCGGATCACGGTAGAGATCCACTGCGTAGCTGATGGCCTGAAATGTAAAGAAGGACATGCCCAATGGCAAATGACCGGACAGCTTGCAACCCAACAGCACTACCAGATCCATGAGAACCACGATGGCCAGGACCGCTTTTTTACCCCGGTCGATCCGCATCAGTAACAGTCCCGACAAATAATGCAGCACCACCGTGCCAAGCAGCAGCCAGAGGTCCCGCAGATCACCCAAAACATAAAAAAGCAGACTGGTCAAAATCAAAACGGCGTTTTTGCCGCGCCGCCATGGAACCAGCGTATAGACCAGCAGCGTCAGCGGCAAAAACGCAAATAGAAAACTTGCAGAATGAAATTCCATGGGGCTTCCCCCTTCAAGCTTCCCACATCAAGGGAAGTAATAAGCAAAACCGTTATATTGGAATCCGTCACCGGCGGCCTTGAACATATCCACCTTCGGCGTACCGCTGAACATATACCAATAAGCATACTCCAATTCTGCGTCAAAGAGATAGGTTTCACCGTCCGGCCAGTCGATCATGGTCCAGGCGTGATCGTTAGATTCGTTGCTTTCCCATCCCGCCACCACATACGCCTGGTAGCCCACCTGCCGGGCACAATAGGCCACTGCCGCCGCCCAACAGTAGCAGTTTCCCTTCCCCAGACGGAAAAAGCGAAGGGCGCTGTCCTCCATCCAGTCCGTAGTCCCGGCCTCATAGTGGTCCATGCTGAGATAGGTATAATTGTCACGAAGGTATGTATAGGCCGCACGGAACATCTGCTCTGGCTCTGTCTCTTCCTCCGTCAGGCATGCTTCATAGATGGCGGCCACTGCCTCGTCCACTTCGGAATTGCCGCTGGTATAGCGGCCATCGGAGCCAAAATACAGATAGCCGTCTGTGGAACCGGTCAGAAGAGAGCCATCTTCCTGCACATCGTACAGCGCACCCTCCCACAGGAGCGGCCCCGGTGCATCCGGGCTAATGGACCATCCGGCCTCCCGCACCAGATACAGTCTGCCGAAAAGCTCCTGCACCCCTGCTTTCAAAGTCATAACGCAGCCATTTTCATCAAAAGCGTATTGCTTGTCCTCCAGAGTCTGAATCTCCGAAGAAAAGGAGGCCAGGGCATACCCGTCCGCAGGCGCATAATAGACACCCTCCGGCAGCGATGCAAAGCCCGCCCGGAAGATACGAAGGCTGGCTTCTTCTTCAAAATAATATCGGTTGCCGTCGGATGCCAGAACGACGCCCGGGCCGGTGCAGAATGTCTCCCCATCCGGCTCCACAAAATAGGCTTTTTCCCCTATGACCTGCACACCGGGTGTAAAGCTTTTGCGGACGCCGTCATCATAATAGAACAGTCCGCCATTCTCCTGCACAAAGCCATCGGGCAGCGCCTGTAGGGAAGGCGTCTGCTCCGGCACTTCCTGCGCAGGCTCTGCCGTCTCCCGTGCCCCGCAGCCGCTGACCAGCAGCGCAGCCAACAAGAGCAAAAGGAAGCAATTGTGAAATCGGTTCATCTGGACCCCTCTATCTGTACATTAAATGGTCGAATGCCTGCTCCACTGCAGCTGTGTCCGCATCCTCCGGCAGCAGTTCTATGGCATACCAGAGCTGGGAGCCAGCCTGAATCAGCCGGAATTTTGCCCGCATGGCCGGTGCATGTTTATAAGCAGGCGCATCCAGAACCGTAAAATAGCTGTTCTCCGTTTTTTCTGTTTCGCTCAGAAGTATATCCTCTGTTTTGGGTGCAACATAATAATACGCCTGCAAAATCCCGATGGCCAGACGGTTCAGATCCTCATCTGCCAGTTCGTCCAGAGATGAGGAGATCTGCTGCATATCCATGCGGGGCAGTTTCCCGCCGGAGGCGGGAAGCAGCGTGTACAGGCCGTCATCTTCCGAGAGCTTCAGCGCTCCCGGGTCGTAAGTCAGCGCCAGCTTTTGCCCCACAAGGGTTACTGTGGAACCCTCAAAGGGAGGGATAAAGTCGCCGTTTTCCTGCCAGCCGGCCTCTTTTGGCGGTTCCTCCAGCGGCTGCTCATCCTCCGGCTGATCTGTTTCCTCCGGCAGCGGCGTCACTTCCTCTATCTCTTGATTTGGAACCGCCTCCGGCTGAGAAGACGCACCGAAGCGCCCCAGAAACAGAATTCCCAGCACGATGCATCCAACCAAGGCCAGAAACGCAAGGGCGGTTAGGAAATATAGGACATTTCGCTTAAGGAACCTCTTCACGGTTATTTTTTGCTCTCTCGGCATGCTCTTCTCCTTATTGAAGCCAGTCCGCTTCGGGCGCTTCGGTTCTGCACCACAGCGGGAATGCATTTCGATCCTGCTCAAACAGAATCACCGACATACAGTCCCGATACAAAAGCTCCGGCGTGGCATAAATCAGCCCTTCATTGGTGGAATCCGTCAGTTTCAGCTGATCCCAGCTTCCATAACGGCTCTGCATCACATAGGGGTCCGCTACCAAAAAGTAGCCCTGTCCATCAATCTCCTTGTAATCCGCCAGAACCATATAATGCTCCTGACTGGTAAAAGCGCCGGCCTTGACATGGATAATACCCATATAGCCCTTGTTGCCGATTTGGTCGGCCAGTTCTTCCATATCCAGGTCTTCCTTATCCTTGATAACCGGTTTATTAAGGACTGTTCCATACCGTTCCTTTTCCAGGACCCCATAGATTTCCGCCATATTCAGAAAATACTCGTTCGGAAGGCCATAATCCACAGGCCAATCGCCATCAAGTGCATACGTTTTCAGCCACCGCGGCGTGATTTCCACATTGTGATAGGTGGAGAGCACCATGGCCGCACAGGCGCAGCCGCAGCCGCGGTCGCGCAGCGTTTTGCCGTTCCCGTCAAACTCAAAAATCTCATCGGCCCAGTCTGGATCCGTCTGCGCAAAGTAGTACATATAATCCAATGTACCGTCCCGGTTGACGGTTCCCTGCTTGCCCTCTTGGATCAGCTCATATTTATAGGCGGCTTCAATATCCCAGCGCATATTCTGGCTGGCATTGGGCAAACAGTCCAGCAGATAACAGGTCAGCTCATCAATGCAGGGTTCCTTTTCCTCCAAGCCGCAGAACAAATACAGCGTTTTCAGCAGAATGGCCAGATGCTCATCAAAGTATGTTTCAATCCATTCACGGGATTCGTCCTCCAGCAAAGGTGGCCGGATCTGGGTATAGGTGACATATTCATTTTTAGGATAGATCTCGTTGGAGTTAAGGTCCAGCTTGACCGCTTTGACGCGATCATCTGTGTCGCCCGGGTAAATTGCATATTCCGAATTCTCATACCGCTCCAGGACATACCTGGGAATCAGCAGATGGTGGAAGGATACGCCTCCGTATTCAAACTCTCCATCCCCAAGGATCACGGGAACCTTGACCTGCGCCAGAAGAGAATCGGTCTTTTTTGTTTCCATCGCCTCCGCAGGCAGCGAAATGAGCAGGCAGGCCGCCAGGCATAAGCATCCGCGTAGCAGCCACCGAAATGCCAAACGCTGTTTCATGGGTCAAGCTCCTTTCCTCTTAATTAATCGACAGCCTCCATCACATCATAGATCGTCTCGCTGCCGTTGATATCACGATAAGTGTAAACCGTGAAGCCGTCATAGTACAGCTCTCCGTCCTCGCCATCGCCCAAACAGGATGAAGCGTACATGCTGTCCTCCGGCTGCCCAATGGCCTCATAGAGCGTCTCCACATCGCTGTCGATCAGGGCCTGGGCCTTGGCAAAGGCGGAATCCTTCTGTCTGTCTCCCCCGCCGCAGGCCGTAAACAGCAGCGTAAAAAGCAGAAGCGCCGCTGCAGCAAATCTTTTTTTCATTATCATAATTCCTCCCGTCACGCAAGATTAAAACTCGCTGTAGACAAATGCCACGCTTTCACCATCCAGCACCAGCCACGTCACAAAAATCGCAGCCAGAATCAGAGCATAGCAGAGCGCCTGCAGATACCACCGTTTAAGAATCCGATTTCGGAGTTCCTTCATAAAACGCAACAATTGCCCGGTCAACTTCCAGCCACCCCTTCCAACCAAGATGCATGGCGTCACACAAAAAATACGGTTCATATTCATACTGCGTCAGATCCAGCAGCGACACATTGTCATATGCTTCCACAATCTCTCGCACCTGGTTATAATAGACCGCCCGGGATTCGGCATCAAAGCCGGTGTAGTCATTCCAGCTGCCATGCATGGGTACATGGACGAACAGTACATCCATCTCCTTAGACGCACACAGATCCAGAAGGCAGCGGAGATCGTCATACTCCGGTGACTGGGCATAGCTGAGATCCGCGTCTTTGTCCGCCTGTTGCGGGAGCTTTTGGCCAATGTAAGTACTGTAATAGGCATCCTGCATGTAAAAGTCATTGTTTGTGACCATTTGCTCCGCCTGCACCAAGGCGGCGGAAGCTTCCGCCTCCCAGTCAACGGGGCGCGGATCCGAAGCGGCGTCGGCATAGCCCGTCATGGCGCGGTGGGCGGACACCATGTCCCGGGTATCCAACAGCCACCGGGATGCAGCGGCATAGGGCATCAGCAGAGCGGCGGAAAACGAGTCTCCCTCCGCCCAGGCGGCGGTCAGCAGACCGGCGGCGGTATACCGCTGCAAAGGCACACCAGTCTCTTCATAATATTGGGCAATCAATGTCTGAACCCGCTGAGAGAGATACTGCTTGATCTCATCGGAAATCGTTTCATCGGCCAGCATGGACAGAACCTGCTGCTCGGAGAAGTTGGCCATGAACAGATCCGGCGCAATGCCCTCCGCAACATAGGACTGCGGCGCGGTAATCAGCACCACCTGTTTCCCACGCAGGGCATCGCCGGATGCGGCAATACTCAGCGCATGGACCAAGGACTGGCAAGAACCGCGGCCCACCAGGTCTACCTGGAAGCTGCAGCGCTTGTCCGCAAAAAAATTGGCAGGATGGGTGCAGATGTCGGTGGTTTTCAGCTCACTGGAACCATAGATCAGCAGGCTATCCGGTTCCATTGCCGCCTGCTTCACCAGATACTCGCCGGTGATTTTTTCGATCACATCCGGGTCGCTGCCAATGGAATCCGGATAGTCGGGCATGGTCCGGACCACTGCAAACCGCACTGCCGCTATGGCCAGAACAGCCGCTGCGACAAACCCGACTGCAGCCAAGAGTTTTCTCCTCATTGAGACTGTTCCGCCAAGGCCGCCAGTTTGGCCGGAGTGGAGATAAGCGCACGGTCCAGATCTGCCACATCCAGTACCGCACCCTCTTCTTCCAGGGCCACCAGCAGCTGCACCAAACCGAAGGAATCCAGAATTCCCTCATCAAACAGCTCTGTGTCAGGCTGTATTTCGCCCTCGTCCGCGCCGACGATCTCATTCAAAATCCGAATCACATTCTCTACCATAGCAAATCCTCCTAAAAAAGTCTGCCGGAAAAGATCAGCAGGCCAAATCCAAACAGATGGAATGTCACCAAAATCATGACCGCCCGTGGCAGTGGACGCCTTTTCAGCTTCTTAAAGCCTTTCCACCGGGTATCCAGCACCTCATTAGCCATCATCAGAAGCCCATGGTACAGGCCATAAATCAGGTAGGAAACTGTCAGGCCGTGCCAAATGCCCATAAGCGTCATGGTGATAAAATAGCCCCAATACGAACTGGTCCGCTTACCCCGGAACCATTTGCCCCGCAGGGCCGCCATACAGAAGCGGGTATACACATAGTCCCGCAGCCAGGTGGACAGAGAGATATGCCACCGGGACCAGAAGTCCTTCATGTCACAGCTCAAAAACGGCTGGTTGAAATTCTCCGGCATTTTGACTCCCAGGATATAGGCGGTGCCGATGGCCATCCGGCTGTATCCTGCAAAGTTAAAGAACATGAAGAATGTGTAGCCATACATATACAAGAGCGTGGGCAGAAAGCCAGATGCCGGAAGTGCATTTATCCACAGCGACCAGATCAGATTACCGATGACAAAATTGTAGAGAGCTCCGGTCATCAGCCTCCAAACGCCCTCCCGAAGCAGCACAGCATATTCTTCCCCGCTTCGAGTCTGCCGCAGATCCCCGGCAAAGCGCCGGTATCGGTCAATGGGGCCGGAGGAAACGGATGGAAAGAACAGCAGAAAATAGCTGAAATCCAGCAGAGACAGTTCCTTGATATGCCCATCGTAGATTTCAATCAGCACCTGAACGGACCGGAATGTCATATAGCTGACGCCCAGCAAAGACAGCACCCGCAGGGGCGGGAGCAGCGCACTAAGCTTCAGCAAAATCAGCGGCAGCAGGGACAGCAGCAGAAATATCCACAGGACCCAACGCTTGGCATAGCGTCTGCGAAGATGCAGATATCCAAAACAGATTGCCGTTTGCAGCAGCCAGAACGCCGCCAGCAGCAGCCGAGTCTGCCAAGTATCAAAGGCCGTCAGCAGCAACAGCACCGTGGCTGCCAGGCCATAAATGCGAATGGACTTGCCGCACAGTCCCAGCGCCGCCGCCGGAAGCAGCAAAATCACCAGAATTCCAAAAAACAAGATACCGTGATAAGGCTCCATGGAAATCCCCCTGTCTCCTGATGAGATTACAGCTCAGCGGCAAGCGCTCTTTTATCCACCTTGCCGTTGGTATTCAGCGGGAAGGATTCCACGGCAGTGATCTTTCGCGGAATCATATAGGATGGCAGCATCCCGGCCAGGGCGGCCTTGATCTTCTTTGTCCGCTGCAAGGATTTCAGCCCGTCCGGCGTTTCCAGCATGACAAACGCCTCCAGAGACGTCACTTTTCCATCAGTCCAGACCGGAAGAACCGCCGCCCGAGCGATGTTCTCCACCTTCACCAGATTATTCTCCACATCCTCCAGCTCCACACGGAAGCCGTTGAGCTTGACCTGCCCATCCAGGCGGCCGCAGTAGTAGATCAGTCCCTGTTCCTCAAAGCACAGGTCCCCAGTGCGATACCCTCGTTGTCCGGTGGCTGCATCCACAAAGAAAGCCTTTTCATTCAGCGCCGGGCGGAGGAAATAGCCGGGGCTGATGCTGCTGCCCACCAAAAGCAGTTCTCCCTCCTCGCCATCAGGCAGGGACTCCCCTGCCGGACCCACGATACGGGCCTGCATATTTTGGAATGGATAGCCGATGGGGATCGGGCGGGAATCCGCCAGCATAGCCGGCGTGACCTCCGCTGCCGTCACCAGAACCGTTGCCTCTGTGGGGCCATAGGCATTATACACCGGCACACCCGGAAATCGCTCCAGCATCCGGGCGGCCAGCTTTTTGGTCAGGACCTCACCGCAGAAGACGAACCCTTTGACCTTTGGCAAAAGATTCCGGCAAAACTGCTCAGATTGCACACAGATCTCCGCCAGAGAAGGCGTGGAGACCCAAAAGTCCATGTTCGATGCCCGCAGCGCTGCAAACAATCGCCCGGGGTCTTCCAATGTATGCCTGTCCACGGTGTATAAGGTCATGCCGCGGCTCAGGGCATAATAGAGCGCACAGACCGAGACATCAAAGGAATAGGAAATTTCATTGAGAAACATGCCGCCGTCCAGTCCCAGATCAAACCAGGGTGTTACGCCATCCATGAACGCGGCCAAATTGCCCGCTGTGATCTGTACGCCCTTGGGCTTGCCGGTGGAGCCTGAGGTGAACAGAATATAGGCTATGTCCTCCGGACCTACCCAAGATTCCGGCCCCACGCTGTCAGGCCCGTTCAGAATGTTCCGCAGAGCCTCCGCGTCCAGAACCGTCCGGGCCTCCAGGCTGATACCGTACAGGTCCACGATCAGCTTGGGCCGCACATCCTCCACAATCTGTCGTACCCGTTCCGGCGGAAAACTGGTATCCACAGGAACATAGCCCCGTCCGGCCTTTAAAGCGCCGAACATGCAGACAGGAATGGCCAGTTCCTTGTGGCCATAGATCAAAATTGGAGTACGGTCATCCCCAAAGGTCTTCAAAAGATAAGAGGCAAACGCACCCGATTGGCGCTCCAGGGCCGCAAAGCTGAGTGTCTCCCCGTTATAGACAATGGCTGTCCGGTCCGTTTTTGCGAAGGTGGCTAAATTTTGCAGCAAAAACATCATTGACCTCCTTGGCAGACGGGATAGGCGTCCTGATCCCAGCGGTGGGTCTCCAGCAGGAACGCATCATTCGCCATACAATAGCGTTCCGCATCCTCCCCGGCATAGTAGCGCCCGTAGAGCGGGTCCAGATGATAGTAGCTGCCATCGATCTCGGCAATGACCCAGGCATGGTCCACCCACGCCGAGCCGTCCTCCCGCAGGAATTGGCCTTCCACAATGACGCAGGCGCATCCCATCCGCTGCAGCAGCACATAGAGCAGCGCCGCTTCCTCATCACAGGCGCCCCGGCGTTTTGCCAGCAGCTCTGCCGCCAGCGTCTGCGTTGCTTCTTCGGTGAAGCCCTCGGAGAGGTCGGCGGTACTGGCACGGTATGTAATCGCTTCGGCCACCCAATCATACACAGATCTGGTATTTTCCGCCAGGCTGGCGTCCGGTTTGCAGACCTCCTGCAAAACCTCCAGCACATCCGTATCCAGGGCCTCATTGCCGGTCGGTTCGCCCTCCGGCATATAAACGCCGCCGCAGGCGGCGAATACAAAAAGCTGCGCCAATACCAGCAGTAAATAACAGATCCGTTTCATCTGGTTTTTCACTCCGCACGATGCTCTGCCGTAATGGCAATCGCCGTTACCAGATCATTCTCCAGCAGAAAATAGAGAGAGGCAGGCATATATTCGGGTCTGGAAGCAGGTACTTCATAGCTTAAAACACGTCCTGCCTCCGTATAGTCCTCGCCGTACCGGGCAACCACATCGGCCTTGGCAGCGCCCAGGCTAATTCCCTTGGATGTCTCCACGTCACCGCCGGTACAATACAGCTCCATCAGTCGGTCCGTTTCCCCGTCAGGATAGGTGTAGAGGGTAACATTTTCATAAGTGAAGGTCTTATCCATACCCTCGTAGACACAGGAAATGGCCTCGGTATATACATAATCCTCTCCCAGAAGATCCAGCACATCCTCCGCCGTAGTCTCCGCCGTTACGGCGCTGCCGCCGATTGTCAGAGCCACATCCTCCAGGGAAAAAGCGGCGGAGGCGCTTCCGCAGGCGCTTAAGCTCAAAAGAAGCACCGCTGTCAGGAGCAAAATCAGGGTTCTTTTCATGGTTCGTCCCTCCGTTTACTCCGCATCAATCACTGTTTCCGCGCTGCCGTCCGGTTCGCGGTAGGTAAAGACCGTAAATCCATCATATTTCAGAATACCGTCATCGCCGTCGCCCGCGCAGGAGGCCTCATAGGCGCTACTCAAAGGCTCTCCAATCGCTTCATAAAGGGCGCTAACATCCTGATCCACATAGGCCAGCGCATCCTCCACCGTTGGGGCTTCCGATTCTGCCGGTTCTTCATCCTCTGCCGGCTGCGTGTCCTCCGGCAGCTGTGGCGTTTCTTCTTCCTCCACACCGGCAGATGTTTCTTCCAGCGGCGATTCTACCTCTTCAGCCTCCTTCGGAGAAGAATCTTCCGTATCCTCTACCGCAGCGCTGCATGCTGTCACAGCAACCGCCGCCAGGCAGGCCGCCAGAAAAATCCACACTCTCTTTCTCTTCATCGTTTGCTCTCCTGCGTTTCTCAGTTTTTATAGTATCTGCCCGGCGCACTCTCATATGTCACCTGAAATGCTCCATGGGTCTCATTGCTGATGCCTGCGCGTAGATTGTAGTTCTCAATCTCCGGGTCAAATAAGTACGTCTCTCCATCTATTGTAATCTCCACCCAGCCGTGGGCAATGGCCACGCTGTTCCAGACATAGCCGCAGCTACCGACCACTGCCGAAGCATTGTATCCCAAAGCTCTTGCCAGGAAGCAGAAGGAAGCGGCAAAGTTATAGCAGTCGCCCTTTCCGGTCTCAAAAATCTTATTTGCATAGGCCACCGCGCTTTCCATCGGCATAATCTGAATGGACGAGGACAATGTGGCGTTGCGGCCCAGATATCGGAAGGCGCGAACATACTCAAAGCAGGCGCGAAGCTTTTCCTCCTGCGTCATATCCTCCGTGGTACATTGGGTCAATACCTGCGCCACATAGGTATCCAACGTCTCGTCTCCGCTGGTGTAGAAGCCATCCGCGTCAAACTGGTACTGGCCCCAGCTGCCGTTCTTCAGTAGCGTACCCTCCGCAGTGGCAAACACAACCTTCCCGTCCACCGTATGAAGCGCCATGTCCGCATAGACCTGGCCGCCCTCCGATACAAGATAAGTCGTCTCTCCCACGTTCAGAAGTCCCGGCTCGGTCCAGACTGTGCCGTCTTCCGTCACATATTTGGCGTAACCTCCTGCCTTATAAAGTCCGGCAGGGAGTCCTGCCTCACAGACGCTCTCCTCAGACCAGTTTTCTCCCGCTGCCTCTGAGAGGTAGTCATGGTCCAGTGTGGCTTCCAGAATGTCCGCATAGGCCGTATTCGATGGGTCCACATCCAGAAAAACCAGAGTCTTCAGATTATTTGCCGTTTCCCGGTCCGGCGTACGCTCCAGCACGCGGTTCAGGAGTACAACCGCTTCCGCCCGGGTGATCGGCTGTGTGGGGTCCGCCGTCACATCTATCCAGCCCCGCTTCCGGGCTGCGGCAACCGCAGCGCCGTCCTCGTCCGTCAGATCGGGCAGTTTCATGCCCCGGCCCAATGCCACCAGCAGCTCCTGCAGCGTGATACCGCTTTTAGGATGGAAGAAGCCCTCCAAATCTCCCGGCAAGCAATCCGCCGCTGCCGCCACACTGGGCGCGTACCAGGCATTCTCCGGAACATCCGCGTAAGACGGTGCATTCACCGACGTCACGCCAAACAGGTTCACCAGGAGCTGGGCCACCTCTGCCCGGGAGAGAAGTCTTTCCGGGAAAAAATAGCCATTCTCTCCGTGTATGTATGCCGTATGACGGCTATATGTAACCGGTTCCGGTTCCGGCTCCGGCCCGGATTTCAGCTCTGATCCGGATTTCCGCTCCGGTCTTGTTTTTGACTCCGGTTCTGTTTTTGACTCTCGTTCCGGCGCCGGCGCAGCTTCCGTTTCAGACTGCGCCGCAGGCACGGTCTCCTGAGCCGCCTGTGCAATCTGCACCGCGGCGCAGGCGGTCAAAACCGCCGCCAGCAGCCCCAGCGCACAGTATATCATTCGCTTCCAGAAAAGCGTACCCTTCTCTCTCATACGCTCACCACTCCTCCATTGAGAGGAATCGGCAGAAAACGCCAAATTCCTATTTTATGGACTGCAAATATCCAACCTCTGCCTTTTTCCTTTCTAAATTAGTATATTGCACCAAAACCATCTAGTCAAGTAAAAACCGGCAATCTCTGCGAAATTTGTGGGTCTGCCCCTCCATCCAGGGGATTGAAGGTTGCGAATATGGCGAGTTCGGCTTATACAGATACATACAACACATATACAGGTAGCCAAAAACCCTTGGCTTTTCTCTGGAAATCTGTCGGCGCTTGTGGTATAGTGGAAAAAGAAATATTGTATTGTATTTAAGGGTCTGACGGAAGGTTACAGTCTTTTCATTTTGGAGTGATAATATGACCGACACACAGCAGCGCGCGGCGGCGAAGGCGTTTGCGGCTTATTGGAAAGATAAAGGTTATGAGAAGGGCGAGAGCCAGTCCTTTTGGCTGTCGCTCCTTCGTGATGTCTACGGCGT
>CAYTXW010000004.1:0-32926 GCA_964441575.1 uncultured Oscillospiraceae bacterium
CCAGATAATCGCACTCCGCCATATACTTTGCCGTCGCCATGCTGACGGTAAAGTCCTTTTTTGCAAGGATATTCTTGACAGTTTTATGCCCGGCGCTCAGGCACATACCGACCTGGTTGGTGTCACTGATGCCGCACCATGCGGCGTTCATGGCGTCCGGCTGACCGTTTTCATCGTAGCTGCCGATGATAAAAACAGTCTGGGGATACGTCCAGGATTTCGGACCAAAGTTCTTACGCATTTCATTCAATCTCCTATCTGATAAAATTTATAACCGGAAACGATTCCTTTTCAGGGAGACCAAACCGCTCTTTCCGAAGCCGGATGGCCTTCATTGGGTATCGTGCCGTTAACCCTATTCTCGCGCAGCGTCGGCGGCAGCAAGATTCATAAATACAATTTGTGTCACCGCCCGGACGCGCTACCCTCTCACAAGTCCGCCGTAGAAGTCCGCATTAATTTCCGCTATTTCTTTTTCCCCGTCAATGTATGGCCGATAGATCTCATCTACTCTGCCGCCGCCCAGATTATCGCAGCCGTTGCAGAACTCACATTCACCGCCGCAATCACTCAGTGCGCGGCTGACAATTTTTTCGCGTTCCTCACGGGTCGTATCTTTAATCAGGATTGATTTCATAATCGCATTTCCCTTCCAATTTATGACAGATGAGTTCTGCCAGATTCTGCGGAGAATGTATTGCGGATCATTTCCTCGCATCAATCCTCCTGTTCGAGTGTATGGCCGTTTCTCTGTCGCCTCTGCAGGCTTGAGGCTGCTACACAATATCAATCTTGAATATGAACCATTCCTCCGTTACTTGCTTGAAGCCCAATGATTCAAACATCTTTTGACTTTGCGTGTTAAACGAGTAGATATTTGCTTTCACTTCTTTCATTCCTTTTACCCTCGCAAGAGAAATCATGTCGGCAACACATCTGCGTCCGATATGACGATTCTGATACTCTTTGCTTACAACGATACTGATTTCTGTATTGTCTCGAAGTGAAACATCCCCAACAAGGTTTCCGCGATATTGAATATAATAGCAATCTCCGTGCGTACTCAAATATGTATACATTCGATTCAGCAAATCCAAATCATATACATGGTCTATGTTATCAACTTGCCTGCATACTTCAGGATCTTGATACCATGCAAGAGAAATATCGCTATTCGGATAGTACGGAATCAGCGTAATCTCCTGATCGACAATTCTTATTTCCATTTTCCCTCCGGTCAAAATTCCGCTTTTCGGGCAGGAACATTATAACCTATTTCATGCTGCCTGTGTGATGCAAATATGCAAATACGGCAGGAGGGCAAAGACGTTTGCCCTGGGACCGATCGCATACAGTTCCGGCATTTCCGGCTTATGTCTTCGCCGTGTGGACCAGAATCGCATGGGGGACCAGGCCGGACAGGACGCGGTAGAATTTATAAAAGGCTCTGGGCGTGTAGACCGCCCGCCGGGCCCGGGAAGCGCGCAGCGCACCTCGGACAACCTTCACCGGGTCGCAGTAGGGCAGCACGTCAAAGGTTTTGGAGTTGCCCTTGATGCGGCCCACTTGAATGAACTCCGTATCCATGGGACCGGGGCAGACGGCGGTGACGGAGATTCCTTTCGGCTTCAGCTCCTCATGAAGTCCCCGGGAGAAGGCGGAGACGAAAGCCTTGCTGGCGCTGTAGACGGTCATGCGGGGATTTGGCACGAAGGACGCAATGGAGGAGATGTTGATGATTCGCCCGCCCTTGGACAGATAGGGCAGCACCAGACGGGTCACGGCGGTCAGCGCCCGGACGTTCAGATCCAGCATCCGCAGCTGCTCCTCCAGGGGGCTTTCGTCAAAGTTGCCCAGATATCCGCATCCGGCGCAGCCGATCAGCAGGGCCACCTGGGGCTTGTCCGCCTCCAGAGCGGCGGAGAGCCGGGCCATGTAATCCGGTCCCGTTAAATCCAGGGACAGGGCCTTGACCGTCACCCCGGACAGGGACGCGGCCAGAGAGGTCAGCCGGTCCGTCCGGCGGGCGATGAGCCAGTATTCCTCAATTTCGGGAAAGAAGTTGCGGATTTGCCGCGCAAACTCCTGCCCCAAACCGGCGGAGGCGCCGGTGATTATGGCGATTTTCATAGAGCTTCCACCTTTCAAAAGGATGATTCCATTATAGCATGGGCAAGGCGAATACGCCATATTGCTTTTTATAGAAAACTGGAGTAAAATAATCCTATCAGAAATCGGGAGGGCGCCAATATGAAGGATGGCTTTGTCCGCGTGGCGGCGGGAACGCCGAGCCTGCGCGTGGCGGACTGCGTATATAACGGGGAGAAGACCGTGGAGCTGATGGAGGAGGCGGACCGGGACGGCGTCAGGCTGCTGGTGCTGCCGGAGCTGGGGCTGACGGCCTATACCTGCGGGGACCTGTTTTTGCAGCCCACACTGCTCCAGGGGGCGGAAAGGGCGCTGGCGCGTCTGCTGGAGGCCACCCGGGGCCGGGAACTGGTTACGGTGGTGGGACTGCCGGTCCGCCGGCAGGGCGGCCTCTATAATTGCGCCGCCGTCTGCCAGGATGGACGGCTTTTGGGCGTGGTCCCCAAGACCCATCTGCCCAACTACAGCGAATTTTATGAGAAACGCCATTTCAGGCCTGCGCCTGCGGAAAACGGCGCAGTCACTCTCTGCGGCCAGACGGTTCCTTTTGGCGCAAGACTGCTGTTTGCCTGCGCGGAGCTGCCGGAGTTTGTTCTGGGCGTGGAGATTTGCGAGGACCTGTGGGTTCCCATGCCGCCTTCCAATGATCTGGCCGCCGCCGGGGCCACGGTGCTGTGCAATCTGTCCGCCAGCAACGAGGTGGTGGGAAAGGTGGGATACCGGCGCAGCCTGGTGGCGGACCAGTCCGCCCGGCTGCTGGCTGCCTATATCTATGCCTGCGCGGGAGACGGAGAATCCACCTCCGATCTGGTGTTTTCCGGTCATGATCTGATTGCGGAAAACGGCACGGTGCTGGCCGAGCAGCGGTTCCGGCAGGGCCTGTGCCGGACAGAAATCGACGTAACCCGGCTGGATCAGGAGCGCCGCCGGATGCATAGCTATGAGACCCGTCCTGCGGGCTATGAGACTGTGACCTTCCACTGGACCTTGGCGGAAACAGAGCTGACCCGGCCTGTCTCACCCATGCCTTTTGTCCCGGCGGACCGAGAGCGCCGGCGGGAGATCTGCGAGGAAGTGCTGAACATTGCCGCCTGGGGCTTGAAAAAGCGCCTGGAGCATACCAAGGCGAAAACGGCCGTCATCGGCCTGTCCGGAGGCTTGGATTCCACCCTGGCGCTGCTGATTACCATGCGGGCCTTTGATCTGCTGGGGCGGGATCGGAAAGACATTCTGACTGTCACCATGCCCTGCTTCGGCACCACGGACCGGACGAAGAACAACGCCATACTCCTGGCCGGCTGCATCGGCGCTACGCTGCAAACGGTTCCCATTGGAGACAGCGTCCGCAGCCATTTCCGGGACATCGGCCAGTCCCCGGAAGACCATGACGTGACGTTTGAGAACAGCCAGGCCCGGGAGCGGACCCAGGTCCTGATGGATTTGGCCAACAAAACCGGCGGCATCGTGGTGGGTACCGGAGACCTCAGCGAGCTGGCTCTGGGTTGGTCCACCTACAACGGAGATCATATGAGCATGTACGGCGTCAACTGCTCCATTCCCAAGACTCTGGTGCGCTATCTGGTGGAGTATGTGGCCGACGAAAGCCGGGATATGCCCTTTGCAGAGGTGCTGTATGACATTGTGGATACGCCGGTGTCGCCGGAGTTGCTGCCCGCTGTGAACGGCGGGATTTCACAGAAAACCGAGGACCTGGTGGGTCCTTATGAGCTGCACGACTTTTTCCTGTACTATGCCGTCCGCTGGGCGTTTCCGCCCCGGAAGGTCTTCCGTCTGGCCCGGTATGCCCTGGGCGGGACCTATGACCGGGAGACAATCCTGATGTGGCTGAAAACCTTCTACCGCCGGTTCTTCAACCAGCAGTTCAAGCGCAACTGCCTGCCCGACGGGCCAAAAGTCGGCACACTCACACTGTCTCCCCGCGGAGACTGGCGGATGCCCGCAGACGCGGTGTGGACGCTGTGGCAGAGGGAATTGGATACGCTGGAATAGGAGGAAGGGTATGAACGGAGAAGCGCGCCGGCAGCGGATTTTGGAGCTGCTGCGATTGGCTGACGGACCGCGCTCCGGCGCGGCATTGGCCGGGGAGCTGGGCGTCAGCCGCCAGATCATTGTGCAGGACATGGCCCTGCTCCGGGCCAGAACAGACCTGGAGATCATCTCCACATACCGGGGCTATCTTCTAAGAGTCCGGGAGGAGCCGTGCCGCCGGGTGTTCAAGGTCCGCCACAGCGAGGACCGGACCGAGGAGGAGCTGCGGGAGATCGTGGACCTGGGCGGCCGGGTAGAGGATGTGTTTGTCTATCATCGGGTCTACGGTGTGGTTCGGGGCAATTTAAAAATCGCCTCCCGCCGGGACATTCGGGAGTTCATGAACCGCCTGTCCGAAAGCCGTTCTGCGCCCCTGATGCTGATTACCGATGATTTTCACTACCATACCGTATCGGCGGACACATCGGAAATCCTGGATCAGATTCAGAACCGTCTGAAGGAGCTGAATCTGCTGGCGCCTCTGCGGGACTATGAGCCGGTGGATTTTTGGAAGACGGACGCATAATAGACGGAGAGGGGCGGCCCGCAGGGCCGCCCCTTTGGATTGTGCGGTTAATTTCTCACCAGCAGCCCCTTTTCCAGGTCCTCCGGGGCCTGCTTGCGCAGAATGCTGTGCTGCTTTTTGCCGGTGGCCGTATAGGGCAGGGATTTGACAATGCGGAAATAGCGGGGCATCTTGTAGATGGACAGCATGGGACTTTTGCTGCAAAAGTCCTTTAGCTCCTTGACCGTCAGCGTTTCATCCTTTGGGACCACATAGGCGGCCACGGCCTGCCCGCGAACCTTGTCCGGGACACAGGTGACGATGGAGTCGGCCACCTTTTCAAATTGGGCCAGAGCATCCTCAATCTGGCTGGGGTAGATGTTCTCGCCGGACACCACGATCATATCGTCCTTCCGGCCGCGGATGGTCACATACTGGTCCTGATCCCAGGTTCCCAGATCGCCGGTGTACAGATAGCCCTTGTAGAACTTCTCCCGGGTCATCGCCTCATCTTCGTGATAGCAGTAGGAGCTTTTGGCAGGAGACCAGATAATGACTTCGCCGGTGGTTTCTCCGTCCCGGGGCACCAAATCGTCCGGCTCGGCCCGGCGGTCCTCATAGATCCGGACAACCCGCACCTCGTCGTCAATGCAGGCCTGTCCGGCGGTTCCGGCGTACTCCGGGAGGTCATAGGGCCGCAGAAAGCTGTTCCATAGGGTCTCCGTGGTGCCGTAGCCGTTGAAAATGTGGGGCGTCAGAACCTCCAAATAGCGGATGCAGGCGGCCCGTTCAAAAGGTGCGCCCATGGTAACAAGGCCCCGCAGCTTGTGGAGGTCGTGATGCTCCTTCTCCTGGGTCCGGGCCAGCATTTCCAGCGTGGACGGCGCGCCCATCAGGAAGGTAACGCCGTATTGCTCCACCCACTGCAGACTCTGCCGGGGCTGGAAGGTCCGCATGACAACGACACAGGCGCCCACATAAAAGCTGGGGCAGGGACCGCCCACATGACAGCCGCCCCGGTGAAACCAGGGGGTCATGTTCAGAAGCACATCCCGGCAGCTGAGGGGATACTGCATAATGATGTCATGGGCGGACAGGACCTCATTGATGTCGTTGACGGGAACGTTTTTGGGCAGGGCAGTGGTTCCGGAGGTGTTGAGCCGCAGAACCTCGTCATAGATGTGGGGCAGAAAGTCCAGCTCCGGGTTCGTCTCCGGCTGCCCCGCAGTAAAGTCGGCATAGGACCGGTGGCCCTCGGGCAGAGGCGTGTCCTTGAGATTGTCACACTGGACCACAATGGGGCGGCAGTGAGACAGCGCCAGCGCCTGCACGACGGTACTGGTGATCTCCGCAGAGTAAAGAAGTACCTTGGGCCGGTTGTGGTCCAGGAGCAGGGACAGCTCTCCGGCGGACAGATTGAAGTTAGCGGGATTTAAGATTGCGCCGATTTTGCGGGGTCCGATATAGGAAAAGGCAAAGGCCGGGCAGTTTTGCAGGGCGGTCATGACCACGTTGTCCTTTCCCACGCCGCAGCGCCGCAGGGCGTGGGCCAGCCGGTTGGCCTCCCGGTTCAGAGCTTCATAGGTCCACTGCCGTTTCGTGGCCGGGTCCAAAATGGCCATTCTGCGGCCATACCGGCCCACATTGCGCAAGAAGCCGTTCAGCCAGGTGTATTGATGCTCGAAGGTCTCCCGGAACATCCGGTCATCGTAGGTTCTGAGCATAAAAATAACCTCTTCTAATATTATTGAAAAGTACGCAACCAACGAATGTCGGCTGCGTACACTGATTATATACTGGGGGAAAAGATTTGTCAAGAAAATACCCCTGTATTTAGGGCTATGGCCTGGGAATGCGCACGATTCCGAACAGCATTCCGCGCCCGGCAGAATCTCCGTGACCGCCGCCGGGACACGGCGGAAGGGCGCGGGCATTGCGGGCGTCCGGGAGCAGACGGCCCCGGACCCCGGGCGCCAGCGTCAGCGGCTGGAGGCTTTTCCCAGAGAATTTTCAGGACCGCCGTTTGCGGAAGCAGAAGGTTACGGCAAAGAATACCGCCAGGTACAGGCTGATCACCGCGCCGGTGGAGCTGCCTAAGTAATAGCTGGTGACGAGACCGGCAATTCCGGCGATCATGGCTCCCAGAATGGAGAACAGGTGGTATTCCCGCAGGTTCCGGGCAATGTTCCGGGCTGCCGCCGCAGGCAGAACCAGCAGGGAATTCAGAACCATCAATCCAACCCAGCTCATGGCAAGCGTTACCACCACGGCGATGGATACGGTGAACAGCGTCTCATAGCCCCGGACGGGAATGCCCCTGGAACCGGCCAGCTGGGGATGGACCGAGGTCAGCACCAGCCGGTTGGAAGCCAAGGTCCACAGCACGGCCACCAGCACCAGGACGATGGCCAGCAGGCCAATCTCGCCGCGGGTGACGGAGAGAATATCGCCGATCAGATATTTGTTGAATTTGGTGAAGCTGCTGCCGTTGAGCGTTGCAATAAAGATGCCCAGGGCCACAGCGGTGGAGGAAAAGACGCTGATGACCGTCTCCGCCGCATGGCTGGTGCGGCTTCGCACATAGGTAAACAGCAGCGAGAACGCCACCGCCAGCGCCACGGCCCAGTACATGGGAGCCGCCGCCCCGCACAGGACGCCGATGGCAATGCCTGTGAAGCCGGAATGGCCCAGAGCGTCGGAGAAAAAGCTCATCCGCCCCGTGACGATCATGGTGGACAGCAGCCCGAACAGCGGCCCCATGATGAGGACCGCCAGCAGGGCGTTTTTCATAAAATTCAGCGTCAGCCACCGGAAGGGCAGAACCTGACAGATTTGATACCAGATGCTCATTGCGTGCCGCCTCCCATGTGAAACGCCCGGGCAAATTCCTCAGAGGACAGAACCTCCAGCGGTGTGCCTTTTTTGAGAATTTTGTGCTGTAAGAGGACGACCTGGTCACAGTAGCGCTCCAGCATGGAGAAATCGTGGGTGGTCATGAGAATGGACAGGTCAAACCTTTTCCGAATCTCATCCAGCATATCCATCAAAAGTTCCATGCCCTCCACATCCACGCCGGACAGCGGCTCGTCCAGAATCAGCATATGGGGCATCGGCTCCAGGGCCAGGGCCAGCAGCACCCGCTGGACCTCGCCGCCGGACAGATCGCCGATGCGCTTGTCGATCAGCGCCTCTCCGTGGACGTTGGAGAGACTCTCCAGCACCCGCTGCCGGAAGGCTTTGCGGATGGGCAGAAAGGCGGGGCGCCGGGACAGGCAGCAGGCGAACAGATCCAGGACGCTGATGGGGTCGCCCCGGTCAAAGGCGGGGCTTTGGGGTACATAGCCGATGCGCAGCTTTTCCGAGCCGCCGCCGGCGGGAGAGAAGGAGATGCTTCCCTGATATTCCCGCTGGCCCAGAATGGCCTTAATCAGAGTGGATTTGCCTGCGCCGTTGGGACCGATCAGGGCCACAATCTGGCCGCAGTGCATATGCAGATCGACATGCTCCAAAACCGCGTCCGTACCAAATCGGACGGACAGATCTTCAATTTTCAGGCAGCAGGAATCCTGACAGCTGCCGCCGTGACGATTGCCGTGGTTCATTGCAGCGCCTCTTTCAAAGTGTCGATATTGCGGGTCATGGCGTCAAAATAATCGCTGCCGCCGATGGCCATGTCCAGGGTGAACGTAAGCACACCGGTCTCTGCCGCGATGACCGAGGCGGCCGCCGTAGAGCCGTTGGCCTCCGTAAAGATGGCAGGCAGAGCGTGATTCTGCACCAACGCCACAATCTCCGCCAGCTCTGCCGCAGAGGCTTCGCTGCCGGATTCCTCTTCGATGGCGGCCAGAATCTCCAGGTCAAAGGCGTCGGCCAGATAGCCGAAGCCGTCATGGAAGGTAATCAGCTCCCGGCAGCTGAGGTCTGCCAGGGTCCCCTGACCATAGGCCTTCAAATTGGCCAGCCGCCGGCACAGGGCTTCGGCGTTGACCTGAAACTGCGCGGCATAATCCGGGTAAAGCGCGGACAGTCCTTCGGCGATGTTCTCCGCCATCTGTGCCGCCCGGTCCGGGTCCAGCCAGATGTGGGGATCGTCGCCCTCGTCATAGAGCCGGAGGCCGATTCCCGCAGAGCAGTCGATGACCGTCCCGGCGGCAGCCAGGGCGTCCTCCATAAAATCCTCCAGTCCCGCGCCGGAGATCAGCACCGCCCGGCTGGTCTCCAGAGCTTCCATCTGGCCCACGGACAGGGAATAGTCGTGGAGGCAGGATACGGAATCGGAAATAACCTGGGTGACGGTCAGGCCGGTCCCTTCTGTAATGGCCCGGGCAAACTGCGCCACCGGCGCGGTGGTGGCGGCAATGTCCCCGGCATCTTCGCCGCTATGGTTTACGCTGCATCCCGCCAGCAGAAGAACCGCTGCCAGCGCCAGCGCCAAAACGCGTTTGTACATGGTATGAAAAGCCCCTTTATTTGGATGCTACTATCCTATCACATTCGGCGGCCGCAATCAAGCCAAAAAGGCGGGAGGATCGCAAATGCGCCGTCTCTTGATTTCCCATGTCGGATTCTGTATAATAAGGAAAAACGAATGAAAGGGGAAGTTGTCGGAATGAAAGATCGGAAGAAGCCGGGGGCGCTCCGTCATGTGTGGCCGAACCTGAAAGGGTACGGCGGCTGGACGGTGGCCTCGGGTGTGTTTGTCTCATTGGAGGTGATGCTGGAAGTTCTGATCCCCATGCTGATGGCGGTGATCGTGGACGGCGGTCTCTATCGGAAAGAGGAGTTTCTTTTAAAGGCGTGGTTCGATCCGGAGCTGGTGGCCAACCAGCGCCGCTTTGTTTTGACTGTAGGCGGGATCATGGTCATCACGGCCTGCCTGTCCATGGCCTGCGGCCTGATAGCGGCCCGGGCCTCCGCCGTGGCAAGCCAGGGCTTTGCGAAGAACCTCCGCGCTTCCCTGCTGGAGAAGATTCAGTCCTTTTCCTTCGCAAATACGGACCGTTTTTCCGCCTCCAGCCTGATTACCCGCACCACCACCGATGTGAACACCATCCGCACCACCATGCAGCAGGTCATTCGCAATATGGTCCGCGCACCCTTTATGATTGTCATGGCCTCGGTTATGGCGTTGACGATTTCCGGCCATCTGGCGGCGATCTTTCTGCTGGCCATTCCCATTTTGGCGGCCACCCTGGCGATTCTGATGCACATCGGCCAGCCCCGCTTCAAGGCCATGCTTCGGAAGTTTGACGGCATGAACCATGCCGTGCAGGAAAACCTGATTGCCATCCGTGTGGTCAAGGCCTTCGTCCGGGGCGATTACGAGTCCAAGCGGTTTGAAAAGACGGCGGAGGAGCTGCGCCATGCCCAGCTGGCGTCCTCCCGGCTGTTTACCCTGACCGGTCCCATCCAAATGCTGATTATGTGGACCTGCACCATCATCCTGCTGTATATGGGCGGCCAGGAGATTTTGTTCCAGACCACGGGTCTGACCACGGGCGAGCTGGTGAGTCTGGTGTCCTATACCAGCCAGGCGGTGTCGGCGCTGACGATGCTGTCCTGGATTGTCGTGTCCATTTCCCGAAGCCAGGCATCGATGTACCGCATCAACGAGGTTCTGGATGAGACCATCGACATTGCCGACGGAACCTCCGACGCCAAGGTGGCCGACGGCAGCGTGGACTTTGAGGATGTGTGCTTCAGCTATTCCAAGGACCCGGATAAGCTGGCTCTGCGCCACATCAATCTGCACATCGAAAGCGGCGAGACCATCGGCGTCATCGGCGGCACCGGCGAGGGCAAGTCCACTCTGGTCAGCCTGATTCCCCGTTTCTACGACGCCCTGTCCGGCACGGTCCGGGTGGGAGGCCGGGACGTGCGGGAGTATACGCTGCAAAACCTTCGAGGCGGCGTATCCATGGTGCTGCAGAACGGCTCCCTGTTTTCCGGCACCATTGCGGACAACCTCCGCTGGGGCGATCCGGAGGCCACGGACCTCCAGCTGCGGGAGGCCTGCGCCATTGCCTGCGCCGATGAGTTCTTCGACCGCTTCCCCGAGGGCTACAATACCGTTTTGGAGCAGAACGCCGCCAATCTCTCCGGCGGCCAGCGGCAGCGGCTCCGCATTGCAAGAGCCATTGTCAAGCACCCGAAAATTCTGATTCTGGACGATTCCACCAGCGCCGTGGATATGGCTACGGATGAGCATATCCGCAAGGCCCTGCGGACGGCCATTCCCGGAAC
This sequence comes from uncultured Oscillospiraceae bacterium, assembly GCA_964441575.1. Classification (GTDB taxonomy): domain Bacteria; phylum Bacillota; class Clostridia; order Oscillospirales; family Oscillospiraceae; genus Avoscillospira. Next base: position 10,946 of record CAYTXW010000004.1, read on the forward strand.
CACAAAAATCATCATTGCCCAGCGCATCGCGTCCATCATGACCTGCGACCGCATTGTGGTCCTGGACGAGGGCAGACTCTCCGACGTGGGGACCCACCGGGAACTGATGGAGCGCAGCGCCATCTACCGCGACGTTTACGACAGTCAGATGAGAGAGGAGGCGCAGCATGCCTAAAGTGGAACTGAGAAACTACCGCAAGGCCCAATCCCCGCTGGGGACGCTGTGGCGGCTGTTCAAGTATTTTCAGCACTGCCGCGTGATTTTGATCAGCGCGGTGTTCTCCATCCTGGCCTATGTGGCCGCCACCATTGGGGCCTCCTATTGCATGAAGCCCCTGGTGAATCTGCTGGAGACCTCCGGTCTGGTTCCCTCGGAGGCCTATGCCAAATATACGGCTCTGCTGGTGGGGCTGGCCGCGCTGTATCTTGTCAGCGCCCTGACGAACTATCTCCTGAACCGCTTAATGCTGGAGAGCTGCGCCGTGATTATGCGCTACCTCCGCACGGAGCTGTTTGACAAAATGCAGCGTCTGCCTGTCAGCTACTTTGATTCCAACACCAACGGCAGTCTCATGAGCTATTATACCAATGATATTGAGGCCACCAACGAGCTTTTGCAGCACAGCATCACGCAGATGCTGATCTCCGTCACCTCTCTGTGCGGCACCATCGCCATGATGCTGGTGCTCTCTATGAAGCTTTTTGCCATTATGGTGGTGCTGGGGGCCATTGTGGCGTTTTTGGTCCGCACCACCACCAGGATCAGCAGCCGCAGCTACCGGGAGCAGCAAAAGCACGCGGCCTCGGTCAACGGTTATATCGAGGAAATGATCGAGGGGCAGAAGGACATCAAGGCCTTCACCCACGAAAAGCAGGTTATGGAGGACTTCGCCGTGGTCAATGAGCAGCTCTGCGAGGTTTCTACCCGGGCGACCACCGTTACCACGATCATCGGGCCTATCCTGAACAATTTGTCCCATATGTTCTACGCCATCACCTGTGCGCTGGGCGTGTTGCTGCTGTCCGGCGAGGAGGCCGGCGGCATCCTGATCGCGTTTTTGCAGTATATCCGCACCTTTGCGGACCGGGTCAGCCAGATTTCCGAGCAGTTCAACTCCATCATGCTGGCCCTGGCCGGCGCGGAGCGCATTTTCGGCGTACTGGACATGCCGCCGGAGGTGGATGAGGGAACTGTCACGCTGGCTCGCAGCGGCAGCGACTATCATTGGGTCAAGGCCGACGGGACCAAGGTCCCCCTGCGGGGCGATGTGCGCTTTGAAGGCGTGGACTTTGCCTATGTGCCGGAAAAGCCGGTGCTGCAGAACCTGTCGCTCTATGCCAGACCCGGGGAGAAAATCGCCTTTGTCGGCTCCACCGGCGCGGGCAAGACCACCATTACGAACCTGATTAACCGCTTCTACGACATCCGGAACGGCGTCATCACCTATGATGGCATTGACGTCCGGGACATCAAAAAGAATGATCTGCGCCGTTCTCTGGGCATGGTTCTCCAGGATACGCACCTGTTCACCGGCACGGTCATGGAGAATATCCGCTATGGCCGTCTGGACGCCACGGATGAGGACTGCATTCGGGCCGCGAAGATTGCCAACGCCCACTATTTTATCTCCCATCTGCCCCAGGGCTATGACACAGTACTCTATTCCGACGGCGCCAACCTGAGCCAGGGACAGCGCCAGCTGGTGGCCATTGCCCGGGCTGCCGTATCCGAAGCGCCGGTGCTGATTTTGGACGAGGCCACTTCCTCCATTGACACCCGGACGGAGAAACTCATTGAAAAGGGCCTGGACGGTCTGATGCGGGGCCGGACGGTCTTTATCATCGCCCACCGCCTGTCCACCGTCCGCCACTCCAACGCCATTCTGGTGCTGGAGAATGGGAAGGTCATCGAGCGCGGCAGCCACGAGGACCTGCTGCTGCAGCGAGGGAAGTATTATCAGCTGTATACGAATATGATCGAGCTGTCCTAATCCGGAGGAAGGAGGGGAAATCGCTTATGCTTACGAATCAGATGATGGACGCTTATGTGGCGATTTTAAAGGAAGAGCTGGTACCAGCCATGGGCTGCACGGAGCCGATTGCCATATCCTATGCCGCAGCCCGCCTGCGGGAGGTTCTGGGAAGCCTCCCCGAGACCATTACAGCGGATGTCAGCGGCAATATCATTAAGAATGTCAAAAGCGTGGTGGTGCCCAACACCGGCGGCCTGCGGGGGATTGAAGCGGCCGTGGCGGCGGGCGTCGTAGCCGGAGACGCGGCCCGGGAGCTGGAGGTCATATCCGTCGTCACGCAGGAGCAGCAGGCCCAGATCCGCAGCTATCTGTCCCAGACTGCCATTGCCGTCACCTGCGCCGATACCCCCCGGATGCTGGACATCTGCCTGACCGGCCGGGGCGGCGGCCATCACGCGGTGGTTCATATCGCCAACCACCACACCAATGTGGTTCATGTGGAACGGGACGGCCAGGTGCTGCTGGACATGCCCCTCAGCGACAGCCCGGAGGACAACCTCCAGGATAAGAGCGTCCTCACTGTCCGCGACATCGTCACCTTTGCCGACAATGTGCCGCTTGCCCGGGTCCGCCCCATGCTGGAACGGCAGATTCGGTATAATTCCGCCATTGCCGAGGAAGGGCTGAAAGGGGACTGGGGCGCGGGAATTGGGAAGATTCTGCTCCACGAGTTCCCCCAGGACATCCGCAACGAAGCCAAGGCCTATGCCGCCGCCGGGTCCGATGCCCGCATGAGCGGCTGTGAGCTGCCGGTCATCATCCTCTCCGGCTCCGGCAACCAGGGCATTACGGCCTCCATGCCCATTGTCCGCTACGCGAAGTATCTGGGCGTCTCCCGGGAGAAGATGTACCGAGCCTTGGCTGTGGCGGACCTGGTGACAATCCATCAGAAGACCGGTATTGGCAGACTCTCCGCGTTCTGCGGGGCGGTCTGCGCCGGATGCGGCGCGGGAGCCGGCGTCGCCTATCTCTACGGCGGCGGCTATGAGGCCGTGGCCGGGACCGTCCTGAACGCCCTGGGCATTATTTCCGGCACGGTCTGCGACGGCGCAAAGGCAAGCTGCGCCGCGAAAATTGCCGCCGCGGTGGAATCGGGCCTTCTGGGCTACCATATGTACTTAAACCACCGCCAGTTCCGGGGCGGCGAGGGAATCATTGCCGCAGACGTGGACGGCACAATCAAAAATGTGGGCGTCCTGGCCAAGCAGGGGATGCTGGAAACGGACCATGTGATTCTGCAGATTATGACCCAGCAGGTGGAGGCCACCCAGCGCAAGGTTGAACACCTGGACGGCCCGTCGGACTGCAGATAGAGAGAAACAGATCCTGCAAATCAGGGGCGGAGGCGCCGAGAAAACAGCCGCCCCGACAGCCGGCCTTTGGGAGATCAGCCCCAGAGTGCGGTCAGCATGGGGATGACCTGCTTTTTGCGGGATACCACCTTGGGCAGGAAGCAGGCGTGGTTCTTCAGTTCCTTGCCAAAGGCCTGGCGGAAGATGTCTTCGTCGCCCAGGTACAGCAGATAGGAGCCTTCTGCCAGCACGTCGGTCAGCATGAGAATCAGGATGCTGTAGCCCCGTTCGTTCATCATGCTGCGCATGACCGTCAGGAATTCGGCCTGCCGCGCCATGAGCTGCTCGGACCCGATGCAAGTGATCTGGCTGACGCCCAGATCGTGCTCGGCAATGTGGAATTCCTTGAAGTCCGTCAGAATCAAATCCTCGGCGGGCTTGGAGATATTGCTGTTCTCGGCGAAGATGAACTGGCCCAGCTCGTCCAGCCGCACGTTGGCAATCCGGGCCATGCGCTCGGCTACGCGGCGGTCCCGGTCTGTGCTGGTGGGAGACTTGAACATGACCGTGTCGGAGAGAATGGCCGCCGCCAGCAGTCCTGCCAGCTTGGAGGACGGCATCAGCCCCCGCTCCTGATACATGCCGGCGATGATGGTGGCCGTGGAGCCGACGGCTTCATTGCGGAAGTAGATAGGGTTGGCAGTCTGAATATCCGCCAGCCGGTGGTGATCCACAATTTCCACAATCTCCGCCTGGTTGAGGCCCGGTACGGACTGGGAGGCCTCGTTGTGGTCCACCAGCACGACCCGCTTGCGCCGGGGCCGCAGCAGATGGAAGCGGGACAGGGTTCCCACAACCTTTTCGTCTTCGTCCAGGATGGGATAGTTCCGGTGGCGGCTCTTGGAGACCACCTCCCGCACATCGTCCAAAAAGTCGGTGAGATGGAAGCATTCCAGCCCGTCCTTGCGGCAGATGCGGTCAATAGGAAGGGCGTGGTAGATAAACCGGGCGGTACGGACGGCGTCATATGGCGTGGAGATGATGCAGGTTCCGGCAGACGTCCGCCGCAGTTCCTCCGGCAGCTCCGCCTGGCAGACAATCAGGCAGCTGACGCCCAGCGCAATGGCACGGCGGGCCATCTCCGGCTGGTCGCCGCAGATGACAATGGAGTCGGCGCTCTGAAACAGCAGACCTTCCTGCCGCTGGGGCAGGGCGATGACCACTTCGCCGGAGACGGTATCCACCAGGTCGCCGGTCTCATTGAGAATCTGACCCTCCAGCACACTGAGCAGATTGAAGACCGGTACGTTATCCACATGGGCGCAGGAGGAAACCGTCATGTCAAAGCTGGCAATTTCCTCGGGCGAGATCATGCCGTACAAGTGGCCGTCCTCATCCGTGACGGGGATGGCCGGAATATTCGGGTTGGCCTGTAAGGCATCCCATGCCAGGGAGATCGTGACGCCCGCGTTCAGAGCCGGGGGCATGTCATAGTCCAGGTCCCGGACTTGGGTCCGCATGGTGTTGATCTGCATCGGCGGCTGAAAATCGAAGCGCTCCAGAATGCGCTGGGTTTCGTCGCTGATATGCCCCAGACGGGCAGCCACAAATTCCCGGCTCCCCAGAGAGTTGCGCAGGGCGGCATAGGCGATGGCGGACACGATGGAGTCGGTGTCGGGGTTCTTGTGTCCGGTGACGTAAATTGGGTCCATCTTGCTCCTCCTCAGAAAAGATTTCTTGGAAATTGTGTATCACAATTTTCCAAGATGTGATATACTGAGCTTGTTTAATTTCTGCGAAATGAGGTTTAGACTATGTTAAATTCGATGCTGTATTATATCCAAAAAAGTCCGGTCTGCTTCCAGGCAGTGGCGTCTCTTCGCGAAATGCTGCTGGAGGCGGGCTACACCCAGCTGCCGGAAGGCGGCTGGAGACTGGACGCAGGCGGAAAATATTTTACGGTTCGCAACGGCTCGTCCCTGCTGGCGTTCCGGATTCCGGCGGAAGCGCCCACCGGCTTTATGATGACGGCCAGCCATTCGGATTCCCCCTGCTTCCGAATCCGGGAGACGGCGGAGCTGAACGGGACGTATACCCGCCTGTCCGTGGAGCGGTACGGCGGGATGCTCAACGCGCCTTGGCTGGACAGGCCCCTCAGCGTGGCGGGCCGGGTCCTGGTGCGTCAGGGAGGCCGGATCGAAGCCCGTCTGGTGGACCTGGAAAAGGACACGGTGGTGATTCCAAATGTGGCCATTCATATGAATCGGGAGGCCAACGAGGGGGCCAAGTATGATCCCGCACGGGACCTGTTCCCCCTCTATGGCGGGCCTGACGCCAAGGGCAGCTTCCGCAAGGAGATCGCGGAAAAGGCAGGCTGCGCCCCCGAGGATATTCTGGCAACAGATCTGTTCGTCTATAACAACCAGCCCGGATTCCAATGGGGACCGGAGGGCGAGTTCGTCTCCGCGCCCCGGCTGGATGATTTGGCCTGCGTCTTCACCTGCGCCCAAGGCTTTCTGATGGCCCGGGATACCGGCGCCATCCCCGTTCTGGCGGTCTTTGACAATGAGGAGATCGGCTCGGGAACCAAGCAGGGCGCGGGGTCCACATTCCTGTATGACACGCTCCAGGCCATTGCCGAGGCCCTGGGGCTGAGCCAGGCGGATTACCGCCGGCTGCTGACCCAGAGCTTCCTGCTGTCCTGCGACAATGGCCATGCGCTGCACCCCAACCGCCCCGACCTGGCCGACCAGAACGAGGCCCCGGTGCTGAACGGCGGCGTGGTCATCAAGCACTCGCCCCGGTACGCCACCGATGCTGTTTCCGCCGCTGCGTTTGCGGAGATCTGCCGCAGAGCCAATGTGCCGGTGCAGTACTATTCCAACCGCCCCGACAAGGCCGGCGGCGCAACCCTGGGCAACATCGCCAACACCAAAATCGGCGTTTCCACCGTGGATATCGGCATGGCCCAGCTGGCCATGCACTCCTGCCTGGAAACCGCTGGCAGCAAGGACGTGGAATACTTCACTCGTGCCGTGGAGGCATTTTATGGCGCCACGCTGCACATGGACGCCGCCGGAATCGAGATCGAAGCGTAATCTTTTCAGCACCAAGGGGGTCTTTCCATGCCCAAGTACATCATGGCCCTGGATGCGGGGACTACCAGCAATCGCTGTATTTTGTTCAACCAGCGGGGGGAAATCTGCGCCATGGCCCAGAAGGAGTTTACCCAGTTTTTTCCGAAGCCGGGATGGGTGGAGCATAACGCCCAGGAAATCTGGTCCACCATGCTGGGAACCGCTGTGGAGGCCATGAGCCAGGTGGATGCCCGGGCCGGAGACATCGCCGCCATCGGCATCACCAATCAGCGGGAGACCGTGGTGGTGTGGGACCGGCGGACCGGGGAGCCGGTATGCCCGGCTATCGTCTGGCAGTGCCGCCGCACGGCGGAATACTGCGACGAATTAAAGGCCCGGGGCCTGACTGAGATGATCCGGGCCAAGACTGGTCTGGTGCTGGACGCCTACTTCTCCGCTACCAAGCTCCACTGGATTCTGGAGCAGATTCCGGGCGTCAGAGACCGGGCGGAGCGGGGCGAGCTGTGCTTTGGCACCGTGGAGACATGGCTGATCTGGAAGCTCACCGGCGGCAAGGTCCATGTGACCGACTATTCCAACGCCTCCCGCACCATGCTGTTCAATATCAATACCCTCCAATGGGACCGGGAGATTCTGGACGAGCTGGACATTCCCGCCTGTATGCTGCCGGAGGTCAAGCCCTCCAGCTGCATTTATGGCTATACGGATTCGCCGCTGCTGGGCGGTCCGATTCCCATCTGCGGCGCGGCAGGGGACCAGCAGGCCGCGCTGTTCGGCCAGACCTGCTTTGCCCCCGGTGAGGCCAAGAATACCTATGGCACAGGCTGCTTCCTGCTGATGAATACGGGCACGAAGCCGGTGTTTTCTCAAAACGGCCTGGTGACGACCATCGCCTGGGGCCTGGACGGACAGGTATATTATGCCCTGGAGGGCTCCGTTTTCTCCGCCGGAGCTGCGGTCCAGTGGCTCCGGGATGAGATGCGGCTGATCGATTCCGCTGCCGACAGCGCCTATATGGCCTCCAAGGTGCCGGATACCAACGGCTGCTATCTGGTTCCGGCCTTTACGGGCCTGGGCGCACCGTACTGGGACCCCTATGCGCGGGGGACGATTGTGGGTTTGACCCGGGGGGTCAATAAGTATCATATCATCCGGGCCACGCTGGAGTCCATTGCCCATCAAACGGCGGATGTTCTGCGGGCCATGGACGCCGATTCCGGCCTTTCCCTGGCGGCGCTGAACGTGGACGGCGGGGCCTCGGCCAATGATCTTCTGATGCAGATGCAGGCCGATCTCATCGGCGCGCCGGTCCAGCGGCCCCAATGCGTGGAATCCACTGCCACCGGCGCGGCCTACCTGGCGGGACTGGCCGTGGGCTACTGGTCCAGCAAAGAAGAGGTTCTCCGCAACCGCGCCATCAACCGTGTCTTCCAGCCCCAGATTTCCCAATCCGAGCGGGAAGCCCGCCGCAGGGGCTGGTCCAAAGCCGTAACATATGCCTTTGGCTGGGCGAAGGACCAGGAAATGCCGGATTAATGGAACCATCGGCCCTGCAGGGCGGGCTGATGGCAGCCCACCCTGCGGCGCCGTTCAACGCATGATTCGCTTAAAAATATCAGCCATGGAGGGTCCCCGGCAAGATGGAATGTGTTTATCAGAAGATTTCCTTTGAAGACGCCAAGCGGATGCTGGATCAGAATCCGGCGGCTCTGCTTCTGGATGTGCGGGAGGATGCGGAATATATCACCGGCCACGCCGATGGAGCCGTGCTGCTTCCCCTGGACACCATTGACGCGGCGTCTGCGGCGGCGGTCATCCCCGCAAAGGACACGCCGGTGTTTCCCTACTGCCGCAGCGGAAACCGCAGCAGGCAGGCCGCGCAGAAGCTGATCGAGCTTGGCTATGAACAGGTTTACGATCTGGGCAGCCTGGTCGGCTGGCCCTACGGTATGGCGTGGTAGGGCAGACGCAGCAAAAATTTTTCCTGAATCCGTTGACAAAAAGAAAACGCTTTGTTATAATATAACAGTGCTATATAACGGCGTTATATAGGAGGGGCCCCATGTACGACACAGAGCCGGCCACACTGGCCTTGATTCACGCTGCGGCAAAGGCGGAATTTTTAGAGAAGGGCTTCAAATCCGCTTCCCTGCGCAATATTGTAAAAACGGCCGGTGTCACGACCGGAGCCTTTTACGGCTATTATGACAGCAAAGAGGCGCTGTTCGACGCGCTGGTGGGAAAGCAGTATGAGACTCTCATGGGCTGCTACCGCAAGGTGCAGCACGACTTTGCCAGCCTGCCGCCGGAGCAGCAGATGGAAAATTTGAGTGAAATCAGCGGCGCGTGTATGCACGAGATGCTGATTTACGCCTATCAAAATCTGGACGAATTCAAGCTGCTTCTCTGCTGCTCGGATGGGACCCGGTACGCGGGCATGATCGACGAGATGGTGGAAATTGAAGTGAAAAGCACCCACGACTATCAGGACGTGCTGGAGCGTCTGGGCCATCCCTCGCCGCGCATCGATTCCCGGCTTGAACATATTCTGATTACGGGCATGTTCAATGCCTATTTTGAACTGATGATCCACAAAATGCCGCTGGATCAGGCGGAGAAATATCTAAGTGAGCTTCTGGAATTCTACACCGCCGGCTGGCTGAAAATTATGGGGCAGTAATGCTCTATAATTTTTCATCATTGGTTAGTTATTTCTAACTATTTGGATATTGGAGGGCGGCTGCAGCGCACTCTGTATCATACCAATTTTATCTGCGGGGAGGGATTTCCTTGAAAAATCAATCAAACCTGTCCAAGCTGATGGGCTATGCAAAGGGGTACAAAAAGCTGACGCTGCTGGGCTGCGCGTTTTCAGGCATTGCCGCGGTCCTGGGCCTTGTCCCATATGTCTGCGTGTGGCTGGTGGCGCGGGACGTTCTGTCGGCCTATCCCGCTGTAACCGCCGCTGCGGGGGTTGTCAGATGGGGCTGGATGGCTGTGTGGTTTGCCGTGGCCGGTATTGCGGTATACTTTGCGGCCCTCATGTGTACCCATGTGGCCGCGTTCCGCACGGCCCGCAACATCCGCTATGCCGGCGTTGCCCATGCGCTGGAGCTGCCTCTGGGCTTCTTTACCGGAAACCAGTCCGGCCGTCTGCGCAAGATCATTGATGACAACGCCGCTCTCACCGAGGATCTGCTGGCCCATAAGCTGCCGGATCTGACAGCAGCGGTGGTCACGCCGGTTGCGGCCATCATTCTGCTGTTCGTTTTTGACTGGAAAATGGGCCTTTTATGCCTGCTTCCCATGCTTCTGGCCATAGTGTGCATGATGAGCATGATGGGCGGCAAAAACGCCGGGTTCTTCCATCGCTACCAGCAGGAGATCGAAAAGATGAGCGGCGAGGCGGTGGAGTACGTTCGCGGCATCCCGGTGGTAAAGGTCTTCCAGCAGACGGTTTATTCCTTCAAGGCCTTTTACAACGCCATCATGTCCTACAGCGATCTGGCCAGCCAATACGCCATGAGCTGTCGGAATGGGCAGACCGCCTTTCTGACCTGTATCAACGGCTGCTTTGTCCTGCTGATTCCGGCAGCCATTCTGATCGCTTCCGGCGGGAACGGCCGGGCCGCGCTGGCGGACTTTATCTTCTATGCCCTGTTCGGCCCCGCCTGCGGCGGCATGATGAACCGGATCATGTACGCCTCCGAATCGGTTATGGAAGCCGACGAGGCCATGATGAAGCTGGACGAGATTTTACAGCAGCAGCCGCTGGCCAAAGCATCCGCGCCTCGGAAGCCGGACGGAACAGACGTTGTCTTCGATCATGTGACCTTCCGCTATCCCGGCGCGGATCGGCCCGCTTTGAAGGACGTCAGCTTTACCGTAAAGCCCGGAACCGTGGTAGGATTGGTCGGCCCCTCCGGCGGCGGCAAATCCACCGCCGCCGCTCTGATCCCCCGGTTTTGGGATGTGGAAAGCGGCAGTGTGCAGGTCGGCGGCGTGGACGTGCGGGAGCTGGACAGCCGCGATCTGATGAAGCATGTGGCGTTTGTCTTCCAGGATACCAAGCTGTTCAAGACCAGCGTACTGGAAAACATTCGCATGGCGCGGCCCGGCGCCACTCCGGAGCAGGTTCGGGCAGCCGCCCATGCCGCCCAGTGTGACGACATCCTGGCAAAGCTGCCCCAGGGGCTGGACACTGTCATCGGCGCAAAGGGCGTCTATCTCTCCGGCGGCGAGGCCCAGCGTATCGCCCTGGCCCGGGCCATTTTAAAGGACGCGCCCATTGTGGTCCTGGACGAAGCCTCCGCTTTCGCTGATCCGGAAAACGAAGTCCTGATTCAAAAGGCATTTGGCGAACTGACCAGGGGCAAGACCGTGCTGATGATCGCCCACCGGCTGTCCACCATTCGCAACGCCGATCAAATTCTCGTGCTGGAAAAGGGCGAGCTGAAGGAACAGGGCGGGCATGAAGCCCTGCTGGCCCAAAACGGCCTGTACGCCGGCATGTGGAGGGACTATCTGCAGGCCGCTGCATGGAAGGTTGGAAAGGAGGCGGCAGTATGATTCGCAAATTACAGCACATATTCGCCCTCAGCGAGAAGGGCGCGAAGGACCTTGTCAAGGCCGTGGCCTGGTGCTTTTTCTGCAACATCAGCCTGATGCTGCCCGTATGCGCGGTCATGGCCACGCTTCAGCATCTGCTGCGTACCCTGGAGGCCGGCGAGAACCCGGCAGAAAGGCTGTGGATCTATACCGGCGCGGCGGTGCTGGTGCTGGCGGTTCTGGTTATCCTGCACTATTTTCAGTACGCCTCGCTGTATCTGGCCACCTATCAGGAGAGCGCCAACCGCCGGGTCAGTCTGGCGGAGACCATGCGGCGGCTGCCTCTGAGCTTCTTTGGAAACCGCGACTTAAGCGATCTGACCTCCGCCATGATCTCAGACTGCTCTGACCTGGATCAGATATTCTCACATTACATTCCCCAGATGTTCGCCTCTATCTTCTCCACCCTGTTCATCGGCATCTGCATGCTCTGTATCAATTGGAGAATGGCCATAGCCGTTCTTTGGGTACTGCCGGTCGCGGTGCTGCTGACCGCCGGGTCGAAAAAGCTCCAGGACACCTACGGCACAAAAAGCATCCTGTCCAAACGCGCCGTGACGGACAGCATTCAAGAGTGCCTGGAGACGGTCCGGGAGCAGAAGGCATGCAGCCGCCAGGAGGCCTATTTGCGGGAGTTGGACGCCAAGCTGGCGGCCTCGGAACGGGACGCCATTCACTCCGAGCTGGCAACAGGCGTGTTTGTCAGCTCCGCCCAGGCTTTTCTGCGGTTCGGACTCGCCACCACTGTGCTGGTAGGCGCGGACCTGCTGGTCCGTGGCCGGCTGCCCTTCCTGTCCTTCCTGGGCTTTCTGTTTACCGCCGCCCGGCTCTATGACCCTCTTGACCTGGTGCTGCAAAACATCGCGGCCACCTTCAGCGCAAAGCTGAAAATCAACCGGATGCGCGCCATTCTGGAGCAACCCGTCCAAACCGGCGCGGACGTCTGCGAACCGGAAAACTTCGATATTGTCTTTGACCATGTAAAATTCGCCTATCGGGAAAGCGAGGGCGTACTGGAGGATGTTTCCTTCACCGCCAAGCAGGGGCAGGTTACGGCCCTGGTCGGTCCCTCCGGCGGCGGCAAATCCACCGCCTGCAAGCTGGCGGCCCGGTTCTGGGATATCCAGGGCGGCAAAATTACTCTGGGCGGACTGGACATCTCAACCATCGACCCTGAGACGCTGTTAAAGCACTACTCCTTTGTGTTCCAGGACGTGGTTCTGTTCCGGGATACCGTGCTGGAAAACATCCGCCTGGGCCGCCGGGACGCCACCGATGAGGAGGTCTATGCCGCCGCCCGGGCCGCCCGGTGCGATGAATTCATCCGGCAGCTGCCGGAGGGCTACCACACTCTGATCGGTGAAAACGGTTCTACCCTGTCCGGCGGCGAGCGTCAGCGAATCTCCATCGCCCGCGCCCTGTTGAAAGACGCGCCGATCATTCTGCTGGACGAGGCCACCGCCTCCCTGGATGTGGAGAATGAAACAGCCGTGCAGGAGGCCATTTCCCGTCTGGTGAAAAACAAGACGGTGCTGATTATTGCCCACCGGATGCGCACCGTGACCGGTGCGGACCAGATCGTGCTTTTGTCCGGCGGCAAGGTGGTCGAGCAGGGCGCTCCCGATGCGCTGTACCGGAAAAACGGACTCTACACCCGCATGGTCCGGCTGCAGACGGAGAGTCAGGACTGGGCGCTGGTATAAGCGGTTATATAGCGGAGGCCTTCCGGACCAGTCCGTCCGGAAGGCCTGCCTTTTTGCCCCAACCGGACCGGTGCAATGCCAAATTGCGGAAACGGCCTGCCGGACCCCGGCTTGTATCTTCCGCCGCCGCCAATCCGGGGCAAACTTCCCGTTTGTCTTTTCTTGACAGATGGAAAGGCCGCTGTTATAATAAAACGCACGAGTTAGTGTAAACCAACCGATAGCAGAAAGCAGGCGATACAACGATGATGATAAACAAGCGCCTGATCGGAACGGTCAGGGAAAGCAAAAAATATATCGCGGGGAACGTGGTGCTGCAGTGGTGTTCTCTGGCGGCCAACATCGCCATGATGACCGGGATTACCGCGCTGCTGGCGGCGCTGTTCCATGGGGCGGCGGAGAAGAGGATGATCCTCGGCACGGCAGCGCTAGCGGCAGCCGCCGTAGCGGTGCGGTTCCTCTGCTCCATCGGGGCAAGCCGGATGGGGTATCTGTCCGCCAAGGCCGTGAAAAAGACCCTGCGCGAAAAGATTTACAGAAAGCTTCTCCGCCTGGGCGCCTCCTACCGTGAGCAGGTGCGGACCTCGGAGATCGTACAGGTGGCGGTGGAGGGCGTGGACCAGTTGGAGACTTATTTCGGCGCATATCTGCCCCAGTTTTTCTACGCCATGCTGGCGCCTCTGACGCTGTTTCTATATCTGAGCTTTGTCAATCTCCCCGCCGCCGTTGTTCTGCTGATCTGCGTACCGCTGATTCCCGTTGCCATTGCGGCGGTGCAGACCTGGGCCAAGAAGCTGCTTGCAAAATACTGGGGCCAGTATACGGCCCTGGGCGACACGTTTCTGGAAAATCTGCAGGGACTGACAACGCTAAAAATCTATCAGGCAGACGCCTTTAAAAACGCCGAAATGAACGAAGAAGCGGAGAAATTCCGCAAAATCACCATGAAGGTGCTGACCATGCAGCTTAACTCCATCACCATCATGGACCTGATCGCCTACGGCGGCGCGGCTCTGGGGGTTATCATGGCGGCCACGCAGTATGCGGCGGGCCGGGTGTCTCTGGCGGGGTGCCTGCTGATTATCCTGCTGTCCGCAGATTTCTTCATCCCCATGCGGCAGCTCGGCTCCTTCTTCCACATTGCCATGAACGGTATGGCGGCCAGCGACAAAATTTTCCGCCTGCTGGATCTGCCGGAGCCGGAGCAGAGCGGCACGGAAGCGGTGCCGGAGAACTGCGCCATCGTATGTTCCGGCCTGCGTTTCTCCTATGAGCCGGACCGTGAAATTCTCCACGGCGTGGACCTGCAGATTCCAAGGGGCAGCTTCACCGCCCTGGTGGGAGAAAGCGGCTGCGGCAAATCCACGGTGGCCTCCATTCTCATGGGGCGGAATCGGGGCTACACAGGCGCCGTCACCATCGGCGGCGTGGAACTGAAGCAGATCGCGGAGCAAAGCCTGATGGAGCGCTTTACCTACATCAGTCACCAAAGCTACCTGTTTAAGGGTACCGTGCGGGAAAACCTTCTGATGGGCAGACCGGACGCCTCTGACGAGGCGCTGTGGGCCGTACTGGAGCAGACGAAGCTGGCGGACTTCCTGCGAGGCGGCAGCGGGCTGGACACCGCTCTTGCGGAAAAAGCTTCTAACCTGTCGGGCGGCCAGCGGCAGCGGCTGGCTCTGGCCCGCGCCCTGCTGCACGACAGTCCTGTCTACATTTTTGACGAGGCCACCTCCAACATCGACGTGGAGAGCGAAACCGATATTATGGAGCAGATTCACGCTCTGGCCCGGACCAAAACCGTAATTTTGATCTCCCACCGTCTTGCCAATGTGGCGGACGCGGACCGGATCTATGTATTGGACGGCGGCACGGTGGCTGAACACGGGACGCATTCGGCGCTTCTGGCCCGAGACGGCGCTTATGCCAAGCTGTGGAACGCGCAGCAGCAGCTTGAAAACTACGGAAAGGCGGAGATGTGACATGAAAAAGCGAAGCGGACTGGTTGTCATGGCGCGTCTGATCGGCCTGGTAAAGCCTCTGGCAGGCTTCATGGTTCTGGCCATTCTCATGGGTCTGATCGGACATCTGTGCGCCGCGTTTATCACCGTTTTCGGCGGGTACGCCGTGCTGAATCTGCTGGATTTCTCCACGCCGTTTCCCCTGGGCGCTCTCTTTGCGGGCGTTTGTATCTTCGCACTGGTGCGCGGCATATTGCGATATGCGGAGCAGGCCTGTAATCACTTCATCGCCTTTAAGCTCCTGGCCATCATCCGGGACAAGGTGTTTCAGGCCCTGCGGAAGCTGTGCCCCGCCAAGCTGGAGGGCCGGGATAAGGGCGATCTGATCTCCGTTATCACCTCGGACATCGAACTGCTGGAGGTCTTCTATGCCCACACCATTTCCCCTTCGGCCATTGCGCTGCTGTTTACCGTGGCCCTGTGCCTGTTCATCGGCAGCTATCACTGGGCGCTGGGGCTGCTGGCGCTGCTGGCCTACGCCACGGTGGGGGTTGCCATTCCCCTTGCGATTTCCAAACACAGCGGCGATGACGGAATGCGCTTCCGCACCAAGTCCGGCGCTCTCAGCGGTTTCGTGCTGGACAGCCTGCACGGTCTCTCTGAGACGCTGCAATACGGCCAGGGAGAGGCGCGTCTTGCCCAGATGAACCGAAATACCGATGCGCTGGCCCGGGATGAGGAACGGATGAAGCGCACCGCCGGACGCAACACCGCCGTCACCAACACCGCAATTCTCCTGTTTGATCTGGCCATGCTGTTCGTCTCCGCTCTGTTCTTCCAAAGCGGCGCGGTAGATTTCGCCGGCGTACTGATTCCGACCTTGGCCCTGATGAGTTCCTTCGGCCCCTGCGTGGCCCTGGCCAATCTGGGCAGCACCCTGCAAAACACCTTTGCGGCAGGCAACCGTGTGCTGGACATTCTGGAGGAGACGCCCGCCGTGGACGAAATCACCGGACGGCCGGAGGTGGAATTCCACGGTGCGGAAGCAGCGCATGTGACCTTTTCCTACGGGCAGGAGACCATTCTCTCCGATGTGTCGGTCCGCATCCCGGAACATGCCGTGGTCGGCATCGTTGGACGCAGCGGCAGCGGAAAATCCACCCTGCTCAAGCTCTTCATGCGTTTCTGGAATGTGCAGGAGGGCCGCGTATGCCTGTCCGGCGCTGAGGTATCCGGCATCAATACAGCCAATCTCCGGGACATGGAGAGCTTTGTGACCCAGGAGACCCATCTGTTCCGGGACAGCATCCGAAACAATCTTCGAATCGCCAAGCTGGACGCCACGGACGCGGAGATTCAAGCCGCCTGCCAGAGGGCCTCGGTCCATTCGTTTATTATGAGTCTGCCCCAGGGGTATGACACGCCGGTGGGCGAGCTGGGCGACACTCTGTCCGGCGGCGAGCGGCAGCGGCTGGGCCTGGCCCGCGCATTCCTGCACAACGCGCCTCTGATGCTCCTGGACGAGCCGACCAGCAATCTGGACAGTCTGAACGAGGCGGTCATTCTGAAATCCCTGCGTGAGGAGCGGGACGGCAAGACCGTGCTTCTGGTCTCTCACCGCCAGTCCACCATGCGGATTGCGGACCAGGTCTATTCCGTGGAGCAAGGGAGGATGTGCTGATGGCAAGAAGTGTGGAAAGCAAGCGGGAACGGGAAAAACAGATGGTTTCGCAGATGATCGCGCTTTACTGCAAAAAGCAGCACCATACGAGAAAGGCCCTCTGCCCGGACTGCGCCGCCCTGGACCAATATGCCCGTCAGCGCAGCGAAAAATGTCCCTTTATGGAGACAAAAACCTTCTGCTCCAACTGCAAGGTCCATTGCTATAAGCCGGAAATGCGGGAGAAAATCCGCGCTGTCATGCGGTTCTCCGGGCCGCGGATGATCTTCCATCATCCCATTGCGGCGATCCGGCACGTCATAGAAACCAAAAAAGAAAAGAAAAAATTGGAGGCATCCCGATGAAACAGAAAATCTTTCAGCCATTCAAGGTCAAGGACGTGGTCTTCCTTGCCATCATCTCTGCCATCGCCCTGTGTACCTGCGCCGTTATGCCGCTGGTTGCCAGCCTGCAAACCGTGATCTTCGGTATCGCCCAGGTGGTGACAAGTCTGCAAATCTCCATCTTCTTTGCCATCGGCCTGATGAAGGTCCGGAAGCCGGGCGCGCTGTTTATCATGGCGCTTTTGACCGGACTGTTCCAGCTTTTGATGGCGCCGCCCATGTTCTTTTCCAATCTCATCATCGGCCTGCTGCTGGAGGTCCTGGTGATCTTGCTGTTCCGCGGCTACGAAAAGGACCGGGCAGTCTTTTTCGCCGTGCTGCTGTATAATCCCCTGTCTCTGCCGGTCAATTATTTGTACAACCGCATCTTCGGCCGGGAGGCCATGGCCGCCGTGGCCGCGAAAGCGCCGTGGATCACCGTGGGCATGACCCTGGCGGTGATCGCGCTCTCCGCCCTGGGTGCGTGGATTGGAATCAAGCTCTCCAAGGAGCTGAAGAAGTCGGGAGTTTTGAAAAAATGAGTGAAAAGCTGCTGGCAAAGCATCCCATCTATCCCGCCATCGGTCTGCTTGCATCCGTTTTGATTCTTGTTGTCGGTGTTGCCGCGGCGAAGCGGCCCTCGTGCATCTTCTTTCTGGGCGGCACATGGCTGGTTTTTCTGGCTTTCGGCTATTGGCGCACCTGCTTCGCCATTTTACCGGTGGCGGCCATTTTCTGCGCCCTCTTCGCGGGAGTTACCTACGCCATTTCCGGGGATACGGCGGCAGCCATGGCCGCCGTCAGCCGGCTTCTGGCTGTCTGCGTGGCGGTCATTCCCGGTCTGGCACTGCCCCCTATCATGCTGGTGCGAAACTTTTCTGCCCTGAAGATTCCCCGGATTTTAACGCTGGGCATGATGATTACCCTGACCTTTTTCCCCCTGTTGGGCGCAGAGGTGCGGCAGGTGCGGGAGGCCATGAGGACCCGGGGTGCGGGCAGCTTCTTCAGCCCGCAGATTTTCTACCGGGCATTTCTGATCCCCCTGGTCATGCGGCTGGTCAATATCTCCGATACCCTGGCCCTGTCGGTGGAGACCCGGGGCTTTACCGGAGACGCAAAGGCCTGCACGGTCTATAAAACGGTGTCGCTGCGGCCTGCGGATTGTCTGCTTCTTCTGCTTGTTCTGGCAGGCGCGGGATTGGCGGTGCTGCTATGACCGCAATTGAATTAAAGGATGTGACCTTCTCCTACGAGGGCGCCGCACGAGCGATTCTGGAGCATGTCAATTTTACAGTGGCATACGGCGAGCTGGCCCTGCTCTCCGGCTTCTCCGGCGAGGGGAAAAGCACGGTGCTGTCCCTGATTGCCGGAATCATTCCCAACGTGACGCCGGGAACCCTGACCGGCGAGGTCTGGATCGGCGGCGAGGACATCGCCGGTCAAACGCTCAGTCAGGTCTGCCGCAAGGTGGGCGTGGTGCTGCAAAACGCCGAGGCCCAGATTATTCAGCAGATTGTGGAGGATGAGGTCGCTTTTGGCTGTGAGAATTTTTCATTTCCCAGGGAGAAAATCCAAGCCAGCGTCCGGCGGGCCTGCCAGCAGATGCGCCTTGCGCCCCAATGGAAAACCAGAACCCTGTCCGGCGGGCAGAAGCAGCGGCTGATTGCCGCCGCAACCCTGGCCACAGAGCAGAAAATCCTGGTTCTGGACGAGCCGCTGGCCAATCTGGACAAAACCGGCGCGGCCTTTCTGATGGAAGCGCTGCAAGCCCTGTCTGGAGCGGGCTATGCCGTCCTGGTGGTGGAACACCGGCTGGATATGGTGCTTCCCTATGTGGATTCCGTGTGGAGCATTCAAAAAGGAACCGTTTCCAAAGTTGAAAACAAGCGGGAATATCTCTCCGCCCAAGCCCGCCACATTCCGGACACAAGCGTCCCGCCGGCGGCCAAGGAGACTGTCTTTTCCTTAGAACATGTGGGCTTCTCCATAAAAAAGCGGGAAATTCTTCGCGACGTCACCTTCAAAATTCAAAAGGGCGAGCGGGTTCTGCTGCTGGGGGAGAATGGCTGCGGAAAAACCACACTTCTTCGTCTGATTGCACGGCTGTACGCGCCCACAAAGGGAACGCTCCGGCAAACCGCCGCTCCAAGCCGAAGGGCCGACAGCGCCTGGTTTCGAGCCGTCGGCGTGGTGTATCAGAACCCCAATTATCAGCTGTTTATGCCGACGGTGTGGCAGGAAATCGCCTTTGGGGCCAAATCTCAGGTTGATGCGCGGGAGGCAATGGAGCGCTTTGGCCTTACCCATCTGGCGGAACAGCATCCGCAGTCCCTCTCCGAGGGACAGAAGCGCCGGGTCTCCATCGCGGCGGTGGTCGCGTCCGCGCCGTCGGTCCTCCTGTTGGATGAGCCGACCGTCGGACAGGACTATGAGGGACTGCGCGAGATGGTGCAGATTCTCAACGATCTCCACACCCGGACTGGCAGCACTATGATTACCGTAACCCACGATATGCGCTGCGCCGAAGCGCTGTGTGACCACGCCATCCTGATTGAAAACGGCATGGTGGCGGAGGAAGGCGGCAAGGAACTGGCCCACCGGTATTTCTTCGGCGCAGCGCAGGCGCTTCAATAGGCGGCCCCGTTTCCTTCTGCGCCGGAGCCATGCGGAGCGTTCGATGGGTCTTTCTTCCTCAATCAATCATCATTCTGTGCGTACAAATCATAAAATGCAACCGCCGGTTGACAGATTTTTAAGCGCAATTGGTGGTTATCAAGCGGCATTCCTGCTATAATAGGGGTGGTAAGACTGTGAGAGGGGGAAGAAAGTGAATCTCATGACCAAAGAACAGATCGTCGATCTGGCAAAGACGGCAGGTTTTACCGACGCGGCAGTGGTGGATACGGCGGCGATTCCCTTTGAACCGGCCTTCCGGGTGTGCTGTGAGGAAAATTCCTGCGGCAAATACGGAATCAATTACGCCTGCCCGCCGGACTGCGGCGCCACCGGCGACATGCAGCGGCGGATTCAGCGCAAGCCCTGGGCGCTGCTGCTGCAAACCATGTGGGAGATCGACAATCCTATGGACGCGGCGCAGACCAAGGCCGCCAAGGGGCAGCACAACCGTATGGTCCGGGAGTTGATTGACCGGCTGGAGGCCGAATACCACGGCTTTATGATCGGGGCAAGCGGCTGCAATCTCTGCCCGCGCTGCGCCATTGAGGATGGGACGCCTTGCCGCTTCCCGGAACGGCAATTCTCCTGTATGTCGGCCTACTGTATCTATGTGCAGCGTTTGACAGAGCAGTGCGGGATGGAGTATGACGGCGGACCGGGTATTGTCAATCTGTTCGGCATGTATGTATTTGAGAGACGATAAAGGAGCGGTTTTATGCCAAAGTGGCTGGATTATGCAATTTTTTATGAAATTTATCCCCAGTCCTTTCTGGACACCAACGCCGATGGCATCGGCGATTTGAACGGCGTTATCCGAAAGCTGGACTACATTCGGGAGCTGGGCTGCAATGCCCTGTGGCTCAACCCCTGCTTTGTCTCGCCCTTCGGCGACGCGGGCTATGATGTGGCCGACTACTATACCGTGGCCCCGCGCTACGGCACCAACGAGGATTTGAAGCGCCTGTTTCAAGAGGCCCACCGGCGGGACATGCATGTGCTGCTGGACCTGGTGCCGGGTCACACCTCCTGGGACCACCCCTGGTTTCGGGAATCCTGCAAGGCGGAACGAAACGAATATACGGACCGGTATATCTGGACCGACGGTATTTGGAATTCGCCTGAAAATCTGGCCTGCATCCGGGGCATTTCGGAGCGGGACGGCAGCTGCGTAACCAACTTTTTCTCCCACCAGCCCGCGCTGAATTATGGCTTTTACGAGATAACGCAGCCCTGGCAGCAGCCCATGGATGGGGAAGGCCCCATGGCAACCCGGGAGGCCATGAAGGACGTCATGCGCTTCTGGCTCCGGATGGGCTGCGACGGCTTCCGGGTGGATATGGCCGGATCTCTGGTGAAAAACGATCCCGAGGGCAAGGGCGTTATCCGGCTGTGGCAGGACATCCGCGCCTTTTTGGACCGGGAATTCCCCGAGGCGGCCATGGTTTCCGAGTGGGGCGAGCCGGACAAGTCCCTACAGGGAGGCTTCCACATGGATTTTCTGCTGCACTTCGGCCCGTCCCATTACAATGATCTGTTCCGCTGTGAGGAGCTGTTCTTTTCCGAAAACGGCAAGGGCGATGCGGCGGCATTTGTGAAAAAGTACCTGGAGAGCTATGAAAAATCCGAGCGAAAGGGCCTGATGTGCATTCCCTCCGGAAACCATGATATGGGCCGCTTGGCCCACACCGTCCGCGGGGAGGCACGAAAAATCGCTTTTGCGTTCCTGCTGTCTATGCCCGGCGCGCCGTTCATCTACTATGGTGACGAGATCGGCATGGACCAGGTGGAGGGTCTGAAGTCTGTGGAGGGCGGCTATGAGCGCACCGGCGCACGGACGCCCATGCAGTGGGACCATACGGTAAATGCGGGCTTCAGCGCAGCCCCCGGGGAAAAGCTGTATATCCGCCAGGACGAGCGCCCCGGCCGTCCCACGGTGGAAGCCCAGATGGCGGACGAAGACTCCCTGTGGCGGGAGATTCAGCGGCTCATCGCGGTTCGCCGGACCCATCCGGCCTTGCAGAGCAAGGGAGAGATTGAATTTGTGTTCTGCGAAAAGCAAACGTACCCGCTGGCCTATGTACGGTCCGGCGGCGGGGAGAGGCTGCTGGTTCTCCTGAATCCGTCCAATCGGGAGGTCTCCTTTTCCGGCCGGATGCCCGCCGGCAGGGCGGTCTACATCTGCGGCGGCGCGGCGGCGTTCGAGAGGGGCGTCATCACCGTACCGCCCTGTTCGGCAGGATTCTACCAAATCGACCAATAGAAGGCAGCCAAAAGAGAGTAGAGGTGTGCGTTTTACACAAAAAATTAGCGTCATTTATGGCTACTCTGTACATTGCTTTTTATCGTGTTTTTTTCTAAACTAAATATAGTACAAGCAGTGCGCCTACGGCGTTTTGTTTGAAATTTCAAAAAAGGAGATTAATTATGAAAAAGATTCTTGCACTGATCTTGGCCACCGTCATGGTGCTTGGCTTGGTTGCCTGCAGCAGCAGCAGCAGCGCCGACGGCTCTGACGTTGCCAACAAGGACAAGCCCCTTGTATGGTTCAACCGCCAGCCTTCCAACAG
>CAYTXW010000005.1:0-11054 GCA_964441575.1 uncultured Oscillospiraceae bacterium
TCCGTCCAGAAGGACTCGCAGGGCGTACAGTATTTTCCTTTATAGCTGCCTTTATAGATGTCGCCCTTTTCGTACATCTTCTTGAAAATCTTTTGAATGGCGGCCACATGGTAATCGTCTGTGGTGCGGATGAAGCGGTCATTGGAGATATTCATCAGCTTCCAAAGGTCCTTGACGCCCTTTGTGCCCTCGACAATATTGTCCACAAACTGCTGGGGCGTAATGCCGGCCTCCCGCGCCTTTGTCTCAATCTTCTGCCCATGCTCGTCCGTGCCGGTCAGGAACAAAACCTCGTAGCCCCGCATACGCTTGTACCGGGCCATGGTGTCAGTGGCCACGGTGCAGTAAGTGTGGCCGATATGAAGCTTATCCGACGGATAATAGATCGGGGTTGTGATATAAAATTTCTCTTTGCACTTCTCACACATGGGCAAGATCCTCCTAAGCAGCCATAAAACGGCGCAATTTCACATGATAGGGGTATTTTACCACCGAATCGGAGAAAATACAAGAATAATGGTCAAATCCGCTTGACTTCTGTGATATGATAAAAGTGACCAAACAGAAAACGCCGAGGTAAATTTATGCTTGTATTCAGAAAACCCGTTTTATCAGACCGTCCCTGGATTCAGAAAATCTATGAGGCGTCCGGCTACCGGGGTGCGGAGTACACCTTTGCCAATCTCTATCTCTGGTCCTCCTTCTATGGCGACGTGCTGGAGTACCGGGGCTACCTGTGCCAGCGGCTGCTGTTCCGGGGCGTACACCAATATCTCTATCCCGCCGGTTCCGGCGACATCCGTCCGGTGCTGGAAGCCCTTTGGGACGACAGCCGCCGGGAGGGACATCCCTTCGTCCTGCGCGGCTTGACCAAGGAGACTATGGCCCAGCTGGAGGCTCTGTATCCCGGACGCTTTACCTATGAGGAGGATCGGGATTCCTTTGACTATCTCTATACCGTTGACACGCTGGCGGATCTGCCGGGCAGAAAGCTCCAATCCAAGCGGAACCACATCAACCGCTTTGTGGAGGCCTATCCGGACTGGCACACCAGGATCGTCACGCCGGACAATCTGCACATCTGTGAAAAGCTGGCCGAGCGCTGGTATGAAAGCCATCACGAATCTCCCGCAGATCGCCGGGCCATGGAGAAGGCGTTCCAGCATTTTGAGAAGCTGGAATTCGAGGGCGTCCTGCTTTTCAGCGACCAGACCCATGCCGTGGGCTTCTCCATGGGCAACCGCATCAGCCATGACACCTTCGATGTGAACTTTGAAAAGGCCTTTGCCGACATCCAGGGCGCCTATGCCCTGGTAAACCGGGAATTCGCCCGCCACATCCGAACGCACCATCCCGAGATTCAATATCTGAACCGCGAAGACGACATGGGCATCGAGGGCCTGCGAAAAGCCAAAGAAAGCTACCACCCGATTTTCCTGGAAAAACATATCGCAACCGAGATTGTCAAATAAGCTCAGCCCTCGTGCCCCCTCTGAGGGGGTTGTCAGCGAAGCTGACTGGGGTTGTTGGACAACAGAGCGGTACGGTCATACGGTAAAATCTGTCATCGATACAACCCCCTGCTGTGCATGGGCATCCGTAAGGCAGCAAGCTGCCAACGGCTGCCTCAAGTCAGGCCTACGGCTTGCCAGCCCCCTCAGAGGGGGCACAAGGGCTTGCGAGAAAAATTAATCTGTCCGCGTCAGCGGACACCTTCATTGTCAATTGTCCATTGTCCATTGTCAATTCCAAATAGGAGGTCCCATGTTCCGCACAGCGCTTTCGTCCGACCAGTCCGGCCTTTTTTCCCTCTGGCAGGAGGCTTTCTGCGATTCTGAACAGGAAATCGCGGCATTTTTCGCAGCGTTCCCGCGTTGCCGCTCCTATGTGGCGGAGGAAAAAGGCATTATCACCGCCATGGTCCATGCTCTGCCCCAAACCCTGCGGACGGAGACGGACCTTCCCGCCGCCTACATCTATGCCGTGGCCACCCGGCGTTCCTACCGCTGCCGGGGGCTGTGCCGGGGCCTCATGGCCTTTGCGGAAGCAGATCTGAAAAGCCGGGGCTTTTCCTGCGCCGTCCTGTCCCCGGCGGAGCCGTCTCTGTTCCGGTTTTATGCGGCTCTGGGCTATGCCGCTGCCTTTACCCGGAACCGGACGCCCTGGAATGGAACCGGCGTTCCCGTCTCCGCCGCCTGCTACGCCCACCTGCGGGAAGCTCTGCTGCCCGTTCCCCACATGGTCTATGACGGAGACACGCTGCGCTATGTCCGGCAGGTCTACGGCCTGACCTTTTATCAAACCCCCGACGGCTGCACCGCCGCAGGGCCCGACGGCGCCCTTGAGGTTCTGCCCGCCGACCTGAACGGCTGCCCCAACGCCATGCTCAAATGGCTGGACAAGCCCCGCCCCCTGACCCCCGCCTACCTGGGCTTTGACCTGGGATAAGCCATGGAACCGCCGTAGGGGATTAATGCGAAACCTTTATGTTTAGACCGCACCCTCGTGCCCCCTTTGAGGGGGCTGTCAGGCCAACGGCCTGACTTGAGGCAGCCGTTGGCAGCTTGCTGCCTTACGGATGCCCATGCACAGCAGGGGTTGTTGGACAACAGAGAGATACGATCTTTCGGTAAAATTGCAAACTTGTCACAACCCCCACCGCTTCGCGGAGCCCCCTAAAGAGGGGGCACGAGGGCTTGCCTCTGGATTGGCCCGGAAGCATAAATTTTAAGATGAACGTCCACCACGGCGCACAACGTAAGATTCGAGGAACCCGTCATGTTTTCTATCACCCTGCTCTGTATGGGCAAATGCAAGGAAAAATTCTATATCGCCGCGGCGGAGGAATATGCCAAACGGATGAAGGCCTACTGCGACTTTCACCTGGTGGAGCTGCCGGAGTACCGCCTGCCGGAGAATCCTTCTCCTGCGGAAATTGCGGCGGGCCTTGGCCGGGAGGCGGAGTCCATCCGAAGGGCCATCCCCAAGGGCAGCTGGCTTTGCGTACTGACGCCGGAGGGACAGCAGCAGTCTTCCGAGGAACTGGCCCGAACCCTGGCAGCGGTGAAGACCGGTGGCAGATCGTCGGCTTGCTTTCTCATCGGGTCCTCCTTCGGCATAGATCCAAGCCTCAAAGCCCTGGCAGACTGCAAGCTGTCCATGAGCAAAATGACCTTCCCGCACCACCTGGCCCGCGTCATGGTCCTGGAGCAGCTTTACCGGGCCGAAAGCATCCAGGCGGGGAGTAAATATCACAAGTAAAAGGAGCGCTACATTATGATTCATTTTCAATCCCAAATGGCCGCGGAAGTCAAGCATCAGGTCCAGGGCGGAGACGGCAGCCCCGCGTTTCGGTACCTGTTCTCCCGGGAGGACCTGGGCCATCGGGCGGATCTGCTGTCCGTTGTCACTTTGCAGCCCGGTGAATCCATCGGCGAACATCCGCATACGGTCAACGGCGAGGTCTATTTCATCCTGTCCGGCTCCGCTATGGTGAAGGATGACGGCCTGGAAGCGGAGCTTCACGCCGGCGACGCGGAATTCTGCGCCGACGGCCACACCCACAGCATCCGCAACCACACCCAGGAACCCATGTCCTTCCTGGCGCTGATCGTTCGGAATCTGTCATGAGAGAAACGCTGCTGGCGGGCCTGCCCGCTTTGGGCCTGACCTTGAACGGCGTCCAGGCCGACGCTCTCTGCCGGTTCGGCCAGCTGCTGCTGGAAAAGAACCGGGTCATGAATCTAACGGCCATCACCGATCCGAAGGCTGTGGCGCAGCTCCATTTCCTCGATTCCATGGCGGTGCTGCGGGCTGCCGACTGCCGGGATAAAACGGTCATCGACGTGGGCTGCGGCGCGGGCTTCCCCGGCGTCCCCATGGCCATTGCCGAGCCGTCTCTCCGCTTGACCCTGCTGGACAGTCTGCAAAAGCGGGTCAACTGGCTGCGGGAGGTCCTGCCTCAGGTAGGGGTGGATGCCCAGTGCGTTGCTGCCCGGGCAGAGGAATATGTGACCGGCTGCCGGGAGCAGTTTGACATCGCCGTTTCCCGGGCCGTGGCCCGGTTGAATATCCTGTGCGAGCTGTGTCTGCCTTATGTGAAGGTGGGCGGCTGCTTCCTGGCCCTGAAGGGCGCTATGACCGGGGAGGAGGTGCAGGAGGCCCAAGCCGCCATCGCCGCGTTGGGCGGTCAGGTGGAGCGGATTGAGGAATACCCCGTGGCTGACGCGGTCCACCGCATCGTGGTCCTCCGCAAGATCAAGCCCACACCCGGGCAGTACCCGAGAAAATTCGCAAAAATCAAGCAGGCCCCGCTGTAAAGAAAATCATCTTCCTTTTTCCGCTGTTTCGTGGTAGTATAAATAGTAGAATTTGTAGAAACAGCGTGAAAGGGGCGGAAGCAAATGACTTGCATCAAATGCGGTAAAAAAATTCCGGACGGGGAGCTGTTCTGTGCGGAATGCAGTCTGAATCCCAGTGCCTCTGTTTTTGACAAGGAACAGTCGGGCGAACGATTTCCCGCCCCAAAGGGCCGGATGCAGACGCCGGTATCCGTCCGGCGGGCCGCGCCGCATCCCGTGATGGGGCCAATGCCGGAGAACCGCAGGCGCAGCGGCAGCCGGGGTCTGAAGGCTGCGCTGGTCATTGTCTCGCTGCTGCTGGCCGCTGTGGTGGGTCTGGTTGCATGGCAATACGGCAGTTTCCGCGCCCAGCTCTCGCGGCTTTCGGTCAAGGAATCGGATCTGGTCATCCGTGAGCGGGAGCTGGACTCCCTGAATGAGGAAATTCAGAATCTGACCGATCAGCTGGATAAAGCCAATACCGTCATTGCGGACCGGGATCTGAAAATTCAGGAGTTGGAAACCCTTCTCAACAACCAGAGCAATTCCAGCCAGTCGGGGCGCAATCCCTGAGGGAAAAGCGCTGTCATAACACGGAAATCCTATGAAATTTCTGCGGACCGCATTTGAATCTGAGACTCCGCTGATTGAGGATTTTCCGGAAAGGCAGCTTCTGGCCGTCCATACTCCGGCGTTCTTCCGGGGCTATCAAGCGTTTCGAGTTTTAATCATCCATTTCTAAAATATACCGCTCGCAGGCGTTGATGATCGTTGTTTCCCCATATTGGTGGATTCGCTGGAGATCGCGGCCGTAGCGCAGATGGACGTGGCCGTGGACCAGATAGCGGGGCTTCAGCTTATCCAGCAGCAGGCGGAAAACCAGAAAGCCCCGGTGGGCGGGGTCCGGGGCATCGCCGTAGTCCCGGACCGGAGCGTGGGTCACGATAATATCCGCCCCGCCGAAGCGAAGCAGAGGAAGCGCCAGCTTGGCGATGCGGCGGGCCATTTGCCGCTCTGTGTATTGGTGGGGGCCGCCGTTGTATCTGGGGCAGCCGCCCAGACCCAGAATGCGGAGATTTCCCACCCGGACCAGCCGCCCATCGATGCACTCACAGCCCTCGGGAGGCTTGCGCTCGTAACCGCCGTCGTGATTTCCGTGGACGTACAGCAGCGGCGCGTGGCCCATGGTCACAAGGAAGGTCAGATATTCCGAATTCAAATCACCGCAGGAAAGAATCAGGTCGATGTCATCCAGCCGTCCCGGTTGGTAGTAGTCCCAATAATAGGGGCTTTCCTCATCGGAGACAAGGAGAATCTTCACGGCAGGACGCCCTCCTTTTCCGGCGGAATCTGATCCCGGTAGATTCCCAAAAGGCGGACGGTATTCTGGGAGAAAGGCAGCAGCTCCTCAAATCGGGGGATGCTGCCGTCTACACAGTCACAGAGCCAATCCATGTCCATGATCTCCTCCGGCGTCAGCCATTTTTCACCATCGTTGCGCACGGCGCCGTCTTGGGAGACGATCAGACAGTGAAAGGGGTCCAGGGAGCCGTCCTGCAGGCTGCGGCACAGCAGCGCCGCAAGACGGTGGACCCCGTCTGGCAGTGTGTCGCTGAGCTGCACGTCGATGACGCCGCTGTTCAGACCCCACCAGTAGTTGACGGCTTTTGTCCCCTCCTTGGTGTTCAGCGCGTCCCAGGTGCCGTCCAAAATGCTCTGGATGACCTTTTCATAGAATTTGCCCCACTCCCAGCAGGGAGCGGCCAGGGGCAAATGGGTTCCGTCGTCCTGGACCTGATAGGCGCCGCACTCCCAGGCCAGGTGAGACTGACCGGCCGCTGGGATATCCCGGTTAGAGATGACGCGAATTCCCTGATCGGTGAACAGCTTCACGGGATCGCCGGGGGTGCAGGACCAGTGGAGCTTGATCCGGACCCGGGGATTGACCATTCTGGCCCCCAGGGCAAAGGCATTGATACTGGCAGGCACACCGAAAATGGGATAGTTGGCCACATAGCCAATGACATCCTCCCTGGCTACGGCGGCGGCCACCGCGCCGGTGACAAATGTGGCCTCGTAGATTCGGCTGTAATAGGTCCGTACACCGGTATAGGGCATGGACAGGGAGCAGTTTAAGACCCGGAGGCCGGGATGCCGTGCCGCGATTTTCCGGCAAGCCCCGATCAGCGGCGGCGTGGTGGCGAACAGAACCTGTGCGCCTTCCTCCACAGCCTGCTCCATGACGGCTTCCGCGCTGCGCATCTCGTTCATCTGGTAGACGCGGACCGTGACCTTCTCTCCCAGAGCCTGTTCCAGATAGATCCGCCCCAGATCGTGGGCGCGGGTCCAGGTGCTTTCCTCCGGACTGTAGGCGTTGACGAAGGCCACATTCAGGTGGCCGGGCCTGGCGGTAAACAGGCGGGAGACCAAGCCCTTGTCCTGCTCCTGGGGCGCGGTGCTGACGGCGATGGGCGTGTCGTCGCCCAGCAGCTTCACATCGGGCCAAATGGCGGTCAGGCTCTTGGCCAGCTCCGCCGCGGACATAGACTTCAGATCCGGGAAGGGATATACTTGCAGCCATACCAGCAGCGCGTCGGCAGCAGTGATGGGCAGACTCTCGCCGCCCTGCTTGAGAAAGGCGTCCCGGAACCGGGAGAAGCCGGACAAAAAGCTTCGCCGCTCCTCCTGAGACCAGATGTGGCCCGGTTCAAAATCCAGGGCGGCCTGGAGCTTGGCAAAACGGCCCAGACGGGTGAACTGTACCTGATACAGGCCGGACAGCTGATAGAACTGCATGAATTCATAATAGATCTGCACCGCCAGATCCTGGGACCAGACCGGGATGACACGAATCACATAGCCCGGTATGGTGGGCGCGCTGTAGCTTTTCAGTACGCTGACGCGCTTGTTGCCTTCCTGGACATAAAACCGGCCCAGATATTCGTAGCAGCGAATGGGATCTCGGATGCCCTCGTCTCCCAGATGTGCGGCGCACAGATCCACCCATTTGCGGCCAAACTCCGAATCCTGGGGCAGCAGGGGCATAAAGTTGGCGGCAAAGGCCGGCCTCCGTCCTGCGGCCTTGGTGCCTACGATCTGTTCCGTGGGGATTTCCACCACGCCCAGCTCCACCCGGCCGGCGGCCATGGAATTGTCCAAAATCTCATCCAGGACCTGCGGATAGGGATAGCGCCCGTGAAGGACGCAGCTCCGGTAGCTCTTTTGGCCCAGCTTCAGAGCTTTTGCGTATTGATCGACTGCTTCTGCGTGGCTCATTTTGAACGCCTCCAGCAAATGATTTTTCCATAGTATACGAAAAAAGCGGCAGAAGCGCAATGGAACAAACTGCAAAGATTTTTTCGACCTAAGCCGGGAAAATCGTCATTTTGATAAAAAATCAGGGCCGCCTGCGGATGCAGGCGGCCCCGGGATTATCCCACTTTTTGCGGAACCGGATCTTTTTCCCCGGACAGATAATGGTCCATGCAATACTGCATGATTGCGCGCCGGGTGACAATTCCGATAAAGGTGTTTCGGTCATCGACAACCGGGACAAAGTTCTGGTCCACAGCGGCGGACAGCAGATCCTCCACCTTTGTATCGACAGATACGGGCTTGTTATCCTTTCTGCGTGAGACTTCCATCAGATTGTGATTTTCTGCTTCGCGCATATCCATTTTGCATAGATTCTTGATGGCCCAGAGCAGATCTCCCTCGGTCATGGTGCCGCAGTAACGGCCATCCTTGGCCAGAATGGGAAGGGCGGTAAAGCCTGCGCACTCCATGCGCTCCAGAGCCTGGCGAATGGTGTCCTCCGCC
The DNA here is from genome assembly GCA_964441575.1 of uncultured Oscillospiraceae bacterium. Taxonomy (GTDB): domain Bacteria; phylum Bacillota; class Clostridia; order Oscillospirales; family Oscillospiraceae; genus Avoscillospira. The sequence continues at coordinate 8,160 of CAYTXW010000005.1, forward strand.
CGCAGATAATCGCAAGCTGTCTTTGGGGTCAGAAAGAACAAAATATTCATATGGGTCCTTCCAATCTATGTACCCTCGTTGAGGGTGACGGGATTCGATGGGCGCTCCATCTATTATCATTATAGCATAGGCGGCCATCAAAATCAGTAACTTTTTTGTGAATTATTCCTAAAAATTTGACAAGGGTCCGTCCAGCACGCCCTCGTGCCCCCTCTTAGGGGGCTCCGCGAAGCGGTGGGGGTTGTGGCAAGTTTGCAATTCTACCGTATCATCGTACCGCTCTGTTGTCGGCACAACCCCCAGTCAAGCCTACGGCTTGACAGCCCCCTCAGAGGGGGCACGAGGGGGTGTCAGCCCTTTAAGATCGCCACGGCCTCCAGCAGAGCGGTGCGCAGGGCGGCCACGTCCTCCGGCGTGTTTTCCCGGCCGAAGGAAATGCGGATGGACCCGTCAATGACGGCGGGGGGCAGACCCATGGCCTCCAGCACATGACTCCGATGGCCATGGGAGCAGGCCGATCCGGCGGAGACATAGATGTCCCGGTCCTGGAGGCAGTTAATCAGCCCCTGGCTCCGCAGGCCGGGAATGGCCACATTGACAATGTGGGGGGCGTCGCCCCGGCCCAGGAATTGAATCCCCGGCACATCCGCCAGGGCGGTCCGGCACTGGTCCCGCAGGGCGTACAGGTGGGTGATCTCCGCGTTCAGATCCATGGCTGCACAGGCCGCGCCAAAGCCTGCGATGCCGGGCAGGCCCTCGGTGCCGGAGCGGTAGTCGCTCTCCTGGCCGCCGCCCCGAATCAGCGGTGGCAGGGGCAATCCTTTTCTAATGTATAACGCGCCCACGCCCTTAGCGGCGTGGATCTTGTGTCCGGAAACGGTGATCAGATCGGCGCCCAGAGTTTTGGCCCTGAAGGGAACCTTGCCGAAGCCTTGGACCGCGTCGGTGTGGAACAGAGCCAGAGGACTCAGGCGGCGGGTAGCCCGAATCATCTGCGAAATGGGCATGACCGCGCCTGTCTCGTTGTTCACCATCATAACAGAAACCAGAATGGTGTCGGGCCGCAGGGCGGCGGTCAGGCGCTCCAGGGAAACATAGCCGGTCTCGTCGGGCCGGAGATAAGTGACGTCAAAGCCCTGGGCCTGGAGCTTCTGCATGGGATGGAGTACCGCGTGATGCTCCACGGCGGTGGTGACGATATGCCGCCCCCGCTTCCCCAGCCGCTCCGCAGTGCCGAAAATGGCCCAGTTGTCGGCCTCGGTACCGCCGGAGGTAAAGAACACGCGCTCCGGCTCTGCACCCAAAAGTCCGGCCACGGATTTTCGGGCTTCTTTCAGCTTTCGCTCCGCCTGCATACCGAAACTGTGGACCGAGGACGGGTTGCCCCAGCACTGGGTCAGCATTTCCTGCATTGCCGCCACTGCCTCCGGGCAAGGCTTGGTGGTGGCGGAATTGTCAAGATAGATCATGGGAACCTCCTAAGGGCAGGGAAAAAATAAGAATGCGAATCAGGGGCAGTTCGCCCTGCGGGGACGGTCTTTGAACGCGGCTTGTAAATCAGCGCGAGGGCTTGGAATTGTATTTTATCACAGCGGCGCGGGGAAGTAAACCGGTCCCCTGCGTTGCGGCGGCGTCAAATTTGTGGTATGATGTTGAAAAATACAGGATGGTGACGGTATGGATAAGAACGCTCTGCGGGCGCAGATCAAGGCGCGGAAACGGGCCATGACGGATTCACAGATTGAAGCGGCCAGCCGGGGGCTGGCGGCGCAGCTTTTTCAGCATCCGGCCTATCAAAAGGCCGAAAGCATTTACGGCTATTTGTCCTACAACCAGGAGGTCCGGACCATGCCCATTTTGGAGCAGGCCCAGCGGGACGGAAAGCGGGTGGCTGTACCAAAGGTGATGGGAGATCGCATGATTTTTATCTGGCTGGACGATCTGTCCGCCGTGTCTCCGGGCTGCTGCGGGATTCCGGAGCCAGTGGCCGACGGGCCGGAGGCAGACGATGGGACGGCGCTGATTCTGATGCCCGGTCTGGCCTTTGACCACACAGGCCGCCGGTGCGGCTATGGCGGCGGCTTCTATGACCGGTATCTGGAGGCTCATCCCGGGCATCCCACGCTGGCGCTGTGCTATGATTTCCAGATGCTGGGCCGGGTGGAGACGGATGAACACGATATTCCGGTGGACCATGTGCTTTCCCAGGAGGTGGAACCGGCATGAGGTATTTGCTCTATTTTTTGATGATTGCCGTGATTTTCGGCCTGTTTGCCCTGGTGGATTTCGTATTTCACAAGCTGTTCCCCCGGAGCGGGGCCGAGCAGGAGGGACGGGCGGTGCGGCTGCCCAGATACAGTTCCATTCTGGGGGTGCTGGTTTCCCTGGTGGGACTGATTGCCCTGCTGTTTCTGGATGGAAACTGGGCCATCCGTCTGGGGTGCGCGGTGGTGCTGGTCATCGGACTGTATCTGCTGGTGAACTTTTTCCGCTTCGGTATTTTCTATGATAGAGAGGGTTTTACCTACCGCAGTCTGACCAGGAGGGCCAGAACCTACTATTATAAAGATATCACCGGCCAACGGTCCTTTCTGGCCCGCAGCGGACTGAATATTCTGCTCTATGTGGATGGCGATGAGATTCAGCTCTACAGCGCCATGCAGGGCCTGGATGATTTTATGCGTGAGGCGTTCCACGGCTGGTGCCAAGCCAACGGTCTGGACCCGGACACGGTGGAGCATGATGCGTCCACGCTGACGTATTTCCCGGAGCCGCCGGAGGCGTGAAGGGCTGCAAAGCGGTTCCCCGCTTAGCCCTCGTATCCATCGGGATTTTGAGACTGCCAGCGCCAGCTTCCCGGCACATGCCGTTTTGGTCAAGGGCAGCTTCCCGGCC
>CAYTXW010000005.1:11154-31203 GCA_964441575.1 uncultured Oscillospiraceae bacterium
CGGCGCGGTTTCCAAATCACGTAACGGCATGTTCTTGCGCCGCCTGTAAACTATGTTACCGCACGATGCGGGACTGTGTCAAGAGCAACCTGATTTTCAAATCACGCAACATGCCTTTGCGCGACCTGTAAACGATGCTGCTTCATGATACAGCCGGCCCCGCCGGTCCGCGCCACTTCGTTCCGGCCGCGGGGATGCGGAGCCGCTGCTCCTGCGCATAAAACAGCGAAAAAACGCCTGCCATTACAAATCGTGTGTACGACAATTTGCAATGGCAGGCGTTTCCTTTTGCATGACCGGAACATCAGAACAGCTGCAAGCTCAGCCGGTCGGAGAGATACTCCAGCATTTTAATGCCGCCGACACTGTTGCCCTTGGCGTCAAGGGCCGGGCCGAATACGCCGATGCCCATCTGCTCCACCAGAGAGACGGCAATGCCGCCGCCGATGCCGCTCTTAGCAGGGAAGCCCACGGTCATGGCAAACTCTCCGGAGCCATCGTACATGCCGCAGGTCAGCATCAGAGCGCGAATAGCCTTTGCGTTGCGCGGCTCGATCAGCTGCTCCTGGGTGAAGGGCGTGGTGCCATGGTTGGCCAGGACAAGGCTGAGGTTGGCGATGTCCCGCGCAGTCACGTTCACCGAACACATTTTAAAGTAAAAATCCAGACATTCCTCCACGTTTCCCTCCAGAACGCCGGATGCCTTCAAATAATAGGCCAGAGCGCGGTTGCGGTCGCCGGTCTGCTTTTCAGAGCGGTAAACATTCTCGTTCAGCTCGATGTTATCATTGTTGCACAGCCGCCTTGTCAAGGCCAGGAACCGCTCAAACCGCTCGTCTGCGCTTTCTCCGTCCACACAGCTGGCCACAGCGATGGCGCCGGCGTTGATAAAGGGATTGAAGGGTCTGGTCTTGCTCTCCAGCTTCACGATGGAGTTGAAGGGGTCGCCCGTCGGCTCGACGCCCACCTTGTCATGAAACAAATACGCAGAGCCGCGGTCCCGAATGGCCAGAATCAGAGAAATGATTTTGGAAATACTCTGAATGGTGAACAGCACCCTGGTATCCCCCGCTTCCAGAATCGCGCCGTCCAGATCCACCGCGCAAATGCCCAGCTGGTATTTGTTGACGTTCTTAAGCTCCGGGATATAGTCTGCTGTGGTTCCGTTTTCCAGAAAGCACGAACCGTACCGTAGGGCATCCTCCAATATTTCCTGTGTAATCACAAAATCGCCTCCCATGCAGTCTTCTGTATAATATAGCGCATTTATGCCATTTTTTCAATCCAATCCTGAGAAACCTGCAGAAAAGCCTGACAGGCAGGGGAGGGACGGCTGTTGCTGGGGACCAGCAGGCCGATGGTGCGGCTTTGAGCCGGCTCCAGCGCCACAATGGAACAGCGGTGGAGCTGGTTTTTCAGCAGCAGCGCCGGCATAATGCAGCAGCCCAGACCGTGTTGCACCAGCGCCAGGGCTGCGAAATCGTCGTTCAGAGCATAATGAACATTCCGAAGAAGCCCCGCCTCCCGCAGCACCACGCCGATGTCATAGTTCGCGCCCTCGCCGGGGAGAATCAGCGTCTCGTCCCGCAGATCAGAAAGGGGGACGCTTTGCCTGTATGCCAGCGAATGTCCCGGCGGCAGCAGCAGCACCAACGGGTCCTGATATAGCGGAATAAACCGGTTCTCCCCCTGGGCGGCCTGGGAGGTAAAGGCGCAATCCAGCTGCTTACCCGCAATGCGTTTGGAAAGCTGGGAATATGTTCCATTGTACAGTTTCAGTTCCACCAGCGGATATTTCTCCCGGAAAGTTGTCAGCATGGACGGGAGCCACTGGACCGCCACGCTGGAAAACGTTCCTACCCGGATGGCCCCGGCCGTCACGCCGCTGATGGCGCTGACGGTCTGATTGAGCCGCTCGTTGCTCAGAACTACCTCCCGCATTTCCGGCAGCAGGCGCTGGGCCTCGTCCGTCAGCGTCACGCCGCTTTTGCGCCGGATCAGCAGAGGAAATCCAAATTCTTCCTCCAGACTGTTGACCGCATGGCTGACGCCGGACTGGGTGTAGCCAAGCTGCGCTGCCGCCATGGTGATGGACCCGGCCTCCACAACCTTTAAAAAAATTGTATACTTATCTAAATTCATGTCTCTGCATCCATTCTTTTTTGTAATGTTTAACTATGAAAAAGAAGACCTGTTTATAATTAGCATAACATGGTACAATGTTTTTTACAAGAGGGAACGTAAAAAAACTCGTTCCTTAATAGAGTTTGCACAAATTCAAGATCGTTTATGTAGGAGGCAAGTTATGTTTCAAAACGTACAGCAGGTCCAGGATTTTATTCGTGAAAATGGAATTGAGTTCGTGGATTTCAAGATGACCGATCTTCGCGGACGCTGGAAGCACCTTTCCATCCCCGCCGCCCGGTTCACAGAGGACACCATGACCAGCGGCATCGGCTTTGACGGTTCTAATTACGGTTACGCCATGGTAGAGAAGAGCGACATGGTCTTTATCCCCGATCTCTCCACCGCCGTAGTTGATCCCTTTGTCAAGGTTCCCACCCTGACTATGATCGGCGACGTTATGGTGATCGATCAGCCCGCCAACCGCCCCTTCGACCAGTATCCCAGAAATGTTGCCAAGCGCGCTGTTTCCTATATGCAGGAGCTGGGCGTTGCAGACGAGATGATTATCGGGCCTGAGTATGAGTTCCATATCTTTGATGGCCTGAGCTACAGCATGAAGCCCAACGAGGTTGGCTACCGCATCTATGACAAGGAGTCCGTCTGGGCCTCCAATGAGGCTGCCGAGGAGAACAACGGCTTCCACACCCGTCCCCATGATGGCTACCACGGCGATCAGCCCAGTGACCGGACCTTCAATCTGCGCAATGAGATCTGCCTGGAGATGGCCAAGTGGGGCATCGATGTCAAGTATCATCACCATGAGGTCGGCGGCTCCGGCCAGCTGGAGATCGAGGTTGAGCTGGGCGAAATGACCAAGCTGGCTGACAACACCATGGCTGCCAAGTATGTTATCCGCAACACCTGCGCCGCCAACGGCATGACCGCCACCCTGATGCCCAAGCCCATCTATGGCGAGGCCGGCAATGGCATGCATGTCCATATGCTGCTGAAGAAGGACGGCAAGCCTGTCTTCTATGATCCCAACAACTACGCCCAGCTGAGTCAGACGGCTATGTACTTCATCGGCGGCCTGCTGACCCATGTCCGCAGCCTGTGCGCCCTGACTAACCCCTCCACCAACTCCTATAAGCGCCTGATTCCCGGCTTTGAGGCGCCTGTTACCATCGGCTACGCCATGTCCAACCGCAGTGCCGTCATCCGCATCCCCGCATATGTCAAGTCTCCCGATAAGAAGCGCTTCGAACTGCGGAACCCCGACGCCATGTGCAACCCCTACTATGCCTACGCCGCCATCCTGATGGCCGGTCTGGACGGCATCCGGAACAAGATCGATCCCGCCAACCACAACTGGGGGCCCTTCGACTTCAATCTGTTCGACATGCCCGAGGATGAGCGCGCCAAGCTGGGCGCCCTGCCTGCCACGCTGGACGAGGCTCTGGATGAGTTGGAGAAGGACCATGACTACCTGACTGTCGGCGGCGTGTTCCCGGAAACGCTGATTAAGACCTGGATCAAGACCATTCGGGCCGACGCCAAGGAACTGAGCAAAATTCCCCATCCCGCCGAGTTTGAAAAGTACTACGATCTCTAATCCATACCCTTTCATTGCGCCGCCTGCCCCCCGCAGGCGGCGCATTCATGCGGACCGGAAGGCCGACAATCCCCGCTGCACAGCCGGATTCAACGCGCGGCTGGCAGTTTTGTGCGCAAAGAATCCCCATCTGACACGCAAATGTGAGTAAGTCAGATGGAATTTTAGATGTTCCTTCATTCCCTCACCTGAAAGCCGAAAGATCTCCGGCGCAAGTTTTCCCGCTTATTCTCTCGGCAGCAAATGCTGTTGTCGTCAGCCCAATGCATAAACATGGCGGCGGGAATAGCGCGATAACACGTTTTTCCATATTGGAAATCCCTTCAAATTCGTTATAACATCCCGAAATATGAGATGAACTGAGCCAAAGCCAGCTCCATTGGCAGTTGGATATTTCTTTCCGTGAAGATGACGCAAGGGCAAAAAAGATAACTCGCCGCTGAAGCTGAATGTCCTCTGTAAAAATGCCTTGGCCCTTCTCACGCAAGCTAACCTCGGCAAATGCATCCGTAGTCGAAGAAAAATGGCATGTGCCGCTATGGACAACTCCGCTCCTGATCGTATCTTATCTCCTCAAAAGTAAATGCTGTCGCCGCAAGTCTGTACGCCCTGTTCCTTGACGCCGGAAGGGGATCGTGCTACAATCCTATCATACAAAGCTCTGGAGGAATGATCATGCAATTTCGGAAATATCACGGTCTTGGAAACGATTTTATTCTGACGGATGACCCGGACGGCAGTCTGGAGGCCACGCCGGCACGAGCGGTCCGCCTCTGTGACCGCCACACCGGGATCGGCGCAGACGGCTGGCTTCTGATCCGGCCCTCCAAGAGCTGCGACATTCAGATGTTTTTGTACAATTCTGACGGCTCTGTGGCGGAGATGTGCGGCAACGGCCTCCGCTGTTTCGCCAAGGACGTCTATGACCGGGGAATTGTCCCCAAAGAGGACTTCACCGTGGAGACGCTGGCCGGTGTCATGACGGTTCATGTAACGGCGGAAAACGGCCGGGCGCAACTGGTCACGGCCAATTTGGGAAAGGCCGTCTTTGACCGTCCCTCTATCCCCATGACGGGAGAGGGCGTTTGCAGCTGTCAGACGGTCCGCGTTCTGGACCGGGACCTGACATTCTCCGCCTGCCGGATGGGCGTCCCCCACGCGGTGGTTTTCGGCCGGGATTTTACCGACGCCGATGTACTGAAATACGGCCCCGCTCTGGAAACCGATTCCATGTTCCCTCGAAAGGCCAACATCAACTTTGCCAATATTCTGGACAATCACACGGTGGAGGTCCGAACCTGGGAGCGCGGCTGCGGCCGGACCCTGGCCTGCGGCACCGGCTCCTGCGCCACAGCGGTCCTTTGCGCCCGGGAGGGCTATACCGGCGAGAATGTGGAAATCCGCCTGCAGGAAGGCATTCTGCACATCCGTGTCACCTCCGACGGTGTCATAATGACCGGTCCGGCCGCTCAGACCTTTGCGGGAGAAACAAGTCTGTAGAAAAGGCCGGCCCGCACGCCTCCCAAAGAATGCATACCGGAGGCCGCGCCGGTTGGCAGCCTGCCGGTCCCGTTTACGGGCGGTGGGCAGTTTCCCCTTCAAGCAGCAGACTGCAAGCCCAAAAATACGGCCCCGCGATCGAAGCACATCGATCGCGGGGCCGTGTCATCAGCTTGGGATTTCCCGGTACATCCCCACTGCATCGTCCTTGCGGACGTTGTCAGCCACCTGTAAAACCTCTACACAGAGGGACTTGGGGCCAAATTGGATTTGAATCTGATCGCCGACCTTCACCTCATAGGATGCCTTGGCCGGACGGCCATTGACGGTGATACGGGCATTGTCGCAGGCCTCATTGGCCACGGTGCGGCGCTTGATGAGGCGGGAAACCTTCAGATATTTATCCAGCCGCATGGCTTTTACTCTGCCACCCGGTCCCGCAGTGCCTTACCGGCCTTAAACACGGGTACCTTCGTGGCCGGAACCTCAATCGGCTCCTTGGTCTTGGGGTTACGGGCCACACGAGCCTCCCGGTGCCGTACCTCAAAGCCGCCGAAGCCCACCAACTGAACCTTGTCTCCAGTACCCAGGGCCTCCGTCACCACATCCAACGTCGCGTTCAGCGCTTTCTCTGCATCCTTTTTGGACAGGCCGGCTTTCTTGGCCACTTCTGCAATCAATTCTGTCTTGTTCATGTCTTTTCCCTTTCCGATCTTAATAATCCATTTTTTCATTTTTCCCAAATTTTTATTTCTTATGCCCCGCCGTTTTTTGACGCCTGCCACAAGGCAAGCTGTTCCTCCGGCGTACAGGCTTCCAGTTCGCGGCCTTGGGCTGCCGCGGCCTTTTCCATTGCGGAAAACCGCCGGATAAATTTTTCACAAGCGCTGTGCAGAGCCATCTCCGGGTCCTCTTCCTGCATGGCGGCAGCGCAGACGGCGGCAAACAGCACATCGCCCAGCTCCTCGCTGAAATTGGTCCCCTGCTCCGCCGCCTTTCGAAGCTCGGCAGTTTCTTCCTCCAGCTTGGAAAGCGCATCGCCCGCATCCCGCCAGCAGAAGCCCGCCTTGGCGGCCTTCTTTACCAGCTTCTCCGCCCGCCACAGGGCCGGGAGGGACCGGGCAACGGCGTTGAGGGTGTCGGTATGGGTCTTCTGCCCCTTTTCCAGGGCTTTCATGTCGTCCCAGGTTCGGTCCGTTTCGCTGCCGAAAACATTGGGGTGACGGAAAATCAGCTTTTTGCAGATTCCGTCGCACACATCGTCCAGGGTAAAACGGCCCCGGTCCGCCTCAATGTCCGCGTGAAACAGGACCTGGAGCAGCACGTCGCCCAGCTCCTCCTTCATAAGATCCGGGTCATCCGTATCCAGGGCCTCACAGGCCTCATAGGTCTCCTCCAGAAAATTCCGGCGGATGGACTGATGCGTTTGAACCCGGTCCCAGGGGCAGCCGTCCGGGCTGCGGAGCAAATGCGTGATCTCCACCAGGTCTTGGAAGGTGTAGCGCTCTTTTCTTTTTAAATCTATCATAGTTATCGCACTTTCGCAAGAGTTGATTCGCAAAATCATCGGTTGACCCGCAGAAATTTTGCAATTTTCTCACCGCCGGGCAGAAGCATACAGTCGTCATAGGTGATGACCTTGAAAGCAATGACCAGAATCACATAGACCACAGCCGCCGCACAGATCGCGCCCAGACAGGCCAGCCGAGCCGAGAGATAGGCCGCCAGGAAGGCGTTGGCCATATAAGCCACTGCGCCCATGAGGACCGCCGCCAGCAGGGGCTTAATAAGTCCCAGGAAGGACCGGGGATCAATATGCTTGTGCCGGATCATGGACACAACGTTGAGCACGGTAATCAGCGCATAGCACACCAGGGTTCCAATGGCCACGCCGACAATGTTCAGCGTGGGAATACCCACCAGGAAGTAGTTGAGAATGACCTTGACCACGCCGCCGATAATCATATTGATGACCGGTGTCATCACATCGCCGTGGGCCTGCATCACAGCGTTCGTCACCAGCACCAGGGAATTAAAGATGACCGCAATGCCCAGGAACATCATGATCTGTCCCGACAGCGCCAGCTGCTCGCCGCTGTCGCCAAGCAGATTCATAATCGGCGACGACAGGCAGGCCAGACCCAGGGTACAGGGCGCGGCAATCAGGCCGGTGATCCGCAGCGCCGAGCTCTCCACCATCCGGGCGCCCCGGTTGTTCTTCATGGTCAGATAGCCGGTGATGGCGGGAATAATGGAAATCGTGATCGGCGTAATCAGCGCGCAGGGCAGATTGAAGATGGTCTGGCAGAAATTATAGACGCCCTTCACATGCTCCGCGTCCGCCTGGACCATGCCGACCACATAGACCAGACGCCGCATATACACCATAGTATCCACCAGGTTGATAAGCTGGAGGCCGGCGGACCCCAGGGTAATGGGAATGGCAATGGCCAGCAGCTGCCGCACGGTGGCGCCGGTGGATTTGACCTGGCCGCCGGACGGCATATTCCGAGTCGCCTTGCGATAGCAGCGCCAGAGATAGAACATGGAAACCACACAGCCGATGGTCACGCCCAAAATCGCGCCGCCGGCGCCCAGCGTCATGTCGCCGCTGCCTTTGGCCGGGTCATAGGTCAGGCGCATAATCAGCCAGGCCGCTCCCAGGCCGATGAAGAGCTTGCACAGCGCCTCGAACACCTGGCTGACGGAGGTCGGCATCATATTGCTCTGGCCCTGAAAAAAGCCCCGGAATGCAGAAATGACGCAGATCAGCAGCACAGAGGGCGCCAGCGCCGCAATGGCCGCCCAGGACGTGTCGAAGGTTGTCTCCAGGACGGACAGGGGCTTTGCCAGCAGCAGCATACCCAGGCTGCCCACAATGCCGATGGCCAGAAACACCCGCAGCGACACCCGGAAAATCTTGCGAATCTGGTCGTGATTTTCCAGGGTCTGCGCCTCGGAGATCATGCGGCTCATGGCCACCGGGAGACCCGTCGTGGAAATCATCAGCAGGACGGAGTAGATATCATAAGCCGTGTTAAAATAGCCGTAGCCCGTCTCCCCGATGACAAATTTCAGGGGGATTTTATAGATCGCGCCGATCAGCTTGACGATAATAGTCGCGGCAGCCAGCACCGCCGCCCCTTGCAAAAACGACTGCTTTTTGATGGGATTACGCTCCTCCATCAGGCGTTCGCCTCCTTCTTCTCCGCAAAAACCGTGGGCATGGCGTGATCCGCCAGTTCCTTCATGACAGCGTTCAAATCGATGGTGGCGTACTTTCCGGCGGCATAGAGAATCCTGCCTCGGACCATGGTCATGCAAACATCCTGGCCGGAGGCGGAATAGACCGCATTGGAAATCACATTGTGGCAGGGAATCAGATGGGGCTGGGCAAAGTCCAGCATCATCAGGTCAGCATCCATGCCCACCTTGACCATGCCGCATTCCCGATCTCTGCCCTGGGCCTTGGCGCCGCAGACCGTGGCCATGAGCAGGGCGGCGGAGGCGTTCAGCGCCTCGGGATCGCCGGAACGGTCCTTCGCCAGAAGCGCGGCGGCGCGGACCTGCTGCAGGAGGTCCAGCGTATTGGACGCCGCGGCAGAATCCGTACCCAGCGCCACATTCATGCCGGCCTTAACCATTCCCATCACGTTGGCCCGGCCCCGGGCCAGCTTCTGATCGCTGACGGGGCAGTGGACAGCGGTGACGCCGCGGCGGCCCAGCAGTGCCATGTCCTCCGGCTCCAGCGCGGTGCAGTGGGCCGCCTGGGTTCGGACGGCAAACACATTGTGACAGTCCAGCACCTGAGCCTGGGTCAGACCGCTGCGGTCCAGGCAGTCCTCCTGCTCAGCCCGGGTCTCCGACAAATGGAGCTGCATGCCCAGTCCGTTATTGACGGCGTACTCTGCCAGCGCGTCCCACAGCTCATGGGAAGATGTGGACTCCCCCTGGAAGCCCACGTCGATCCGGATTCGGCCCCGGTCATAGCCATGCCATTTGGCGTGGGCTTCCACCAGCGTCTTGCAGTCGGGGTAGGTTTCAAAGTCGAACGCATCCCCCAGATACATGGCGGTCTCCAGGGCCAGATTGGCCTTGATCCCGCTTTCTGCCACAGCTTGGGCCACGGCGTCCAGATGCCCCGACAGATTGGAGACCGACGTGACGCCGGACCGCAGGCATTCGGCAATGCCCAGAAGCGCCGCAGCCTTGGCAGACCGGTCATCCAGCCGTTCCTCCCGGGCATAGACCCGGTCCCGGAGCCAGGTCCGCCGGTCGCAGTCATCCGCATAGCCCCGGAGCAGCGTCAGATCCAACTGGGTATGGCAGTTGACAAGGCCGGGCATCAGAACCATGCCCGTACCGTCAATGATCTGCTGCGGCTGTGCCTTGGGCGCTCGGGTGTCCAAATAGGAAATCTTCCCATCCTCTACCCCCACAAACGCGTCCGTCAGGACGCGCATTCCCTCGTCCATTGTCACCACAGTGATGTTGGAAAAAAGTGTGTCCATAAAAAGCCTTTCTTACATTGAAAAATCCGCGTACTCTCCACGCTGCGCCTCAGCGATTCAAAAGCCGGAAAATCTCGTCCTTTTGCCGGAGAATCGTGTCAATTCTTCCGATATAGTCCGCCGGAATCTTCGGATTGTGGAAGCGCTCCAGCCGATTGGGTCCCAGGATGACCTTGTTCATACCGCCGCCGCCCAGAGACAGAACGGTGTGCAGCTCCTCCATCATGTAAATGTTATAGAGTCCCGCATATCCCGGCTTGCACCAGCCCACGTTTTCAAAGCTGCCGGACATATACTTCTGCCGGTATAGATAATACGGCTCATAGCCCGCCGCCCGCAGGGCGGCTTCCGCCTGGTCCAGCATGGAGGCTACGGCCTCTCCGCTGGGCAGAGCCGAACGCTGGTAAAACAGGTCCGCCGCCTTTTTCAGAGCCAGCGTGTGAATCGTGATGTTGCTGGGCTGCAACGCAATCACCTGGCGGACGGAATTCAAAAAGGATTCCACCGTATCCCCCGGGAGACCGGCAATCAAGTCCATATTAATGCCCGCAAAGCCCGCCTCCACCGCGTCGCTGTAGGCCTGCAGGGTCTGGGCCGTGTCGTGGCGGCGGCCAATGCGCCGCAGGACCTCGTCGGACATGGTCTGGGGATTGATGCTCATGCGGTCCGCGCCGCCCTGCCGGATGACGCGGAGCTTCTCCGGATCCAGCGTGTCGGGCCGTCCGCCCTCCACCGTGAATTCCAGGCATTGAGACAGATCAAAATGGGTCCGGACGGCATACAAAAGCCGCTCCATTTGGGCCGCTGAAAGGGTGGTCGGGGTACCGCCGCCCATATACAGCGTGCGGACCGTCCAGCCAGATTCCCGCAACCGCTGCCCGGTGTAAGCAATCTCCCGCAGCAGCGCTTCCAGATACGGCTCCAGATATTGGCCGAATTTCTCCACCGACTGGCTGACAAAGGAGCAATAGGCGCAGCGGGTAGGGCAGAAGGGAATGCCGATATAGACCGACAGGTCCCTGGGCCGCAGAAGCGATGCGGCCTCCAGTGTGTGCCGGGAGGCGTCAATGCACAGCCGCCGCCGGGAAGCCGTGACAAAGTAGACGTCCCGCAGCATTTGGTCGGCGGACTGCTCCGTGCCGCCGGCCAAAAGATGCTGCGTGGACAGCTTGGTGGGCCGGACCCCGGCCAGCGCGCCCCAGGGCGGCGTAGTCCCCAAAATCCGGACTGCCGCCCGGAAATAGCTCTGCTGCAAGATTCGGCGCCGCAGACGCACATCTCCGGCCTTGGAGATATCCAGCCGTCTGCCCGCTGAGGCTGTTTTTCCCTGCCAGGTTATCTTCGCCGTGGCCGTCAGCCATCGCTTGCCCCGGGTCAGACACGAGACCGCGCCGTCTCCTTCGAAGGGTTCTGTGACAGTCTCCACCGGTTCCTCCGGAAACAGCTGCATTTGCAGCTGCTCCACCGCATATCGCTCCTGATGCCCCTTTAAAAAAAGCTTCATGAAACAGCCTCTCTTACATAGGGGTTGTATTCCCGCTCCGCCGCCAGGGTTGAAGGCTCCCCATGGCCGGGCAGCACCCGCAAATCTCCCTCCAGCCTTGCCAGGCGGGCCAAAGAAGAAAGCATCTGCGTCCAGCTGCCGCCGGGAAAGTCGGTCCGTCCACAGGAACCGGCAAACAGCGTGTCGCCGGTCAGCAGCACATCCGCCGCCCGCAGGCAGACAGAGCCGGGGGTATGACCCGGCGTATGCAGTACATGGAAGGTGATCCGGTCCATGGTCAGGGCATCGCCCTCGCCATAGGTATGGGTCCAGCGGAGGCCCTGACTCAGATCCGGGGTCAAATGCGTATCGGCCTCATGGACATAGACCGGCAGGCCCGGAAACCGGGCCATCAGCGCCTCCACGCCTCCCACATGGTCATAGTGTCCGTGGGTCAGGAGGACATACCGGGGCGTCAGGTCCCGGTCCCGCAGCCACTTGGCCACCGCATCCCCCTGTCCGCCGGGGTCCACCACGGCGCAGGTTTTGGCTTGCTCGTCGGAGACGAGATAACAATTGGCCCCCAGGGGACCCAGCTGGAAGGTAAAGATCTGCATGAAACGACTCCTTCTGGTAAATTTGCATCGCCGCTCGCGGCTTACTTCAGGTCCTTGGTATCCACAATCATGGTAACAGGGCCGTCGTTGATGGATGCCACCTGCATATGGGCGCCGAATTGGCCGTGCTGAGGCGGGAACCCCAGGCGTTCGCATTCGGACAGAAATTGCTCATAGAGCGGAACGGCCCGGTCTGGACCGGCAGCGGCCAGGAAGTTCGGACGGCGGCCATGGCTGCAATCGCCATACAAGGTGAACTGGCTGACAACCAGAACGCTGCCTTCCACATCGGCCAGGCCTCGATTCATTTTATAATTTTCGTCGGTAAAAATGCGCAGTCCCAGCACCTTCTCCGCCAGCTTGCGGCAGAGGGCGGGCGTATCGTCCTGGGTAATGCCCAGAAGAATCAGGAAGCCGCGTCCAATCTGTCCCACGGTCTCCCCATCGATGGTAACGGAAGCCTCCCGCACCCGGGTCACAACAGCTCGCATAGGGATTCTTCTCTCCTTTTCATCAGCTTTTGCCTCGCCGCACCTGCTCCACGCCGGGAACGGCCCGGAGCTTGGAGCAGACCGCGTTCAGCTCGCCCACGCTCTTGACGCTGAACGTCAGGCTGGCCACTGCGCGGCCGGCGGGCAGGGCGCGGCAGGAAATCTCGCTGCACTTGATCTTCAGGGCGGTCATGGTGGTGGCCAGGTCCAGCATCAGGCCGTCCCGGTCATGGCAGCTGATCTCCAGAGAGGTGGAGAAGGATTCTTCCGGAACGGCGGCGGCCCAGGACGCTTTGACCCATCGGTCCGGATGCTGAGAGATCAGCTCCGGGTTGGCATTGGGGCAGTCGCACCGGTGAATGGACACGCCGAAGCCCTTGGTGACAAAGCCCACGATCGGGTCGCCGGGCACCGGGGTGCAGCAGCGGGCAAACTTCACCAGGCATGAGCCGATATCCTCCACAATCACGCCGGAATCGGCGGTGATATTGGCCTTCTTGACGGTATTCAGCGCCTTGGGCTGCATCGTCTCCTTGGGCAGCGCACGGGTGGCCTTGAGCAGATCATCCCGGATGCGGTTGACGCATTTAACTGCGGTCATACCGCCATAGCCGATGGCGGCATACATATCGTCCAGGGAATCGAAGCTGACCTTGCGGAGAATGGTGGGCAGCAGTTCTTCGTTTTGCAGCACGACCGGGTTCACATTCATGCGGCGCAGTTCCCCTTCAAAGCTGGCCTTGCCGCGGACGATATTCTCCTCCCGCTTCTCCTTTTTAAACCACTGCTTGATTTTAATGCGGGCCTGATTGCTCTGGCAGATTTGCAGCCAGTCGCGGCTGGGGCCGCGGGCGGACTTGGAGGTCAGAATCTCCACAATATCGCCGTTGTTCAGGCGCATATCGAAGCTGGCAATGCGGTTGTTGATTTTGGCCCCCACCATGGAGTTGCCCACAGCGGAGTGGATAGCATAGGCAAAGTCAATGGGCGTGGACCCGGCAGGCAGAGAGATGACCTTGCCTCGGGGCGTGAAGACAAAAACCTCGTCATTGAACATATCCACCTTCAGAGAATGGATATAGTCCTCGGCCTCTGTGTCCTGCTGGCTCTCCAGCAGGCGGCGGACCCACTCGAATTCCTTCTCGTTGCCCGCGCCCTGGCCGCCCTGCTTATACTTCCAGTGGGCAGCAACGCCGTATTCCGCCGTCTCATGCATCTCCCATGTGCGAATCTGCACCTCAAAGGGAATGCCCTGGCGGCCAATGACCGTGGTGTGGAGGGACTGATACATATTGGGCTTGGGCGTGGAGATATAGTCTTTGAACCGCCCCGGCACCAGATTGAACAGATCGTGAATATGGCCCAGCACATTATAGCAGTCCACCACAGTGTCCACTATGACCCGGAAGGCATACAGATCGTATAGCTCCTCGATGGTTTTGTTCTGGCTCTTGAGCTTGCGGTAGATGGAATAGATGTGCTTGATCCGGCCATAGATCTTTCCATGGATTCCTACGCTCTCCAGGCGCTCGGTGATCTCCTCCTGGATGGTCTTCATAAATTCGTCGGCGCTGGCCTGGTGGGCGTCCAGATAGTCCTGAATTTCCTTGTAGCCCTCTGGGTCCAGGTATTGCAGGGATAGATCCTCCAGCTCCCATTTGAGCTTCTGCATTCCAAGGCGGTGGGCCAGCGGCGCATAAATCTCCATGGTCTCCATGGATTTGGAGTACTGCTTGGCAGACGTCTGGTATTCCAGGGTCCGCATATTGTGCAGACGGTCCGAGATTTTAATGAGGATAACCCGGATGTCCTTGCTCATGGCCATAAACATCTTGCGCAGATTCTCCATCTGCTGCTCCTCGGTGGTGGAATACTCCACCCGGGTCAGCTTGGTGACGCCCTCCACCAGCTCGGCCACCGTGGGTCCAAAGAGATGGACGATCTCATCATAGCTGGCGTCGGTGTCCTCCAGGCAGTCGTGGAGCAGGGCCGCCAGAATGGCGTCGGTGTCCAGGCCGATCTCCACCACAATCTCCGCCACAGCCAGGGGATGGATAATATAGGGCTCGCCGCTCTTGCGCAGCTGTTTCTTATGCTTTTGGTCCGCGAAACGGAACGCCTTGTCCACCAGGGCAATGTCCGTCGTGGGGGCATGACGCGCTATGGCGCGCATCAGGGCTTGGTATCTGCCCTCCACAGTATCCATATTCAGTCACCGTCTTTCTTCTGTTGTTGGAGCTTTTTCATAATGGGACTCTGGCTCAGATCCACCTTGCCGCAGGCCTCCCGGAGCGTGATATGAATGCAGCCCCGGCTTTCCTCAAAGGTCAGCAGTCCCCGCTCCCGGAACACATCCAGGCAGATGTTCATCCGTCCGGGATTGTTGGGGATTCCGGCCGCACGGGCAATCTTCCGCGCCAGACAGCCGATATTCTCCCGCAGCTGCCGGTTCTGGGCATGGGTGGTCAAATACCGCCACACCACGGTGAAGTCGTTCCGGTCCGGCAGCAGCAGCGCCGCCTCCCGGGCCGCCAGGGGCTGATTCTGAATGTGCTTGCGATAGATGGCCTGATCGGCGGAGTAGCAGTCCCTGCTCTCCCGGTCCGGCCGGATATCCGCCAAATTCAGCTGAACGGAGCGAACGCCCCGAAACTCGTTGATCTGCGGGGTAAAGGCAACCTCCACCCGGTCGCCTGGGCCAATGCCGGACCGCAGGGCCGTGGCGGAAAAGAAGATCGCGCTGAAGCTGTGGCCATCCCGGCTTAAGGTCAGGCGCAGATGCTTGCCGCCGCCCACCTCGGAAAGCTGCTCCACCCGCAGGCCGTCCATGAAGAACACCGGCTTGGGGCAGCCTGTGCCGCAGGGCTCCAGTTGGTCCAGGTCCTCGATGTTTTTCTCCGTCAAAAGCGCCGGTTCCACGGCGCAGTCGATCTCCAGCGCCACCCGCTGCTGGCCGCTGGCCACAAATTCGGCTGCCATCCGCTGAACCTCCGCCCGGAAGGCATCCACGGCGCTTCGCCTGATGGTAAAACCCGCCGCCAGCTCATGGCCGCCGTAGCTCTCCAGCAGCGGCGAGAGCCGCTCCAGGGATTGAAACAGATTGAAGCCGCCGTAGGAGCGGGAGGATGCCTTGCCCCGGTCTCCGTCCATACAGATCAGGTAGACCGGGCAGCCGTATTCCTCTGCCAGGCGGGAGGCCACAATGCCCACCACGCCCTGGTGCCACCGCTCCCCTGCCAGTACAATGGCATTGGGGCGTCCGCTGCCGGGAAGCATCTCCACAGCCTCCTGGTAAATCTCCGCCTCCACCTCCTGGCGCTGGCGGTTCATCTGGCACAGGCAGCGGGCCAGCTCCTTGGCGCGGGCGGGGTCCTGGGTTAAAAACAGCTCTGTGGCCAGTTCTACATGGCCCATGCGGCCGGCGGCGTTGATTCTGGGCGCCAGGGTATAGCCGATGATGCCGGCGTTCAGACTTTTCCCATCACAGCCGCACTCGGCCATCAGCGCCGCAATTCCGGGCCGCGGCTCCCTTTGAAGCAGCTGGATTCCACGGGCCACAAACGCCCGGTTTTCGCCGGTCAGCGGCATCACGTCCGCCACGGTTCCCAGGCACATCAGGTCACAGAACCGGTCCAGAATGGCTGCCTGGCTGTCCACAATGGCGGCTGCCAGCTTAAACGCCACACCGACACCGGCCAGATTCCGGTGGGGATAGACATCGTCTCTCCGGCAGGGGTCCACCACAGCCACAGCCGTGGGCAGCTCCTGCTTGCACTCGTGGTGGTCGGTGATAATCAAATCCAGTCCCTGCTCCAGGCAGTACCGGGCCTCCTCATTGGCCGTAATGCCGCAGTCCACGGTGACGATCAGGCTGACGCCTTTGGCCTTCAGCGCGGCAATGGCGGGTTTGTTCAGGCCATAGCCCTCCTCTATGCGGTCAGGGATATAATAGCTGACATTCCCGCCCTGTGAGCGAAGGAATTCCGTCATCAGACAGGTGGCCGTAATCCCGTCCACATCATAGTCGCCGAATACAGCGATATGTTCTCCGCGCCGCAGCGCCTGCCGCAGGCGGTCCGCAGCCTTGTCCATATCCCGCATTTCCATCGGGTCCGCCAGCGGCTCCGATGCCGACAGAAACTGCCGGGCAGCCCGTGGCGTGTCATAGCCACGGCTGCACAGCACACAGGCTGTTAAAGGGGAATATCCGGCACGGCACAGGGCGTCCCGCGCCGCCGGTTCATAATGCGATAGATTCCAAATTCCGTACTTCACTGCACATTCCATCCATTTATGTCTTTTCAGAGTATTATACCATTATTCTTCACGCAGCACAATCAGAAATTCTCCGCCGCAGGCCGCAAAATTCCCGTCAAAATGGCGGAAAAGCTCAAATCCTCATTGTTCAGCCGCCGGTTCTGTGATAAAATAGCAAAAAAGCAGGAAGGTGACAGTATGAAACATTGGAAGCGGCTGCCGGTTCCCGGGCTGTCCAACTGCCGGGATCTGGGCGGCTACGCGGCCACGAACGGCGCGACCCGCTACGGCGTATTCCTCCGCAGCGAAGCTCCCTGCGGCATGACCCCGGCAGGCATTCAATTCTTGAAAGACTACGGTCTGACGGCAACCTTTGATCTGCGGAGCGCTCAGGAAATCGCCTGGCGGCCCAGCGCCCTGCGGGAGGCCTTTGCCTACCGCCCCATTTCCCTGTCCGGCGGCGCAGAGACCTTTGAAAAGAAAAATCTGCCCCAGGGCGAATTCTCCTGGGACAAGGTGTACATCAAACGGGCCAGGGAGCACGGCGATTGGTTCCGGGAGGCGGTCACGGCCTGCGCTGAAGCGGAGGGCTGTGTCCTGTACCACTGCACCACCGGCAAGGACCGGACCGGCATTTTGACATGCTGTCTTCTGGGAGCCGTAGGCGTCAGCCGGGAGGACATCGCCGCCGACTACTGTCTGAGCCAGGTCTATCTCCAGGAGATGTTCGCCGCCATGCGAGGTGGAGCTCTGACCATTCGACAGGATCCCAGCTATTTTGAAGACTACGTTTTTCAGACGCCCTTCACCGCCATGCTGAGGTTCTATGACTTCTTCACCGAGGAATACGGCGGCATCCAGGCATACCTCAAATCCGTGGGTGTGACGGAAGAATCGCTGGACAAGCTGGCACGGAAGCTGGTTTCGGAAGATCATTAAAAACCCCGCCGAACCGGGAAACGATACGTGTTGGCAGGGGATAAGAGATGCGGGCCTTAAAAAAGGGAACGGGCGTCAGCCTGTTCCCTTTTGGTGCATTTCAGTCATTTATTCACGCAGGTCTCGCCTGACGGCGCGCCTCTTTGTTCCACGCCAGCCGCCGCTGCGGCTCCTTTCATGCTGCTAGGTGTTCTTGATAAACCGCTCTCCGCATTTTGGGCAGCGGATGCTGATTTTGCCCCGGCCACGGGGAACGCGCACGGTCTGGCGGCATTTGGGACAACGGAAATAGCGGTGTTCCTTGTCTTTTCGATGGGCGAAGAAATTCAGAAACGCCGCGTTCTCCCGGCGGCGGGCCTGAATGTTTCGAGAATACATCCGGAAAATGCACCAGATAACTGCCGCATATCCCAACAGAGTAAATATAACCGCCCAGACGAACCAGCTGCCCAGAATGGACCCAAGCAGCATCAGTACCACGCCCGCAATCAGCAGAAAAACGTTCAGCTTATCCGAGCCATAGCGCCCCAGCATAAAGTTTCGGAACCAGTCCCCAATTTTACGAAACATGCGATCACCCGTTTTTTGGAATTTCTATACTCTTGATATTCTATTATAACTTAGGTTCCATCAAAAACAATCCCAAAACGCAATTGTTTACAGAACGTTTACGGTTTCCCCTTCCGTGTCAGCACCACCGTCGGCAGATGGGGCCGGTTCCAAAGCCGCACACCCCCCAGGCCCCGGGATACCGCCAGGGTCGTGCGTCCCCGGGTATAGAGGCCCTCGCAGTTGTCGGGAAACAGCCGCCGGTCCACTCCCAGCAGACCGCCCGCAAAGGGCAGACGGACAACGCCGCCGTGACCGTGGCCCGCCAGCACAAGATCCGCTCCCAGCGCGGACCACATCTCCAGACTGTCGTTGCGGTGATAGAGCATCAGCACATAGGCGTCCTCCCCCCCGGTCAGCCCGAATCCGCTCCATCAGATGTTCCGGCGTCTCCATATCCGCATAGCCGTTGGGGTCCTCAGTTCCGGCCAGAACCATGGACCGGCCCTCCCGGGTCAGAACCACATAGTCATTTCGCAGGACTGTGACGCCGCAGGCGGAAATCCGGTCCAAAAGAATTTCCGTATCTTCCCGGACCCACTCATGGTTGCCGGTAACGTAATAGGTAGGCGCCAGCGCCGTCAGGCCCTTCAGCAGCGGGTCCAGCATCTCCGGGTCCGTATATTTGTCGGCCAGATCGCCGGAAATGGCAATCAGGTCCGGCGCGGACCGGGCCACAGCGTCCAGCAGCCGCTCGCTGTTCTTCCCATATTCCGCCCCATGCAGATCCGTCAGCAGCGTCACCCGCAGGCCGTCAAAGGGCGCTGGCAGCAGCGGTGAGCTGACGGTCCAATCCTCCAAGTCCAAAGCATAATTGCAGTACAGCGTCGCCAGAACCGCCGCCAGCGCCAAGACCATCCAAGTTTTTCTTTGCTTTTTTGCCATAGAAGCTTCCTCCTGCCCTACAGTATAGCACAGGCGGAGAAAAAAAGAGCGGGAAATTGCAAGGGTCCCGTGCCGGCGCATATCCGGCGGCTGTTTGCAAATCCAGAAAAAATTTCCCAATCCTGTATATTCTTTCCGATTCCGGTCCATACTAGCTTCGGAGGTGCAAAGTATGCAAAACAACGAACCAAACAAATCGCCAAACGGGTTCCGTCGGATGCTGAAGGAGAAGGGCTATTACATAGTCCTGTCCCTTTGCGTCATCGCAGTGGGAATTGCGGGCTATGTTTTCGTATCCACAGCCATTCGGCAGAATCAATCCACCCGGCAGGAGTCTTTGTCTGTGCCGGTCACCGTCACCGAACCGAAGGACAGCGGCCGCAAATCCAGCGGCAGCACAAAGCCTGACACCGCACCGTCCAGCGCCGTGACAGAAGCTCCTGTGGCCGGCAGCGACGCCGCGTCCGCCTCTGCGGAGACCACGCTGGATGCGCCTGCGCAGGAGACGGTCTCCGATCCGGTGGTCCTACCCGTCAGCGGCAATGTTCTTCAGGACTACGCCATGGATCATCTCACCTATAACGCCACTACCCAGGATTGGCGGGTTCACAACGGCGTGGACCTTGCCGCAGAGGTGGGGGAGTCGGTTGCGGCCGCCAAAGCCGGAACCGTCACCGCCGTCTACGATGATGAATATTATGGTACTACCGTGGTAATTCAGCATGATGACGGCTATTCCACCCACTATTGCAATTTGTCCGAGGCCGCAGCCGTGACCGCTGGAGATGCCGTAGCCGCCGGAGACATCATCGGTTCCATCGGCGGCACTGCGCTTCTGGAGGTTGCCGACGCGCCGCATCTGCACTTTGAGGTCTATCTGGACGGTACGCCCACGGACCCGACGGAATTCCTTTCCGAGACTTCATCCTAACCCTGATCGTTCCTTTTTCATTTTCTTTCCTCACCGAAGCCCCCGGCCCAAAAGCCGGGGGCTTCGGCAGTTCCCTTCCCGGCGGGA
>CAYTXW010000006.1:0-28295 GCA_964441575.1 uncultured Oscillospiraceae bacterium
TCCATATCGCGGCCGGAGGACAGCGCCACGTCCACCAGGTTGATGGTAACAACGCCCTGGTTGAAGCGACCGTAGTATTTGGGCTTGCCGTTTTCATCCACATAGGGTGTCAGGAAGGAGCGGCAGCCCATACAGGTGTAGCAGTGGCCCTCGCCGTTCTTATCGATCTTCAACTCCAGCATCTTTTTCTCGGAGATGTAGTCCGGCACCATGCGCTTGGCGGTACACTTGGCCGCCAGCTTGGTCAGGTACCAATAGGGGGAATCCTCATGGATGTTGTCTTCCTCCAGCACATAGATCAGCTTGGGGAAAGCGGGCGTGACCCACACGCCCTTTTCGTTTTTGACGCCCTCGTAACGCTGGGTCAGGGTTTCCTCGATAATGAGAGCCAGATCTTTTTTCTCCTGCTCGTTCTTGGCTTCGCCCAGATACATGAACACGGTGACAAAGGGGGCCTGCCCATTGGTGGTCAAAAGCGTCACCACCTGATACTGGATGGTCTGGACGCCGCCTTTGATCTCCTCCCGCAGGCGCTTTTCCGTGATCCGGGACAGCACCTCTTCCGAGACCTCCACACCGGCGTCGGCCATTTCAGCCTCCACATTTCGGCGAATTTTTTCCCGGCTGACCTGGACGAAAGGAGCCAGATGGGCCAGAGAAATGGACTGGCCGCCGTACTGATTGGAGGCTACCTGGGCCACGATCTGGGTGGCAATGTTGCAGGCGGTGGAGAAGCTGTGGGGCTTTTCGATCAGAGTGCCAGTGATGACCGTGCCGTTCTGAAGCATATCCTCCAGATTTACCAGGTCACAGTTATGCATATGCTGGGCAAAGTAATCGGAGTCATGGAAGTGAATGATGCCCTGCTGATGGGCCTCCACCACGTCCTTGGGCAGCAGCAGCCGTTCCGTGATGTCGCGGCTGACCTCGCCGGCCATATAGTCCCGCTGCGTGGAGTTGACAATGGGGTTCTTGTTGGAGTTCTCCTGCTTGGCTTCCTCGTTGTTGCACTCAATCAGGCTGAGAATTTTGTCATCTGTGGTATTGCTCTGGCGGACGAGACTGCGGGTATAGCGGTAGGTGATGTAGTGCTTGGCCACCTCGAACGCGCCGTGTGCCATGATCTGCTTTTCCACCAGATCCTGAATCTCTTCCACGCCCAGGCTCCGATTTACCTCCTGGCAGGCCAGTTCCACGCTCTGGGCGATGCGTTTGATCTGAATGGGTGTCATGCGTTCGGATTCCGACACGGCGTTGTTGGCCTTGGTGATGGCATTTTCAATCTTGGTGATGTCAAAAACGGCTTCTGACCCGTTTCGTTTTATAATCTTCATGGTTTCTCCTTTCTGCCCACGTCTGCATTCGGTGGGACGCTCTCCATAGAAATTCAAGATTTAGTAATCAACTGGAAAATTGAGCACAAGATGTTGTTTTGTATACAGTTATACTCCATTTCAGATGCTATGTCAAGACCAATTTCGAAATCTTGTGGCGGCCTTTCTAAAAAGAAGCAACAGAACACAATATATAGGATTATCCCCCAAAAAGATAGTGGCAAATTTCCCAAAATAACGACAAAACTTTGTGCGTGTTTCTCCGACCTGACCGCTTGACAAAATCATAGCAGACCGAATCTTGACTGCGCAGTGTGCGAAGGCACGGCGCGAATGTGCGCGGCGCACGGATTACTCACCTTTATAGAGGTATCTTATCACATCCCGGGTCCGATTATTCGGACAGATAAGACGTTCATACAAAATTCATAGTCTGTTGACAAACTTTTATTCCCTTTTCGGTATAATACACAACGCGCCGCAAAAGCGGCGCGTATGTGAAAAACCTTATTTTGCTCTCTGGAAGAAGATTTTTTCTACCCGTTTGTAGAGCAGCAGCGTCAGCAATGACACCGCCGCGCCTTTGAGCAGATTGAAGGGAACCACGGCATACAGAACCATGGTGAAGATGCTGGTGATATGGCTGTTGGCCTTTGTTCCCAAGCTGATGATGGCGTCCATGGGCATACCGAACAGCTGCGAGAACTTTGGCAGCAGATAGAGCGCGTTAAAGGCACTTCCGAAGACGGTCATGACAACGGTTCCCGCAGCCAGACCAAGAATAGCGCTTTTGCGGCTCTTTCTGCAGTGGTAGATCACCGAGGCGGGCAGCACAAAGGCACAGCCCACGAAGAAGTTGGCGAAATCGCCCACAAAGGCGGTGGAGGTACCCTTGAGCAGCAGCTTGAGCAGGGTCTTAAGCAGCTCGCAGACCACACCGGCCACTGGCCCTAAGTAGAAGGTGCAGATCAGCACAGGGATCTCGCTTAGATCCAGCTTATAAAAGGCGGGAGCGAAGAACAGCGGGATATCCAAAACCATCAGCACCGCGCCGATGGCGGAGAAGATGGCCACATAGCTGACGCTTCGCGCCTTGGAGAGCTGCCGCCGGTTCCGGATCAGCAGCCGCTCCGCCGCCCAGGCCAACAGTACCAGGGCAATAAAAATGCCCAGGCAGGTCAGCAGAAAGGAAACATTTTCTTCTACAGACTGTAAAAATTCACGCATGATACAGAGCCTCCGAAATAAAGTCAAACACCTGAAAGTACAATGCCTTCCAGGTGCTACAAATATCGCGTGGGGGAATCTGCATCACACATCTTCTTCCATCCAGACTCGTGCCGTAAACGGCCTTACTGTCGGTACCGGAGTTTCACCGGTTCAGCTTTCGCGCGCGGACTTTACCGCCGGTCGGGGTTTGCACCCTGCCCCGAAGACATTTTCTCTTCAATTGTCTGTTTTTTCTATTATACTCCGTTGGCAGCAGATTGCAACCGCTTTTTTTCTCAATTGGGATATGATATAATTTATTAAATTGATGAAACCTGCGGCATAATTTCTCGTCTTTCTATGATGAATGTGCGGCCGGGGAGGGAGGAGAAGTATGATCTGCGCGTTTACGGGCCACCGCCCTCAGCGCCTGCCCTGGGGCGCCAACGAGAGGGACCCCCGCTGTGAAGCCCTGAAGATTCTGCTCCGCGCCGCAATCAAACAGGCTGCGGACCTGGGCTGCGAGACCTTTCTGTGCGGCATGGCCCGGGGCTGTGACACCTATTTTGCGGAGGCCGTGCTGGAGCTGCAGCGGGAGAACCCGTCTGTGCGCCTGACTGCCATGATTCCCTGCCCGGAACAGGCGAACCGATGGCCGGAGAAGGACCGGCAGCGCTATGCGCGTTTGTGCGCCCAGTGCGATGCGGTGCAGATTCTGGAGCCCGCTTACTCCAAGGGCTGTATGCTCCGGCGGAACTACGCCATGGTGGATACCGCCCAGGTGCTGATTTCCGTCTATGACGGTGACCCCGGCGGCACGGCCAGCACCGTCCGCTATGCCCGGGCAAAGGGGCTGACGCTTCTTCCCGTGTGGCTGTAAGGAAAGGATTATGACGGCATGGCAAAGCCCCGCATGACGCCGCCCTGGCTGGTGCAGGTTACGTCGCCGCCGATGATCTTGTTTTTATAGACCAGCAGTGTGGCGTAGTAATCCTGTCCCCCGTCCGGATGGTTTGTAACGGCATAGACATACCGCTTGACCGTTTTTCCTGCGTAATCCTCCAGGTTGAAGCCCTGGGATTGCTGCAGCTCGTTGTAGCGGGTGAACACCTCGTTGAATTCCTCCGGAATGCGGACCTCCTGCGTCTCTACCGGTGTCTCTTGCAGCTCCCAGCCGAAGGACTTCAGATATGCGACCCGCTCGTCGTTGCAGCTGGCCTCGGCCGTCCGAGACGGAGCCTCCGCTGTACTATTTCCGGGGGTTGACGCATTGCGGAGCAGCACGGCCAACAGCAAAATCACACAGACGGCAATGACAATGCCGGTCAGAATCTTTCGTTTTGAAACTTTTGCGGATACAATCACCATATGCTTCCCTCCGTTATTTTGTGGGTGGTACAGCCTATGAGAAAGGATGGACAAATATGCAGCGTCTTGACAAGCTGTTATCGGAGGCCGGTGTGGCCTCACGCAAGGACCTGAAAGCCATGATCCGCGCCGGACGTGTCACCGTGGACGGCCTGGTGGTAAAAAGCCCGGAGATAAAGGTGGACGAGTCCGCTGCCCGGGTGGCCGTGGATGGGCAGGAGATCGGGAAGCGCCGCCCGGTGCTGCTGATGCTCCATAAACCGGCGGGCTATGTGACGTCAACCGATGACCCCAGAGATCCAACGGTCATGGAGCTGGTACCGGAACGTTATCGGCTGCTGGATGTCAAGCCCGTAGGCCGTCTGGATAAGGATACGGAGGGGCTGCTGCTTCTGACCAATGACGGTGCATTGGCCCACCGCATTCTCTCTCCCCGCCACTGCGTTTGGAAGCGCTATTACGCGGAACATACGGGGGAAGCGGATACCGCCGATGCGGAGGCGTTTGCCCATGGGATTACGCTGCAGGACGGCGAGAAATGCCTGCCTGCCCGCCTGCTGCCGCAGGGTCCCGGGAAAAGCATTGTGGAGGTCCGGGAGGGCAAGTACCACCAGGTTCGGCGGATGCTGGCATCACGCGGCCTGCCGGTAAGCTACCTGAAACGAATAGCCGAGGGCGGTCTGGCGCTGGGGGAACTTCCCTTGGGCCAATTCTGCGAGATGCCGATGGAGGAGGCGATGGAGCAGCTGTTTTCGGAACTGTGAACTTATATTTGCTGAATGTCGCGAGTTTACCCTGTATTGCCACCCCTCTTTTAGCGCTATTGACGAAAAATCTGCAAAATAGCACAAAAAATGCCTGAAGATTTGAAATAAATTGTCAATGCCCTCTTGAAAAATGGACAAACAAGATGTATTATGTCAATAGGGCCTTTGTGAAAAAGCATAGCGAAAAAAGGATAAGGAGGGCGTACTTATGTCCAGCCGTATTTTTCAAAGCGTGATTGTCCAGATGAAGGAAGCCACAGACCGTGTGATCGGCGTTATAGATGCGGACGGCAATGTGGTTTCCTGCAGCGAACCCACGATGATCGGTGAGAAATGGCCTGAGGCGGTGATTCGCCTTAATAGTGCGCCGGATTCCATGATTGTAGTGGATAAAAAAACATGGAGACCCCTGATTAGCTGGAGCGCCTATTTTGACTACGCCGTGTTTGTAGAAGGGGAGGATGAGGCAGCGCGGAGCATCTGCACCATGGCTCATATCGCGTTGAATGGCGCAAAGACCTACTACGAAGAAAAACATGACAAGGGTACGTTTGTCAAAAATATTATCACCGACAACATTCTGCCCGGCGATATCTATATCCGCGCCAAAGAGCTGCACTTTGCTACGGATCTGCCCCGGGTGGTGCTGCTGGTCCGGCAGGTGGGACGGGCTGATGTGGCCGCAGTGGATGTGCTGCAGGGAATGTTCCCGGACAAGCAGCAGGATTTTGTCCTGAATATCAATGAAACGGACATCGCCGTTATCAAGCAGATTGCGCCAAACACCGACACATCGGAACTGGTCAAGATGGCGCAGGAGATCGAGGATACGCTGAAAACCGAGCTGTTTATCAAGACCGTCATCGGTATCAGTACTGTAGCCGGCCATCTGCGCGAGCTGGCAGACGCCTACAAGGAAGCGCAGACCGCCATCGAGGTTGGCAAGGTCTTCGATACGGAAAAGAGCATCATCACCTATGAAAACCTGGGGATTGGCCGCCTGATCTACCAGCTGCCCACTACCCTGTGTGAAATTTTCCTGTCCGAGGTGTTCAAGAAGAATTCCATTGACACGCTGGATCAGGAGACACTGTTTACCATTAATAAATTTTTTGAAAACAATCTGAATGTTTCCGAGACTGCCCGAAAGCTGTTTGTCCACCGAAATACGCTGGTCTACCGCCTGGAGAAGATCAAAAAGCTCACGGGCCTGGATCTGCGTGAATTTGACCATGCCATCATCTTCAAGGTGGCGCTGATGGTCAAAAAATATCTTGCATCCCGGGAAAACCGCCTGATCTGACGGAAGTCCGGGGGACCGGAGAGTACTATGGTTGAATTTAGAAATGTTTATAAGGTCTATGAGCCCGGGACCCGCGCTCTCAACGGCATTTCGCTGAAAATTGAGGACGGCGAGTTCGTGTTTCTGGTGGGACCGTCCGGCTCTGGCAAATCCACCATTATCAAGATTCTGACCGCCGAGCTGATGCCCACATCGGGCAGCGTGTTTGTCAATGGCTTTACACTGGAAAAGATTCGCCGTAGCGCTGTACCCTATATGCGGCGGACCTTGGGCGTCGTGTTTCAGGATTTCCGGCTGATTGACAACAAGACCGTCTATGACAATGTGGCCTTCACCATGCGGGTGATCGGCGCGTCGGAAAAGGAGATCAAAAAGCGGGTCCCCTATGTGCTGGAGCTGGTTGGGCTGGAGAACAAGAGCCGCCGCCTGCCCCATGAGCTTTCCGGCGGTGAGCAGCAGCGTGTGGCGATTGCCCGTGCCCTGGTCAACAACCCGAACATGATCATCGCCGATGAGCCGACCGGCAACCTGGACCCGGCTCGTTCCCTGGAGATTATGATGCTCCTGGAGCAAATCAACGCCCTCGGCACCACGGTGATGGTTGTCACCCATGAACGGGAACTTGTGAATCGCTTTACAAAGCGGGTCGTCGCCATTGACGAGGGCCGGGTTATCAGCGACGGAATGGATGGGTATTACGCGTATGAAGAATAATGTTGGTTATCTTCTGCGGGAGGGTATTCGCGGCGTGTTCCTCCACGGCTTTATGTCTTTTGCCGCGATTTGGGTCACTGTGGCCTGCCTGTTGATTATGGGAACCTTCGGCCTGATCTTGTACAACCTCAATGAGATGATTCGGGATCTGGAAAAGGAAAACGAAATCCTGGCCTACATTGATGAAACCTATTCTGAGGCCGAGGCCAAAAGCGTCGGTTCCCAGATCAATATGATTACCAACGTCCACAATGCCCAGTTTGTCTCTCGGGAGCAGGCGGTGGAGAACTTCAAGGAGCAGGAGGGCTACGCGGAAGCGTTTGACGGCCTGGACCCCTCCACCTTCCGGGATCGCTTTGTGATCTCTCTGGAGGACAACTCCCTTATGAAGGAAACCGTGGAGAAACTCCGGAGCATTGAGGGCGTGGCGGAAGTCAGCGCCAATTATGAGATCATGGAGGGCTTCCAGACGGTGCAGCATATTCTGAATATCGCATCCGCCATTATCATTGTGGTGCTGTTCGTAGTTTCCATGCTGATTATCTCCAATACGGTCAAGCTTGCCATGTATGACCGCAAGGAGGAAATCGGCATTATGAAAATGGTGGGCGCAACCAACGGCTTCATCCGCTTGCCGTTCGTGGTGGAGGGCTTTATCCTTGGCATCCTGGCTGCTATCATCGCCTTCTTCCTGCAGTGGGGCCTGTACAGCTTCCTGGAAACCCGAATCACGGCGGCGGATACCTTGAATCTCATCAATCTGGTTCCGTTTATTGAGGTCATTGAGGTTGTTGCTGCCTGCTACGCCATTGTGGGCTTTGTGGTGGGCGTGTTCGGCAGCGTCCTGTCCATACGCAAGTTCCTAAAGGTTTAAAACCGGATTGGAGTCATGCAACTATGAAATCTGCAAATAAACAAAACAAACCAGCACGCAGAACCTGGATCTCGGTGGTTGCCATCATTCTGTGTGTGCTGCTTCTCGGCTCTCTGCTGACCGGCGCGCTGCTGACCATGGCTTCCGCTGCGTCCTCCTCGGAAATTCAGAAGGAGATCAACAGCCTGAAAGAAAAAGCCCAGGAGATTGCGGATGAAAAAGCGGCCCTGGAGGCCGATCTGGCTGCCAATGCTGCGGAAACTGAAAATGTCGTTGCGCAGAAATCCGCCATCGATCAGCGAATCCATGTGACCGAGGCGGAGATTGAAAATGCCAACGCACAGATTCAGCAGTACAGCCTCTTGATTGCGGAAAAGCAGTCGGAGCTGGAGGATGCCCAGGCGCGGCTGGCGGAGATGAACGAAACCTACAAGGCCCGTCTGCGGGCGATGGAGGAGACCGGCACCATTTCCTATTGGTCCATTCTGTTTAAGTCCAGCAGCTTTTCCGATCTGCTGGACCGGATCAACATGATTCGCGAAATTGCCGAGGCCGACCAGCTGATGCTGCAGCAGATTGAGGAAATGACCGATGAAATCCAGGAAGACCGGGAAGCCCTGGAGGGAGAAATGGACGCGCTGGAGGAAACCAAGAACAGCTTGGCGGAGATGGAGGCTACGCTGCTGGAGCAGCGCGCCGAGGCAGACGCCTTGCTGCTGCAGTTGGCCGAAGCGGAGAAAACCATGAGCGCCGATTATCAGACTAACCTGCAGGCGGAAGAGGAACAGATGGCCCTGATTGTGGCTGCGCAGGCCGAATATGAAAAGGCTCTCACGGAGGAGGAAGCGGCACGGATAGCCCAGGCGAATGCCAACAATGTAGCCGGAAGCGGCAGCGCTTCCAATGTGACGCCCGGCACCTCCGGCTTTGTGAATCCTCTGAGCAGCATCACGGTGACTTGTGCATATGGCTGGCGGATTCATCCCATCTGGGGCTATGAGAGCTTCCACACGGGTGTGGACCTGGCTGCAAACACCGGCGCCCCCATCTATGCCATCGCCTCCGGCACTGTCACCACGGCGACTTACACAGATGCCTACGGCTACTGTGTGGAAATCAGCCATGGCAACGGCTATGGCAGTTTCTACGCACATATGACCAACTATATCGTGTCCAGCGGCGATTTCGTTTCCCAGGGCCAGGTGATTGGCTATGTCGGTTCCACCGGCTGGGCCACCGGACCGCATCTCCATTTTGAGATCCGTGTGAACGGCAGCGCTGTGAACCCCATGGAATACATTGGATAATTTTTCCGCTCCCACAGTCCGCATGGACTGTGGGAAACGGATTCCAACCCGGGTGCTCCGGGAAGCCCCGGCATTCGAGATGCCGGCTTGTACACATGCGCCGTCCGCAGCGTCCGGATCTTTGCAGGCAAAGCAGCTTCCAGCGGCGATGACGTCATAAAAACCTGTTGAATCTGAAATATGAGGTGTTCTTTTGAAACGCTCTAAAAAAGTTATTTTTATTGTGCTGCTGGTGGCGGCTACTGCCGCTATCTCCTTTTTGGCCACAAGAATCTATGATACAGCCTCCCGGAGAAACATCCTGGAATCAAACCAGGTGGTTTCCAAGATGGAAGAAATCGGCGCGTATATTGACTATTACTTTATCGATGATTATGATGAATCCGAACTGACCGCAGCAGCTGCAGACGCGGCGGCAAACGCCATGGTGGAAGCCACCGGAGACCGCTGGAGCTATTATATCAGTGCGGCGGATATGGACGCCTTCAATGAGCGGCAGAACAACGCCTATGTGGGTGTGGGCATTACCATCGAAGAGGTGGAGGCGGGCTTTTTGGTTGTTTCCGTCGCCAAGGACGGCCCGGCAGAGCAGGCAGGGGTGCAGGCTGGCGATATTCTGATCGAGGTCGAGGGCGAAGCTGTGACGGGCCTGGGTCTGGACAGCACAAAAGAGTTGGTGCGCGGCGAGGAAGGGACTCAGGTTCGGGCTTGCTTTCTGCGGGATGATCTGCGGCTGGATGTTACCATGACCCGCGCCAATATCATTACCGACGTGACTACCGGCGAGCTGCTGGAGGGGAATATCGGCCTGGTTACCATCAGTAATTTTGAGACCCACTGCGCGGAGCAGACGCTGGCCTGTATAGACAGCCTGATCGAGCAGGGAGCCGAGGCGCTTTTATTCGATGTCCGCTTCAATCCCGGCGGGCGGAAGGATGAAATGGTGGAGGTTTTGGACGCTTTACTGCCGGAGGGCGATATTTTCCGAAGCATCGATTATAAGGGCAGGGAAGAGGTTGATACCTCTGATGCAGACTGCCTGGAGCTTCCGATGGCGGTACTGATCAATGAAGACTCCTACTCTGCAGCGGAATTTTTTGCGGCGGCGCTCCAGGAATACGGCGTTGCAACCGTGGTTGGGTCACAGACCTGCGGCAAAGGAAATTTCCAGTATACCTTTGATCTGTCCGATGGATCCGGTTTGGCACTGTCTGTTGGAAAGTATTTCACGCCCAGCGGTAAGAGCTTGACAGATGTGGGTGTCACGCCGGATGTGCCGGTTGACATGGAGGAAGATGCCTACTACGATCTCTATTTGGGCAATCTGGAGCAGGAAGATGACCCGCAGCTCCAGGCAGCGCTGGAGGTTCTGCGTCAGAAAATATCTTGACATGCGGAAGCCGCCAATACTATAATGGGGCATATATGCTGGCAGCGCACAGAAAGGCGCGAGAACGATAACCGGAAGGATGGATATTCGTGGCACAAGAATTTAAAATTACAAGCACACGGCTGAAAGAGCTGGAGGAAGAGCTGAATTATCTGAAAACCACCCGTGAAAAGGAAGTGGCGGAGCAGATCAAGGAGGCGCGCTCTTTCGGCGATCTGTCGGAGAACAGCGAGTATGACGAGGCCAAAAACGAGCAGGCCAAGCTCTATGGCCGCATTGCGGAGGTAGAGAACATTCTGGCCAATGCCGTGGTAATTGAGGAAAGCGATGAGCCGACGGAACATGTGGGCCTGGGCTGCAAGATCCGCGTTCTGGATCTGGACCTGGAGCAGGAAGAGGATTACACCATTGTCGGCTCCCAGGAGGCCGACCCGATGAATTATTGTATCTCCGACGATTCGCCCTTTGGCCGCGCCATGGTCGGAATGCGCGTAGGCGATGTGGTAGAGGTGGAAGCGCCGGTGGGTGTCCTGCGGTTTAAGATCCTCAGCGTGGAGAAGTAAGAATCACAGCGAGAGGCATGGGACCGCCATGCCTCTTTTTGTACGGAGGATGATATGAGGCTACGCCTGCAAAAATTTTTGCTTCGTCTGCGCCGCTGGTGCGGGAATCGATCCGCCACGCAGATTATCGTCTTGGCGTTTCTGCTGATTATTTTGGCGGGGAGCCTTCTTCTGACCTTGCCCGTTGCCAGCAGGAGCGGCCGGCCCACGCCTTTTCTGACGGCGCTGTTTACCGCTTCCTCGGCCACCTGTGTGACGGGCCTGTCTCTGGTTGACACCTGTACCTATTGGAGCGGCTTTGGGCAGGCAGTGATTTTACTGCTGATTCAGGTGGGCGGCCTGGGATTTATGACCATTGTCTCCCTGTTCTTTTTCGCGGTGCATCAGCGGATTGGCCTGAAAAAACGGCTCATTCTGGCCCAATCCTTGGGTGTGGAGCAGCTCAGCGGCATTGTCAATCTGGTGCGTCATGTTCTGATCGGCACCTTTGTGATCGAGGGTGTCGGCGCGCTGATTCTGACGCTGCGCTTTTGGCCCCTTGTGGGTTTTGGAAAAGCTCTGTGGTGGGGTGTGTTCCACGCCGTATCCGCTTTCTGCAACGCCGGGTTTGACATCCTGGGCGCAGTGGAGGTCGGCGGGAGTTTGATTCCCTTTGCAGCGGACCCGGTTGTGAACATTACATTGATTCTGCTGATTACCCTGGGCGGTCTGGGCTTTTTTGTGTGGGAGGATATCCTTCGCAGCCGCCGCTTTCGGCGAATGTCGGTCCATACCCGCCTGGTGCTTGTGATCTCTGCGCTGCTGACACTGGGCGGCACAGCCGCCTTTGCCGGGATGGAGTGGAATAACCCCGACACCTTGGGCAGCCTTTCCACGGGGGAAAAGCTGCTAGCTGCCCTGTTTCAATCCGTCACCACGCGTACCGCCGGGTTTTATACCATCCCGCAGCGTTCGCTGACCGGGGCGTCCAAGGCCGTGACCGATCTGCTGATGTTTATTGGCGGCTCCAGCGGCTCCACAGCCGGCGGCGTGAAAACCGTGACAATCGGTGTGCTGCTGCTTTCTGTCCTGGCTGCGGCCCGAGGCCGTTCTCGGGTCACGGTCTTTCATCGGACCATCAGCACCCAGCAGATCAGTAACGCTGTTGCTGTTGTCACCATGGTGTTCCTGCTGGCCTTCGCCAGCGGCATTTACCTCTCCGTATCTAACGGGCTGGACTTTATGGACAGCCTGTATGAGACCATCTCGGCTATTGCCACCGTGGGTTTGTCCACGGGAGTGACAGCTGGGCTGAATGTCAGTTCTCAAATCATATTGATTTTGCTGATGTTCTTTGGCCGCGTGGGAATCATGACGGTCAGTCTCGGGTTCCTGCTGTCAAATCAGGCGGAGGAACGCTATCGATATGCGGAAACCAAGGTTTTGATCGGATAAGGAGGAATTTCATGAAGGCTTATGTCGTGGTAGGCCTGGGCCGATTCGGCACCGCCGTGGCTTTGAAGCTCCAGGAGCTGGGCAACGAGGTCTTGATTCTGGATAAGAACGCGGAGCAGATTCAAAAATTGTCCAGCCGTGTAACTTATGCCGTGGTTGGGGATGCTCGGGACGAGGAGGTCCTGCGTTCCCTGGGCGTTCGAAATTATGACTGTGCTATTGTTGCTATCGGAAGCGACCTGGCGGCCAGTATATTGATTACTTTAAACCTCAAGCAGCTGGGAGTGCATCAGGTTATCTGTAAGGCCCCGGACGAGTTGCAAAAACGTGCCTTGGAAAAGGTGGGGGCGGACCGTGTGGTGATTCCCGAGCGGGAAATGGCTGTGAAGCTGGCACTGAACCTTGTCTCATCCAGCGTGTTGGATTATATCGAACTGTCCAGTCAGTGCGGCATAGCAGAGGTGAAAACGCCCGCATCCTGGGTTGGCAAGAATTTGCGGGAGATCGATGTCCGGCGCAAATTTGGCGTAACGGTGATCGCTATGCGAAAGGCGGACGGGGATGTCACAGTCTTTATGGGAGCGGACTATGCTCTGGAGGCTAGCGATATCCTGATGATTTTAGGCCGGAATGAAGACCTGGAACGGGTACAGAAGCTATGAGCTATGAGCGTATCACCAGCCGGAAGAATCCGCTTTTGCAGCAGGTCCGCCGCCTCCTGACGTCTCGGAGCGAGCGGCAGCGGCAGGGGCAGTTTGCCGCCGATGGAACCAAGCTTCTGGCTGAGGCTGTCCAGTGGTGCCCGGAGCGATTGCGGACCGTGCTGACCACAGCGGATGCCGTACTTTGTCCATTGCCGGACCATGTGCGGGTTGTGGAGCTGCCTGACGATGTGATGGCCCAGGTATCCCCCATGGAGACGCCCCAAGGCGCGCTGTTTGTCTGCGATTTGCCGGAGGAAGTAAAGCCGGATTTAAAACCCGGCAGCTTGATTTTGGATGGGATTCAGGACCCGGGCAATGTGGGAACGATTCTGCGGACCGCCGACGCGCTGGAGGTGCCGGTGATTCTGACGCCCGGCTGCGCCGACGTCTATAATCCCAAAACCGTTCGCGCCTCCATGGGCGCTGTGTTTCGCACACCGCCCCGGTTGAGTACGCAGGAGGATATTTTGGCCCAGTGCCGCCGGAAGGCGATTCCCCTGTATGTAACCGCCCTGTCGGATCGGGCGGTGGATGTGCGCCGGACCAACCTGGCGCAAGCGGCTTTGGTGATTGGAAGCGAGGGCCGGGGCGTAGGCGAATTCTTCCTGTCCCACAGTGACCGCGAGCTGATAATCCCAATGAATCCTCGTTGTGAATCCCTCAACGCTGCCATTGCCGCTGCCATTGTGATGTGGCAGATGAAATTGTAATCATTGGGAAGGAGGCGCTTCTATGCTGAAATACTGGCTGTGGCTGATGACCCGCCGGGGACTGGGCAGACGCGGTGCCGCCTTGGTGGCCCAGTATTTTCCCTCACCGGAGGCTGCCTATTATGCTGACGCGGCGGCCTATGCCGCTGTTGAGGGGCTGCGGGACGCTTCGCCCTTGCTGGATAAGGACCTGACAGAGCCGGAGCAGATTTTGCGGGTTTGCTATGATAAAGGAATTTCCATTTTAACCATGCAGGATGCCGCATATCCCGAGCGGCTGAGAAATATCGACGACCCGCCGGTTGCGTTGTTCTACAAAGGGACACTTCCGGACCTGAACGGGCCAGCTATCGCAGTGGTTGGGACCCGGCGGGCTTCGTTATACGGGATGCTCCACGCTCGGCGCATGGGCTATGTTTTGTCGCGCTGCGGCTGCATGGTAGTATCCGGCCTGGCCAGAGGGATAGACAGCAGCGCTATGCTGGGCGCATTGACAGGCGGCGCACCGGTCATTGGTGTTCTGGGCTGTGGGGTGGACGTGGTTTATCCCGCAGAAAACCGCAGTCTTTGCGAGGATGTGGCTGCCCGCGGCTGCCTGCTCAGTGAGTATCCGCCCGGAACCGCTCCCCGCCCTGAGCATTTTCCCGTGCGTAACCGCATTATCAGCGGTCTGAGTCTGGGCGTCCTGGTGGTGGAAGCCCCGGAAAAAAGCGGCGCTTTGATTACGGCTGCCCGCGCTCTGGACCAGGGACGGGATGTGTTTGCCGTTCCAGCCAATGTAGATGTTGCCAGTTGCAGCGGTAATTTGAAGCTTCTGCGGGAGGGGGCCATCATGGTCCGCGACGCCTGGGATGTACTGCAGGAGTATGAACATCTGTATCCGGATCTCTTGATCCGGCGGGACTGCAGCGATCTGCGCGTCAAGGACCTCCACGGTCTTTCTCAGACGCCGGAGCCGCCCGAGGAGAAAAAAGACGTTGACAGTTCTAAGCCAAAGGCTTATATTGACATAAAGGAAAAAATGGAAACACTATCCCAGGATGAGCAGCTTCTGGTAAAGCTGCTTGCAGAGGGACCAAAGCATATTGATGTCATTGTGGACGAAACAGATCTGTCTGCTGGCCGCGTTTTGGCATCAATGACACTGCTGGAGGTCAAGGGAATCGTCCAGCGCCAATCCGCCAAGTGGTTTTCCCTGGCGGAGGATGAAAATTAAGAAGTTCGAAGGAGCAGCAGCAACATGCCGAAGGCAAAGACCGACCTTGTCATCGTTGAGTCGCCGTCCAAGGCGAAAACGATCGGCAAGTATTTGGGCAGCGGCTATCAGGTCAAGGCCTGTATGGGCCATCTGCGGGACCTGCCCAAGAGTACCATGGGGGTAGACATTGAACATGACTTTCGCCCGGATTACCAGCCCGTCAAGGGCAAAGAGGACATCATCAATGATTTGAAAAAAAGCGCGAAAAACAGCAATCGGATCTTTCTGGCAACCGACCCGGACCGGGAGGGCGAGGCGATTTCCTGGCATCTGCAGGCCCTGCTGGAGATTCCGGACGATCAGGTCCACCGTGTGACGTTCAATGAGATCACCAGGGGCGTTGTTACCAAGGCCATTCAGGAACCGCGTGCTATCGACTTGGATTTGGTAGACGCCCAGCAGGCCCGCCGGATTTTGGACCGCATCGTGGGTTATCAGCTGTCGCCGCTTCTGTGGAAAAAGGTCCGCCGGGGTCTGTCTGCAGGCCGCGTTCAGTCTGTGGCTACCCGTCTGGTAGTGGACCGGGAGAATGAGATTCGTGCGTTCCGGCCCCAGGAGTATTGGACCATTGACGTGACGCTGCACCGTGTGGATCGCCCCGGCAGCTTCCGGGCCCGATTCTACGGTGATCCCAGAAAGCGGGATCTGAGCAGCGAGGCCGAGGTGCAGGCAGTTCTGAACGCGCTGGAGGGCAAACCCTTTTACGTCAAGAGCGTCAAACGCACAGAGAAGAAGAAAAACTCCGCGCCTCCCTTCATCACCTCCACGCTTCAGCAGGAGGCCTCCCGTAAGCTGGGAATGACCCCGAAGCGGACCATGGCCCTGGCGCAGCAGCTTTATGAAGGCGTGGATATCACTGGCGAGGGGACTGTGGGTCTTATTACCTATATGAGAACCGATTCCCAGAGAATCTCCGAAGAGGCACTGGCCGCGGCCCGGGATTATATTGTGGACCGCTATGGCAGCCAGTATTACTACGGCCAGCCCCACCGCTACAAGACAAAAAGCGCGGCCCAGGACGCCCACGAAGCCATTCGGCCCAGCAACGTGCATTTGGACCCGGAGCGGGTGAAAGCGGACCTGAATAAGGACCAGTTCCGCCTGTATAAGCTGATCTGGGACCGCTTCGTAGCTTCCCAGATGGCCTGCGCCCTGTATGATACTGTGACCATTGAGGCCCAGTGCGGCGAGAATCTCTTCCGCGCAAACCACCAGAGCCTGAAATTCAGCGGTTTTACGACTGTTTATGAGGAAGGGAAGGACGATGAGCAGGAAGAACTGCAATCGCCCCTGCCGGACTTGGTGGAAGGAGAACCGCTCCAGCGGAGCGAAACAAAGCCCGAACAGCATTTCACCACCCCTCCCAGCCGCTATACGGAGGCCACGCTGGTTCGGGCCATGGAGGAAAAAGGCGTGGGACGCCCATCCACCTATGCCAGCATTATCTCCACCATTCAGGATCGGTTCTATGTGGAAAAAAAGGAAAAACGCCTGTGGCCCACACCTCTGGGCGAGGTTGTTACGGGGCTGATGATGGAGCGGTTTCAGGACATCATCAACGTGGAGTTTACCGCCCACATGGAGGCCCAGCTGGACCAGGTGGAGGAGGGCAAGTTGCCCTGGAAGCAGGTCTTGGCCGATTTCTACGCAGGCTTCCACAAGGATATGGTGGAGGCAGAGGAGGCCTTGAAGGATACGCACCTTAAGGTCCCCGATGAGGAAACCGATGAGATCTGCGAGATCTGCGGGCGGAAAATGGTTATTAAGAATGGCCGTTTTGGCCGCTTTCTGGCTTGTCCCGGCTTTCCGGCATGTAAAAATACCAGGCCGATTGTGGAGCATATGCCGGGCCGCTGCCCGAAATGCGGCGCCGGGATGCTCAAGCGCAAATCCAAGCGTGGCTTTGTCTACTATAGCTGTGAGAGCGGCATGGAGTGCGGCTTCATGTCCTGGGATGTGCCGACGGAAAATGACTGCCCCTCCTGCGGCCAGACCATGTTCAAAAAGTCAGGCCGCGGCGCGATGAAGCCCTTCTGCATTAACGAAAACTGTCCCAATTTCCTGCCGGAGGAGAAGCGCGGCTACCGGAAAAAGCCCGCCGCCACAGTGGAGGCCGCCGATGCCGACGCGGAAGCGGTGCCTGCGGAAGTCCCCGCCCAAAAGAAGCCCGCCGCCCAAAAGACAGCGGCAAAGAAAAAATCAAGCAGCAAGACGGACAGCTGAACAGGCTGCTCGCAATGCTTCCAAGAGGTAACATCATGAACCAAGTCAAAGTGATCGGCGCGGGGCTGGCGGGCTGCGAGGCGGCCTGGCAGCTGGCTCAGCGGGATGTGCCGGTGCTGTTGTATGAAATGAAGCCCCATAAAATGACGCCGGCCCACCATTCCGCAGACTTTGCTGAGCTGGTCTGCTCCAACTCCCTGCGCGGGGATCGGCTGGAAAATGCCGTGGGCCTTCTGAAGGAGGAGCTGCGCCGCCTGGGCAGTCTGATTCTGCAGTGTGCCGATGCTACCCGTGTGGAGGCAGGCGGCGCTTTGGCCGTGGACCGTTATGGCTTTTCCGCTATGATTACGAAAAAAATCAAAAGCCATCCTCTGATTACCGTGGTGGAGGGGGAGGTTACGCAGATGCCGGACGGACCGGTCATTGTGGCCACCGGCCCCCTGACCTCTGACGCCATGAGCGAGGCAATCCGCGCCTATTTCGGCGGGGCAGAGTATTTAAACTTTTTCGACGCCGCCGCGCCCCTGGTGACGGCGGAGAGCGTCGATATGAATTATGCCTGGTTTGCCTCCCGCTATGACCGGGGCAGCGAAGATTATGTAAACTGTTCTATGGATGCGGAGCAATAC
Organism: uncultured Oscillospiraceae bacterium; assembly: GCA_964441575.1. GTDB lineage: Bacteria > Bacillota > Clostridia > Oscillospirales > Oscillospiraceae > Avoscillospira. Next base: position 17,788 of record CAYTXW010000006.1, read on the forward strand.
GCGGCCTTTGTCCGGGAGCTGGCTTCCGCGCAGGAGGCGGAGGTTCATGGATTTGAAGACAGCATGGTCTTCGAGGGGTGTATGCCTGTGGAGGTCATGGCCCGCCGGGGTGTGGACACATTACGGTATGGCCCCTTGAAGCCCGTGGGCCTGAAGGACCCGAACACCGACAAGGAACCGTATGCCGTGGTACAGCTTCGCCGGGATAACGCCGCCGGGTCCATTTATAATCTTGTGGGCTTCCAGACACACCTGAAATTCCCGGAGCAGAAACGGGTCTTTTCCATGATTCCCGCCCTCCATGACGCGGAATTTGTGCGCTACGGCGTTATGCACCGCAATACGTTCCTGAATTCCCCCAAGCTGCTGGACCAGTTCTATGCGGACCGGCGAAACCCACTGGTGGCCTTTGCTGGACAGATGACCGGCGTGGAGGGCTATGTGGAATCCACAGCCTCCGGCTATCTGGCAGCCGTTGCGATGGCATATAAGGTCCAAGGCCGTGAGCCGCCGGCCTTTCCCCGGGAGACAGCCATTGGCGCGCTGGCCTGCTACATATCGGACCCCGGCTTGACACAGTTTCAGCCCATGAATGTCAACTTCGGCATCATCACACCCCTGGGCTACCGTGTGAAAGGGAAGGCCAACAAGAATCTGGCTATCGCTAATCGGGCGTTGGAACAGATTAATCAGATAAAAGAGAAAGGATGTTGACCATGCGAATCCTTATTGACGCCATGGGCGGCGATCATGCGCCTGACGCCATTGTGCGTGGGGCCATTGACGCGGCCAGGGAGTTTGATGTGCAGATTGTTCTGGTGGGACGGGGCGAGACGATTTTAAAGAGCCTGGGCAGTATGGGCCTGGATACCCTGCCAAAGGGTGTTGAGGTGTCCAATGCCGATGATGTGGTGGATATGCGCGATGATCCGGCCAGTGTGGTCCATACCAGAAAGGATTCCTCTATGGTTGTGGGTCTGCGGATGCTGGCCGAGGGTGCGGGCGATGCCTTTATCTCTGCCGGCAGCACAGGCGCGCTGCTGACGGCTGCAACCCTGATAGTTAAACGGGTCAAGGGAATTCGCCGGGCGGCGCTGTGTCCCGAAATTCCCACAGAGACCGGCAGCGCCCTGCTCATTGACTGCGGAGCCAATGCGGAATGTACGCCGGAGTTTTTGCTCCAGTTTGCCCTGCTCGGCTCTGTCTATGCCCAGAGAGTGCAGAAAAAAGAGCGTCCCAAGGTGGGACTATTGAACATTGGCACAGAGGAAGCCAAGGGAGCCCGACTCCAAAAGGATGCGTTCGCCCTGCTGCGGCAGGCGGATTCCCAGGGACTAATCCACTTTGTGGGCAATGTGGAGGCACGGGACGTGCCGTTGGGAGCTGTGGATGTGGTGGTGGCGGATGGCTTCTCCGGCAATGTGCTGCTGAAAACCATCGAGGGAACTGCCACCTTTATGAACCATATGCTCAAGGATATGTTCAAACGGAATCTCTGGACCAAACTGGCTGCCCTGCTTTGTAAGGATGGAATTGGAGCCTTTAAAAGGAAGCTGGACTACCGGGAAGTGGGCGGTACTATGCTGCTGGGTATTTCCAAGCCCGTGGTCAAAGCCCACGGGTCCTCTGACGCACGGGCGATCCGAAGCGCTGTGAGTCAGGCGATGGCGGCCGTGTCCGGTGATATGACAGAAGCGCTGCAGACCCATGTGCAAGAGCTGGGGCAGGCGGCGAAGAAAGAAGTGGAATAAACCATGTGGAGTGAATTGGAACAAGGGCTGGGCTATACCTTTCAGAACAAAGCGCTGCTGGAAAATGCCTTGACCCACAGTTCCTACGCCAATGAACGCCGGGATGGCCGAAGCAGCAACGAGCGGCTGGAGTTCCTGGGCGACAGCATTCTGGGTTTTGTGACGGCGGATTTTCTCTACCGCCGCTATCCCGATAAACCGGAAGGAGATTTGACCCGGATTCGGGCAGACCTGGTCTGTGAACGGAATTTGGCCAAAGCGGCAGCGGGAATCCGCCTTGGCGAGTTTTTGCTGCTGGGCCACGGCGAGGACCAGAGCGGCGGCCGCACCCGGGACAGCATCGTTTCGGATGCCATGGAATCGGTGATTGCAGCGTCTTATTTAGATGGCGGCTATCAGGCTGCCAAGGGCATCATCACCCGCCTGATTCTCAGCGACCTCCCCACGGGCCGCCCCGGTAATTTTGACTATAAGACCATGCTGCAGGAGCTGATACAGCGGGAAAAGGACCAGATCATCCACTATGAGCTGGTGGAGGAATCCGGCCCGGATCATGACAAGCGCTTTGTGGTGGAGGTCCTGCGCAATGGCACCGTCATCGGGACGGGCCAGGGCCGCAGCAAAAAACGCGCAGAACAGGCTGCCGCCGCGCAGGCCGTTCACAAGCTGTTTCCCAAAGAGTTTGAAGCGGAATAACATCAAGGGGGCTGTCTCACAAAAGTGAGGCAGCCCTGAAATACCGGCAGCCGGCTAGATATAAGAGTCGGCTGCCGGCGTATCATTAAGGTGTGAAACAAACAACACGCAAGTGTAGCATACAGCATACGGGACTGGATATCAAGTCTGCTTGCGCATGAATAGGGAGTACAGTACAGGCAATTTCATTTCCGCAGCCAGAACGGATCATAAAAACTTTATCCCATTTTGGAAAAGTTGTGTAAAAGGAACCCCGTCAAGAGAGATGTGGCGGGTTCCGGTTATGAAAGCGAGGGATACTACCGTTATGTAGGTAAAGTGAGCAGCATACGAGAAGAAAAGAGGGGCTGCCTCTTATGATCCCGGAGAATCATTTTGAGACAGCCCCCTTTGCGGGAATCTGATTTGAAATCAGAAATCAAACGGTTCCATGCCCAGAACGGGGTGGCCGACTTCGCTCAGGAAGTTCAGCAGCTCATCCGGATCGCCGTTGGGGCAGGATGTCTCGTCGGCAATCATGTCGGCAAAGTTTTCCACGCCGTACAGCTCCTGTGCGGTCGCGTTGAGCTTGTCGCGGATCTGGTCCTTCAAATCCTTGGGCAGCCACACCAGACGGCCTACGCCGCCCTCAGCCTTCAGAAATTTCTTGGAGGCGATGTAGTGCTTGCCGTGGCCCATGAAGCCGGGGGTCTGTACGCCGCCGCCGGTCATGGAGGCCATTTCGGAGAAGGTCATGCCCAGAGGGGTGATACCGGCGTATTCACGGCTGGTAATGACCACACCGTTGGAGACAGGCTCAATGCCGCAGATGCACTCGAAGCAGCCGCAGGAGGTCATAGGATCCTCCAGCAGGGAGTACAGGGTGACATGCTCCAGTGCGCCGTGGGAGTACTCGGCCACGGCCTCGTCCACGTCCTCATAGCGGCCCACGCGCTCGTCCAGACAGCGCTCTTTGGTGACAACCTGGCAGGGACCCTGGGGGTCCAGCTCATTGGTGGCCTTGGCATCCAGCCAGGAGACTGCGCCGCACAGGCCCAGACGCTCGGGGGTGACGATGCAGACATGGCTGGGGGAAAAGGCCTGACACATGATACAGGAGTAGAAAACCGGCACAGACTCGTCGGTCATGGTCTTCAAACGCTCGTCACGGATGTCAAAGACCTTGTTGGCCTCCTTGCGCAGCTCGGCATTGGCCTCGTCACCGACCACGATGCGGACCTGGCACTTATCCACCACGGTGTCGAATTCGGACTTAATCTTGGCGTAAAGGACTTCTCCGATGTGGTGAAAGCGGAAGCCTGCTTCAAAGTCGGCCTTGGACACACGGACACGGATCATATCGCGCTGGCCGGTGTGCATCAGGCCTTCGACGCAGTTCAGGAAGGAGTGAATCTTCCGCTCGAACACAGGCTCAAAGTCGGGCTGCATGCTCTTGCCGGAGACTTCCACCGTGTAGCTGAGAGAGATTTTAGAGCCTACGGGGAATTCGTCCATTTCGGGGCCAACCACCTCGATCTTATGGTCCTCCACCTCGGAGGCGTCCCTGGTCTGGACCAGTTCGAAGCAGTCCTTCCGGGAGCCGTCAATCTCAATCTGCATATCGCCCTTGCGGATGATCTCACCCTCAAAAGCGGAGGAGAAGGACACAGGGATGTCGATCTTGGTAATTTTCAGCTTGATTCCCCGGGCCTCCAGGGAGGTATCAATCCAGTCCTGGGTGTTGTCGTAGATAATCAGGCTCTTGGGGATGGCCCACATATCCTCGTGGTCATTGGTGATGACCGGGAAGCCCAGCTTGATGGCGCCGGCGCCGCAGGCCACCGTAATGTCGTTGACAGGCCGATAGGCGTTGACAAAGGCGTTGATGCGCTCGAAGGTGTACTTGTGGAAGCCCTCCACATCGCCGGGCTGGATGTTGCCGAAGATCATGGCGGCGCGGACAACCAGAGAGATAACATGGCCCACGGCCCAGATTTCCTCGCCCACGGGAACCACACGGACAGGGAAGCCCATGGATACGTTCATTTCCACAGCCTGTTCGATAATACCGCCAATCAGGAAAACGAAGATACCGCGGGACTGATAGCCCTTGATGGTCTCCACAGCCTCCTCCTTGGAGGGAGCGGGACCGATCATGACCACGAAGCCGGGGATGTCGCCCGTGACCAGAGGCACGCCCAGTTCGCGGACCTCGGCGTCGGTAAAGTGGCCGTGGTAATGGGTGCCCTCATAGGGGGTCTGGCTGCGGGCGTACTTGGCGGCCTCGATCATCTCAGCGGCGATGGCGGTGCCGACTCCGGACTGGAAGATGGAGTGGGTGCGGTTCTCCCGGAGCATCATGGCCTTGACGTCGGCCAGGGCGGCTTGCAGCTCCCCAACCGTGGTGACTTTCTTGCCAATGTAGGCATAGATGCAGGCCAGGAAATAGGCGGTGCCGGGCATGGTCAGCGGAGCATCGGGACCCAGCTCGGCAGCGACTTTATTGACTTCCGCTTCGGCTCTGTCGAACATCTCGTCAGAGCCGCGGAATACACGTTCAAAAAGGGTTCTTGCCATTCTATGTTCATTCCTTTCGAAATCGATCGATATTCTATTCTTGCGCATCGATGACAGCCTTGATGGCGCGGATTTCCTCCACGGCCTTGGGGCTGCAATCATAGGGGGAGAGGCCCTTGCGGTCGGCGTCGATGACGTCGGCACTGTAGCTCAGGAAGCCCAGCAGATCCTCCGGCGGGATACGGCTTTTCAGGAAGGCGCGGTCACTTTCGTCCCGGACCTTGTTGGCCACGACTCGAACCTTCGTGACGCCAATATCCCGGGCCAGCTTTTTGATGCGCTCATAGGTCTGAATGGACCGGGCACCCGGCTCAATGACCACAATGAATTGATCCATCATGCTGGCGGTGCCGCGGCCCAGATGCTCCAGACCGGCCTCCATGTCCATGATGACCACATCATCCCTTCGAAACACCAGGCTGGACAGGATGGCTTTGAGCATTACATGCTCGGGACAAACGCATCCGCTGCCGCCGGTATCCACAGTGCCCATGACCAGCAGCTTGACGCCGTTGATGTCCTTGCTGAGCTTGTCGGGCAGATCTGAAACCTGGGGGTTAAGCTTATAGAAGGTATTACTGGCGTTGGCAGCGGTGCGCTCCTTTGCCAGCTCCTTCATTTTGGAGACGGGGACGATGGCGTTGACCTCTTCCTCAGTCAAACCCAGAGCCAGACCCAGGTTGGCGTCCGGGTCCACATCGGCGGCCAGAACATTGCGTCCTTCATCGGCGTATAATCTTGCCAGGGTAGAGGCCAGCGTGGTTTTTCCCACGCCACCCTTGCCGGTGACTGCGATTTTCATATTTTAAAGACCTCGAATCGTTGGATGATACTGGAACTTGATAGAAACCTTTAAAAGGTTTTTATGGGGCGAAGCCCGTCAAGATCTGCATGATAGGATAGCCGTTGGCAGCATTGCTGCCTTACGGATAACCCATACAACGTTGACGTCGCAGGCGAATACACGATGCGGGTATGCGCAGCAAAAGGACTTCTTGATGAAAGAATTTAATCAAGAAACAGTGTTAGATACCCAAAGCGGTTCGCTTGGCCTCAATGTCCGCGATCATCTTGTCACCCAGCTTTTCAATGTCCAGCTCCACGGTGTAGTTGGCTTCTACCCAGTCTTTGACGCCGTGTTCGCCCTGGAGCAGCGCGGTGACTTCCTCAGAACCCTTGGAGTAGGGATCAACGCCCAGGTATGTATCGATACCGGTGGCCACCACATAGTTGCCGATGGAGACAGCCTTCTCAGACATCCACTCGGGCGCGCAGCCGCATAGGGGCAGCTGGGAGATGTTGCAGCCCCAGTCCTTTGCCAGGTCGGAGGCCAGAATCATCATACGGGAGATATCCACGCAGGAACCCATGTGCAGCACCGGCGGAATGCCAACCAGCTCGCAGACACGGCGCAGACCCTCGCCGCAGGATTCCTTGGCGTCCGGGTCCATCAGACCGGCCTTAGCGGCAGCCTGGGCGGAGCAGCCGGAGACGATGACGATAATATCATTTTTCAGCAGCTTCTTCATCAGCTCGATGTGGGCAGTGTCGGGCCGGACCTTGGGGTTGTTGCAGCCAACCATGGCCACTGCGCCGCGAAGAACACCGGACTTGACCACGTCGGCGAGGGGCTTCAGGGTACCCATTTCATCCACATGGCTGTTGCAGACGCCGTCCAACTCCTTCTTAATGGCCTCGACGGAATAACCCACACGGGCCTTGGTCTTCAGCTGTGGAATATTTACCAGATCCGGATTGCGGTTCTTAAAGTTCAGAATGGCCATTTTCACGATGGCCTTGGCGTTCTCCGCCGCGTTCTCCTCATGAAATTCAATGTAGTCGGAGTCGGGCATCCGTGCGATGGGGGAGGTGGTGACAAATTTCGTGTGGAAGCACTTGCTCAGGGGGCCGAGGGCCGGGAAGATGCACTGTACGTCCACAACAATGGCTTCGCATGCGCCGGTCAGAACCACGTTTTCCTGCTGCAGGAAATTGCCTGCCATGGGGATGCCGTGGCGCATGGCTACCTCATTGGCGGTGCAGCAGACGCCGGCAATGTTGATGCCCTTGGCACCCTGCTCTTTTGCCAGGGCGATCATTTCGGGATCGTTGGCGTAGAATACGATCATTTCGGAAAGGGAGGGATCATGGCCGTGAACAATGATATTGACCATATCCTTTTCCATGACGCCGATGTTGGCGGTGGTGTCAATGGGCTTGGGGGTGCCGAACAGAATGTCGGACATTTCCGTACCCATCATGGAGCCGCCCCAGCCGTCGGACAGACCGGCACGCAGGGACTGACGAATCAGAGCCTCGGGCAGGGAAGAGCAGCCCATGTGGGTCATGTGCAAAGACTGAGAAACCTCGCGGTCAATGGCGCGGGGCCGGATTCCGGCCTTATCCCACAGCTCCTGAGTGTGCTTGGGGGCGCGTTCGGTAAAGCGCTGGGTGCCGAATGGCTTGCCATATTCCATCAGGCCGGTCAGAGCCACCTCGTGGGCCAGATCATAGATATCCTTGTTTTCCGTTTCAATGTCCCATTCCTTGGCAATGCGCTTTAGCTTTTCGGGGTCCTTAACCTGATAAGCGCCGTCTTTCTTGGCCAGGTACAGGGTGTGGGCAATGGAACGGCCATGGTCAGAGTGGGTAGCGGAACCGCCTGCGGTGAAGCGCAGATAGTTCCGGCCGACAATACCGTGTACATCGCAGCCGCAGATGCCTCTGGGGGCTTTCTTCGTGATGCGGCAAGGGCCCATGGAACAGATACGGCAGCAGGTACCCGCTTCGCCGAATCCGCAATGGGGAGTCTGATTTTTGACGCGCTGTTGCCAGGAATCGGCCCCGACTTTTGCGCCGGTTTCCAGCAGGGATGCAGTCGCATCTTCCATTTGCTCGATTGTGATAAGATGATCCCAATCTTTCAATGTAGTGTCCTCCTACTTGTAATATGTTGCATGCAGCATAAGACCGCCGGGAAAGCAGCGGTCATATGCCGGGAATCCGGAGTCCGGGCAGACTTCCGGACGCTATCATCTACTATCACATATTCTATCAACTTTTATCGATTAAGTCAACGCGATTTGGCAAACTTTTTGGAATTATTAAATATGAACAAAACCCCCGAAAACCGGGGGTTTACCGGATTATCGGGGGTTGCGTGAAATTCAGGAGCCGGTATGGATGCTGAGCTGGGGGTAGGGGATTGCCACGCCGCGGCGGTCAAAGCAGGGCTTGACGCGCTCCATAATGTCAAAATAGGCGTCCCAGTAATCGGCGTTGCGGACCCAGACCCGGATGGTATAGGCAATAGCGCTGCTATCGTATTGACTGACCCGGATAAAAATGGGCTGATCCTTCAAAACCTGGGGAATATCCACAGCCTCGGCCAGGGCTTCTTTGACCGTCTCCATGGGAGAATCGTAGGAGGCGTTGAAGACCATGTCCAGCCGCCGGATCTCCTCGGCGGAGAAGTTGGTGATGGCAGCGGAGGTAATGGAGCAATTGGGAATCAGGATGATCTGGTTGTCCACCGTGGACAGGCGGGTGTGGGTAATGCCGATTTCCCTGACCGTGCCGCTGAATCCGGCGGCAGTGACATAGTCCCCGACCTTAAAGGGCTTGGAAAGCAAAATCACAATGCCGCTGGCCAGATTGGAGAGGGAATCCTGAATGGCCAGCGACACGGCCAGACCCGCAACGCTGAAGATGGCCAGCAGGGAGGAGGTATCAATGCCCAGGCTTCCCGCCACAATCATAATGGCCAGAAAAATCAGAACGATTTTGGCAAAGGACAGAACGATAGAATGGATGCTCTTGTCCAGGCGGGACCGGGTCAGGATCTGGCTGACGGCCTTCATCAAAAGCTTGATGCAGAACATGCAGATCACCAGCAGTAGCGCCGCAGAAATAATCCGAGTCAGGCTGATGCCGTCCAGAAGATTGCCCAGCATGGATTTCAGCGCACTGGTTTCCTGCGTGACATTGGCAGCCACATCGGATGCCAGATCCATGACTTGATCGGGCATTTGAAACATCTCTCTTTCTCTAAAACTTCCGCTAGCCCTCGTGCCCCCTTTTAGGGGGCTGCCGAACGAAGTGAGGCTGGGGGTTGTATCGATTACAGATTTTACCGACAAAACGTACCGCTCTGTCATCCAACAACCCCCACCGCTTCGCGGAGCCCCCTCATAGGGGGCACGAGGGCTAACCTCTCCGTCACGCTTCGCGTGACACCTCCCCTGAAAGGGGAGGCTGATTTCAAATCCGTCCGGCGAAGCCGGACACAATCATTATCAATTGTCAATTGTCAATTGCCGCTTTGTCCTTCCTCATCCGCCGATGGCAGCTGTTTCTTGCTTGCGTTGACATAGACCATCAGTTCGTCGCCGGTGATGGTTTCCTTTTGCAGCAGATACAGAGCAACTTCGTCCAGCAGGGCCCGGTTGTCCCGCAGGACCCGGCAGGCGGTGGCGTAGCACTGGGCCAACAGATCCTTGATTTCCTCGTCCGCTTGGGCGGAGGTAGAGTCGGCGCAGTTCATCATGGTACTGCCGTCCAAATAGGGGTTGGACACCGTGGACAGGGCCATCAGGCCGAAGCGGTCGCTCATGCCGTATTGGGTAATCATCCGCCGGGCCAGCTCGGTGGCTTGTTCAATGTCATTGGCAGCGCCGGTGGTCATGGAGCCAAAGACCACCTGCTCAGCGGCGCGGCCGCCCAGCAGGGTTTCCAGCTCGATGATGAGTTCTTCCTTGGAGTTGAGGAACTTCTCTTCCTCCGGCATATGCAGGGTATAGCCCAGAGCACCGGAGGTGTGGGGGACAATGGTGATCTTGGTGACTGGCATGCTGTGCTTTTGCAGGGCGGATACCAGCGCGTGGCCCACCTCGTGATAGGCTACCATGCGCTTCTCCATGTCGGTTAAAACGGTACCCTTCTTTTCGGTACCGGCAATGACCACCTCAAAAGAGGCCAGCAGATCCTCTTGGTTGACGGCCTTACGGCCCTGACGCACGGCTCGCAGAGCGGCCTCGTTGACCAGGTTGGCCAGATCCGCGCCGACGGCGCCCGCCGTGGCCTGGGCGATTTTGTGGAGATCCACGTCCTCGGCCAGCTTGATGTTTTTCGTATGAACCCGCAGAGTCTGATAGCGGCCTGCCAGATTGGGGCGGTCCACTTCTATGCGGCGGTCAAACCGTCCGGGCCGCAACAGAGCCTTGTCCAGAATTTCAGGCCGGTTGGTGGCAGCCAGAATGACCACGCCCTTGCTGGAGTCGAAGCCGTCCAGCTCCGCCAGCAGCTGGTTCAGGGTTTGCTCTCGCTCGTCGTTGCCGCCGAAGCGGGAATCGCGGGTTCGGCCAATGGCGTCGATCTCATCGATAAACACAATGGCGGGCGCTACCTTGGAGGCCTGCTGGAACAGGTCCCGGACACGGCTTGCGCCGACGCCTACGAACATCTCCACAAAATCAGAGCCGGAAATGGAGAAGAAGGGAACCTTGG
>CAYTXW010000007.1:0-27645 GCA_964441575.1 uncultured Oscillospiraceae bacterium
TAACGGACACCGGGCAGGTCCTTGACACGGCCGCCGCGAATCAGCACCACGGAGTGCTCCTGCAGATTGTGACCCACGCCGGGGATATAAGCAGAAACCTCATAGCCGTTGGTGAGACGCACACGGGCGATCTTACGCAGAGCGGAGTTCGGCTTCTTGGGCGTAGTGGTTCTGACAGCGGTGCAGACGCCTCTCTTTTGAGGAGAAGACAGATCCGTGGCGCGGTTCTTCAGAGTGTTCATCCCCCTCTGCAGAGCGGGAGCGGTGGACTTGTAAGTAACCTGCTCTCTGCCCTTACGGACCAGCTGGTTAAAAGTAGGCATGTTTTTCCTCCTTTCTCATTTGTTGCTGCGTGACAGCATTTATTTTATCCCGAAATATCAAAGATATTCCGTTGGGACCAAAAATAACCGGCTCAGACTAAAAGCCCCGCCGCTGCAGCGCCCACAGAGATGCCGCAGGCCTTTCCCAGCTCCGACATGGTTGGAATCAAAACGATTTCCACGCCGGCAGCGGCGCACGCTTCCGCAAGAGGTTCGGTCAGGCGCGGGTCCGCGTCCTCCGCGATAAATACCCGCGCAACCTGTCCTTCCTTGAGGGACCTGCGGAGCTGCTTGATGCCGACGACCTTGCGCTGCGTTTTCAGTTCGTCCAGCATTGCAATGCCTCCGTTGGAAGTTTATGGGCAAAGCGCCCACGCAGTTTGATATTATAGCAGATTGAACGAATTTCGTCAACAAAAATCGTGATTTTGATGAAACTATTTTTGCGATTTCCTTGCCTGCGCTGTCCGCAGGCGGCGGACTCTACGATTCCTTCGCGGGGAGAATCAGCCGGTCCGCCATGGGCAGAGTCTCAATCCAGCGGCAGAACGCCCGCCATTCCGGCAGGCGGTGGGTCCGGCGCTGAGCGTAGATTGTTTTCAGCTGGCGGTAGTTTGTGGTCATGCCGGCAGTCAGGCGGAAGCCGCAGGGGTTGCTGTAAAGAATCCGCAGATAGTCCTCCGGGTCCTTGGTCTCGTTGTAGCGGTTCACCAGCTCCTTGACCACCTCAATGCAGCGCGGGTCGGTATAGGGACTGTACCGGCCGTCCAAATCAAACCGCGCAACGCGGTGCATGGTAGACTGGCTGGACACAAAGTCCAGGAAGTGATACCGCTGCGCTTCTGTCCATGCCTTGACGGAAAAAGTAAGATCAAACTGGACCACAACGCCGTTGAGCCAGTTGTCGTGGCCCTCTCCCTTTGGGCTGCCCGCCAGTGCCGCCACGCCTGGCGTCAATTCCGTTGTCAGCGTGTCCGGGTCCACCGACATGGGGTATTTGGCCCGCTTGATGCTTTCCTCCAGGCCATAAACCTTCGCATGGGTCACAGGGCCGTAATCCTCTACCGCAAATTCGCTCATATCTTCCTCACGCCTATTCTTTCATCAGTTTTCTTCTGGCAATGTTGATCGTACCCTCCTGCATGGAGTTGATCCATTGCAGACTCTTGCCGCAGCCCAGCGCCACGCAGCTGTCCGGATCATCCGCTACCATGCAAGGGATATCGGTGCGCTCGTAAAGCATCCGGTCCATACCCCAGATCTGGCTGCCGCCGCCGGTTAAAATGATGCCGTTTCCTGCCACATCCGCCACCAGTTCCGGACTGGACAGCTCCAGAACTGACAGCACCTCATCCACAATGAAGCGGGCCGGACGGCGCAGATACTCCAGAAGCTCAGAGGACGTCACCAGCAAATCCTTCGGAAGACCGGTTTTTAAATCCCGGCCCTTCACCGTCATAGAGACTTCTTCCGGACGTTCCGTGACACAGCCGATTGTGGTTTTAATTTCCTCCGCCGTGTTTGCGCCGACCAGCAGACCGTGGCGGCGGCGGAGATAGGTGATAATCGTATCGTCAAAGGTATCTCCCGCAATCTTGATGGACGAGGACACGGCAATATCATTGAGGCTCAGCACGGCAATATCCGTGGTACCACCGCCGATATCCACCACCATCCGCCCGTTGGGGGCGTTCAGGTCCAGGCCTGCGCCAAGCGCGGCGGCAAACGGCTCCTCAATCAGGTAGACACGGCGGGCGCCAGCCTCCATCGTCGCCTGAATGACGGCGCGTTCCTCCACCTCTGTAATGCCGCTGGGGACACAGACCACCACGCGGGGCTTCACCAGGGAATAGCGAATGATTCTCTTCAAAAACAGCGCCAGCATTCTCTCCGTCATCTCATAGTCGGAAATAACGCCCTCCCGCAGAGGCCGGACGGCCACCACATTGCCCGGTGTGCGGCCCAGCATATTCCGGGCTGCCGCGCCCACCTGCAGGACCTTGCCGCTATTCTTATCGATGGCAACCACCGAAGGCTCTCGCAGGACAATGCCCTTTCCCTCCGCATATACCAGGACATTGGCGGTTCCAAGATCGATTCCCAAATCTCTTGAAAGTTTAAACATGGATTCACCTACTTCTTATGATCCTGCCGCGTCACGGCAACGGCAGCGCAGACCAGATCGCCGGATCCGGCCAAGCGCAGTGTTTTCCCGCATTCTGAAAGCGTGGAGCCTGTGGTGATAATATCATCTACCAGCAAAATCCGCCGTCCGGCAATGCGTTCCGGTGCGCAGGCCCGATAGACGCCCATCACATTTGCCCTGCGCTGGGCCGCCCCGGCGGTGCGGGATTGAGCCTGATTGTTTCGTATTTTCTTCAGGGTGCAGACCGCTTCCACATCCAGCTCTTTTGCCAGCGCCTTTGCCAGCAGTTCCGCCTGATCATAGCCGCGCTTCTGTCTCCGGCGTCTGCTGCACGGCACCCAGGAAATGCAATCATAGGTCCCCTCCAGCTTGTCCCGCACCGAAACAGCCATCCACTGGGCAAATTGGCCCGCGTAGGATTCCATCCCCCGAAATTTAAAGCGCAGAATGGCCTCCCGAATGGGCGGTTCATAAAAGAACGGCACTGCACACCGCTCAAAATACGGTACCCTGCGGGCCGCGCCTTCATATTCCGGCAAATTCTCCCCGCAGCGGCCGCAGAGAGGGCGGGCAGAACTCTCCAGCAGACGTCCGCAGAGCATACACTTGGGCGGATACAGCAGGTCCAGCAGCCAGCACAGCGCGGCATTCATACGCCGCTCCCCTTCTGCAGGCGCAGCTTTAAGCCGCTGTAGCGGTGGGTCTGGCGGTCATTGTTCACCATAGCGGCCACCACAGCCTCATCCCCCACCAAAATCAGAAGATCCTTCGCCCGGGTAATGGCCGTATAAAGGACGCTTCGGGTCAAAAGATACTTGGAACCCGGCCAGGCCGTCAGGATCACCGCCCGGTACTCGCTGCCCTGGCTCTTGTGGACCGTCATGGCATAGGCCAACTCCAGCTCCGAGAGCATGGCAAAGTCATACTCGGCCTCCCGGTCATCAAAAACCACCGTGACGGTTTCCTCCTGGTGGTCTATGGCCGTGATTTTTCCAATGTCGCCGTTAAAAATGCCCGTGCCGGAGCCGTTCTGCTCACGTTTCTTCCATAGTATATCATAGTTGTTCCGGATTTGCATCACCCGATCGCCCTCCCGGAACACAATTTCGCCGTATTTTTTTTCCTTTTTGCCGGGGCTGGGCGGATTCAGAACCGCCTGGAGCTGCCGGTTCAGATTGCGTGTCCCGGCCTCGTTCTTGCGTGTGGGAGACAGCACCTGAATCTCATTGGGTTCGATGCCCATGTTCTGGGGCAGCCGCTTGACGCAAAGCTCCTGGATCGTCTGAACCACGGCCTCTGCCGTACGGCGCTTCATAAAAAAGAAGTCCTTGTTCTTGACGGACAAATCAGGAAGCTGCCCGTGGTTAACCGCATGGGCATTCATCACGATCAGGCTTTCCTGTGCCTGACGAAAAATCTCCGTCAGGCGAATGGTGGCTGCCGTTTCGCTGCGAATCAGATCGGAAAACAGGTTGCCCGGTCCCACCGAGGGCAGTTGGTCCGGGTCGCCCACCAGAATCAGGCGGCAGTGTCTGGGCAGTGCCTTCAAAAGGGACTGCATCAAAAGCACATCCACCATGGAGGTCTCGTCCACCACCATGGCGTCTACCCGCAGGGGCGTGTCCTCATCGTGAAAAAAGCACATGGCGTCGGTTTCCGGGTCATATTGGGTCTCCAGAAGCCGGTGGATTGTGGAAGCGTCCCGTCCGGTGCACTCGCTGAGCCGCTTGGCCGCCCGGCCTGTGGGCGCGGCCAGCTGGGTTTTCAGCTTCATCTTGTCAAACAGGTTTAGAATTCCCGCCATGGTGGTAGTCTTGCCCGTGCCGGGGCCGCCGGTTACAATCAAAATCCGGTTTTCCGCGGCCGCCCGAATGGCCTCCAGCTGCTTTTCAGCATAGTCGATTTTTGCCTCTGCCTGAATTTCTTCCAGCATGGCGTCCAGACGGCGGGGCGGCTCCGGCGGGTTGGCCGTCATTTCCAGCACCCGGTCCGCGATATAGGTTTCCGCCTCATAGAGTTCGGGTATGTAGCAGGCCTCCAACCCCGCCACAGTGTCGGTCACCAGCCGCCCCATCTCCGAAAGCCGCGCAATTCCGGCATCAATGATTGCTTCCTCCAGACTCAGGAGCGACGCCGTAGCGGTGAGAAGATTGTTCCGGGAAATAAAAGTATGTCCGTTGGTTTGATTGTAGGTCAGCTCAAAGATGATTCCGGCCTCTACCCGCCGTTCATCGTCGGCCTCCACATTCAGACCCAGGGCAAAATGGTCCACTGTGGGGAAGTCCGCGCCAAAAAACGGCTGGGTCAGCATATAGGGGTCATCCCGCAGCGCGTCCACCGCCATTTCGCCGTAGCTTCGGTAGAGGCGCACAGCCATCTCGGCCGGAAGATGATGGGCCGACAGAAATTCGATCAGGCGGCGCATCCCAACCTGGCGGCGGAAGCTTTCGGAAATCTCCCGGGCCTTGGATGCGGAGATACCAGGCAGCTGGGCCAGCTTCTCCGGCTCATTTTCAATGATGTCCAGGCTCCGGCTGCCGAAATTGTCCACAATGCGCTGGGCCGTCTTCTCTCCGATGCCCTTGACGGCGCGGGAGGACAGATATGCGAGAATCTCGTCCCGGCTCTCCGGCATGAGCCGCTCCAGCAGCTCCGCCTCAAACTGCCGCCCATAGGAGGCGTGGGAGGTCCAGCGGCCTGTAATGGACAGGCGCTCCCCTACCACGGTCATGGGAATTGTTCCCACCACCGTGACCATCTCCCCATCCTGGGATTTCAGCCGCAGGACCGTATAGCCGTTTTCCTGATTTTGAAACACAATCGCCGAGACCGTACCATAAAGGATTTCCTGTTCCATGCCCATTCTCCAAGCTTCCAGTCGTTCCACGCAGCATTGCTGCATTTTGTTTATTTTAGCATGTTTCTTCCGCAATTGCGACTGTTTTATTCTCAAATCTCGGGGGACGTTAATCAAAAAAATTATGCTCCCGCGTCAACTAAGAAGCATTCCCTCGTGCCCCCTTCTAGGGGGCTCCGCGAAGCGGTGGGGGTTGTTGCAAGTTTGCAATTTTACCGTATCATCATACCGCTCTGTTGTCCAACAACCCCCAGTCAGCTTCGCTGACAGCCCCCTCAGAGGGGGCACGAGGGTGCGGACTATCTAGGAGCAAGCGCGTGGGCGTCGGTGGAGCCAGCACAGGAGGAAGATGCCAAGGGCGATGACAAACACAGAGATAAACTGGGAGACTGACAGAACGCCCACCTTGCCGCGGATCAGGTCGCCGCGGAAGAATTCGATGATAAAGCGGCCCACGCCGTAGGTCATGAGATACACAGAAGCGGTGCAGCCATCCCGCTTGGAGCGGCGGCAGACCAGGTACAGCACCGCAAAGTTCAGGAAGTCATAAAGGCTGGAGAGAATCTGCGTGGGAAACAGTGCGACGCCGTTTGGGGCAAACTGGGAATTTGTAAAGGTGATGGACAGCCAGCCGTCTGCCGGTACGCCGTAGCAGCAGCCGGCCAGCAGACAGCCGATGCGGCCAAATCCCTGGGCCAAGGCAATGGCGGGAATCGCACAGTCCAGATATTTCAAAAAGGATATCTTTTTCACCCGGCAAACGGCATAGCCTGCCGTGATGCCGCCGATGATACCGCCGTAGACCACAAAGCCGTTGCCAATATCCAGAAGCAGGGACGGGTCCTGGATGATCTGGTCCAGCACGGTAATGTAATACAGAAGCTTGGCGCCGAGCAGGCCGCCGAGAATGCCGAAGAAAAACAGATAAAAGACCGGGTCCGCGTCCAGGCCCTTCCGCTTTGCCAGATGCTCCGCCATCAGATAGGCCGCGATCATGCCGATTCCGATCATCAGGCCGTAGCCGTGGACCGTGATGCTTCCGATCGTGAAAAGGTCATTATACATACGCAGTTCTCCTTTGTGAAATTGTTTTATTCGCTGATAGAAGCTATGTAGTCAATCAGCGCCTCCCGTGGGCAATATTCCACCCATGGGTACCGCTCCTGTAAAAGATGGGTCCGGCCAACGCCCTGTTCGGACAGGCCGCAGTCCACCACGATCATTCTCCCGCCGGAAATGCGGCCGTCCCGCAGCCAGCCGTAGGCTCTGACCTTCTGCTCCAGATCCTCGCCGCAGCCCCTGGCATAGCACAGCGTCACCATATTGCGGCCAAACACCGGCAGCAGAAGCAGCCCAAGCAGGCACCACAGAAGCAAAACCACACCGGCAGCCGCCAGGAATATCAGCAGTAAATCCAATATCATCTGCTCACCTCCTGGCCCATTCTATGCCGGAAACAGAGAAATTGCCTTACAGCGTCCAGGCAATTCCCTCCAAATCCAGCAGCCGTTTTTTTCGGTCCAGGCCGGCCGAGAAGCCAGTCAGGCTCCGATCTTTCCCTAAGACGCGGTGACAGGGGATAAAGATCAGGCAGGGATTGCGGCCAATGGCATTGGCCACGGCCCGAACCGCTTTCGGACGGCCAATGGCCTGGGCCACCTGACTGTAAGTACGGGATTGTCCATAGGGAATCCGCCGCAGCTGGTCCCAAACCGCTCTTTGAAACGATGTGCCGGATGGAGCCAAGGGTGTGGAAAACTCTGTTCTTATGTGAACAAAATATTCGGAAAGTTCCTGTGCCGCTTGACGAGTTATGTCATTTTCATGAATTGAAAAGTCGAAATCTGCCGGAAATACGCCGGTAATTCCGCAATCTGAACCGGTGATTTTCCAAAGTCCGTCCGGCGTCTCGATTTTACTTATGTAAACCATATGATCGTACTCCTGTTTCCTTGAAGCCGCCCGCGTACAGATCATCCCGGAAGCCGTTCTCTACAGCGCGTCAGGGGCGGTTCTACCATACGCAAACGCATTCCATGGGGCGTCATCCGGCGGCAGCCGGGTGAAGACCAGCGGCTTCCCGGTTGCCGGATGCGGAAAGGCCAGCCGGTAAGACCACAGGCCCAAAGGTGTTCCCGGTTCCCTGCCGCCATATTTGCCGTCTCCCACCAAAGGCAGCCTCCGGCTGGCAAACTGAACCCGAATCTGGTGGGTGCGGCCCGTGTGAAGCTGGACCCGGACCAGAGTCCGCGCCCCTACCGTCCCTAGAACCGTATAGCTGAGGCTGGCATCCTTGACGCCCTTCCTGGGGCGGTCCACCACATAGGTCTTATTGCGCCTCTGATCGTGAAACAGCAGATCCTCCAGCAGGCCGGAAGGCGCCTCCGGCACGCCCAGCAGAACCGCCAGATAGGTCTTCTCCAGCATCCTCGCCTGGACCGCACGGCTCAGACCCGCCGCGCTCTCGTGCGACAGGGCGTAGACCATGACGCCGCCCACATCCCGATCCAGCCGGTGGACCGGCGCGACATACTCTACTCCCAGCTGCGCCTTCAAAAGCCGCGGCATACTGTTCTCTCCCCCATCCTGGGAAAAAACGCCGGCTGGCTTGATGCAGACCGCTATATGGCGGTCCCGGTATAAAATCGTAATCATGCCGCCGCTCCATCCAACGAAAATTGAAGAATTTGCGCCGGAAGCATCGTGCCGCACATTTGCTTCCGGCACATTCCGGCAGGAGGCGTTTTCCGGGTATACGCCTGTACCGGCGCAATAGACCGCGTGTCTGCGGACCCGGCGCGTCTTATGCCCGTCCGATTCATCCAGATCGCCTCATCCTCGTCCTTATCCTATCACAATCCTTTTTTATGCGCAAGGGACGTTCCAGTTGCTTTTTCGGCAAAATCGATTATAATGGTATAATATTGTAAAGACGAATCAAAATACAGGGAGGAAATCATGCAAAAAAGAGATTTCAAGAACTGGAGCCTGATGCGGGTATTTTTGTCCTACTTCGGCCCCCACAAGAAGCTGTTCATCCTGGACATGGTCTGTGCGCTGGTGGTTGCCTTGGTGGATCTGGCTTACCCCATGATCTCGCGAATGGCTATGTACGATATGCTGCCGGAGAAAGCGTTTCTGACGTTCTTTGTCGTCATGGCTATTGTGGTGCTGGCCTATGTGGTCCGGGCCTTTATGCAGTACATCATCACCTATTGGGGTCACACCTTCGGTATCCGGGTAGAGGCGGACATCCGCCAGGATTTGTTTGAGCATTTGCAGACCCTGAGCTGTGATTTTTTTGACAGCCACCGCACCGGCTTTCTTATGAGCCGCCTGACCACGGACCTGTTTGAAATCACGGAACTGGCTCATCACGGTCCGGAAGACCTGTTTATTGCCTGTCTGACAATCATCGGCGCACTGGTGGTCATGTTCTCCATCGAATGGCGGCTGGCCCTGGTGGTGTGTATTCTGATTCCCATCTTTATTCTGGTGGTCATTTTCCGGCGGCAGAAGCTGGGCGAGGTGTCGCGGCAGGTCAAGGCCAAGACTGCGGTCATCAACACGGAGATCGAATCCAGCCTCTCCGGTATGCGGACTGCCAAGGCCTTTGCCAACGAGAGCGTGGAATTTGCCAAATTCAACGACGCCAACGGCCGTTTCAAGGTCTCCAAGAAAAATTCCTACCAGCAGATGGGCATCTTCAACAGTCTGATGGAATTCTTCCTTTCCATCATGTCTGTGGTTGTCATCGCCGTAGGCGGCTGCCTCATTATGAGCGACCACATGAATTACATCGATCTCATCACCTTCAGCCTCTATATCAGCTCCTTCACCTCTCCCATCCGCAAGCTCTGCAACTTTGCCGAGCAGTTTGTGGCAGGCATTGCGGGCCTGCAGCGGTTCATGGAAATCATGCGCACGGAGCCGACCCTGAAGGATGCGCCCGGCGCCAAGGCGCTGTCCAACGTACGGGGCGATATTTCGGTGGAACATGTGAACTTCTCTTATGACGGCGATCTGGCGGTACTCCATGACGTCTGCCTCCATGTCACCCCCGGTGAAACCATAGCCATTGTCGGACCCTCCGGCGGCGGCAAAACAACATTATGTCAACTTATTCCCCGATTTTATGAGGTATCCTCCGGCAGCATCGCCGTAGACGGGCTGGATGTGCGGCAAGTGACCCAGCAGTCTCTGCGGCAGAACATCGGCATTGTGCAGCAGGATGTATTTCTGTTTGCCGACACCGTTCTGGAAAATATTCGCTACGGCAAGCCGGATGCCACCATGGAGGAAATTGTGGCAGCGGCCAAGCAGGCGGAAATCTACGATGATATTCTGGCCATGCCCAACGGCTTCGAAACCTATGTGGGTGAACGGGGCGCTCTGCTGTCCGGCGGACAGAAGCAGCGCATTGCCATTGCGCGGATCTTCCTGAAAAATCCGCCCATTCTAATCCTGGACGAAGCTACCTCCGCCCTGGACACCATCACCGAAGCCAAGATTCAAAGCGCCTTTGACGCTCTGGCCAAGGGCCGGACCACGTTGATTATTGCTCACCGGCTCTCCACCATCCGCAACGCGACCCGCATTCTGGTCATCAGCGACGGCCGGATTCAGGAACAGGGTACCCACGCGGCGCTGATGGAGCTGAACGGCATTTACGCCAATCTGTACAACACGCAGACGAAGCTGCATTCCTAAACGTATTCGAGCGTGCGCTGCAAACCGCGCACGCTCGAAGTTTATCCCTTACACGCCGCAGCCGGGGAAGCTGGGGACTTTGTCCAAGGACCGCTTCAGGTCCTCATCGGTGGGAATTTCGTCGGTCATGGTGCCGTTGTTGAACTGCTCATAGGCCACCAGGTCGAAATAGCCGGTACCGGTCAGGCCAAAGACGATGGTCTTTTCCTCGCCGGTCTCCCTGCACTTGAGTGCCTCGTCGATGGCGGTGCGGATGGCATGGCTGCTCTCAGGAGCGGGCAGGATGCCCTCGCACCGGGCAAACAGCTCTGCGGCTTCAAAGACGGCAGTCTGCTCCACGGCGGTGGCTTCCATATACCCGTCGTGATACAGCTGGCTGAGGATGGTACTCATACCGTGGAAGCGAAGTCCGCCGGCGTGGTTGGGCGACGGGATAAAGTCGCTGCCCAGGGTATACATCTTCGCAAGGGGGCAGATCATGCCGGTGTCGCAGAAGTCATAGCGGAATTGGCCGCGGGTAAAGCTGGGGCAGGAGGCCGGTTCCACGGCGATTATGCGGTAATCCTTTTCGCCACGGAGCTTCTCACCCATGAACGGCGCGATCAGGCCACCCAGGTTGGAGCCGCCGCCGGCGCAGCCGATGATAATATCCGGCGTAATGCCGTATTTGTCCAAGGCCGCCTTGGTCTCCAAGCCGATGACCGACTGGTGCAGCAGCACCTGGTTCAAAACGCTGCCCAGCACATAGCGGTAGCCCTCCTGGCTTGTGGCAGCCTCCACAGCTTCGGAAATGGCGCAGCCAAGACTGCCAGTGGTGCCGGGATGCGTCTCCAAAATCTTACGGCCCACATTGGTGGTGTTGGAGGGAGACGGCGTCACCGTGGCGCCGTAGGTGCGCATGACCTCCCGGCGGAAGGGCTTTTGCTCATAGGAGACCTTCACCATGTAGACCCGGCAGTCCAGATCAAAGAATGCGCTTGCCATGGACAGGGCGGTACCCCACTGGCCCGCACCGGTTTCCGTGGTGACGCCCTTGAGACCCTGGAGTTTGGCATAGTAGGCCTGAGCAATGGCGGAGTTGAGCTTGTGGCTGCCGGAGGTGTTGTTGCCTTCGAACTTGTAGTAGATCTTCGCGGGCGTGCCCAGCTTCTCTTCCAGAAAATAGGCGCGGACCAGCGGCGAAGGGCGGTACATCTTATAGAAATTGCGGATGGGCTCAGGAATTTCGATATAGGCCGTGTCGTTGTCCAGCTCCTGCCGGATCAGTTCGTCGCAGAACACCGGGCGCAGGTCCTCAAAGGTCATGGGCTGCAGCGTGCCGGGGTTCATCAGCGGCGCGGGCTTCACCTTCATGTCGGCGCGGACGTTATACCATGCTTTGGGCATTTCCTCTTCTGTCAGATAAATTTTGTAGGGGACCTCATCGTGCTGTTTCATATTGCTTGCTCCTTTCATCAAATGTCTCTGGAAAGGGGCCAAAAAAATCGCCCCTCTCCCAACAAATTGCTGGGACAAGAGCGTTACTCCTGCGGTGCCACCCGGCTTGGTATCGATTGATACCCACTTTTTCTGCATACGACCATATGCTGCCCTTGTTAACGAAGCGCCTCTCCGTCTCGCCTACTTGTTGCCGTTCAGCTTGCCCTCGCAAAGCCATTCCCTTTTGTATACACGGCCGCATTCTCACCCTCGGCGGCTCTCTTTGCATGTCTTGGCAAAAGGTACTATTTTTGCTCATCGGTTTATTTGTTTAGCATTATACACCGGTGATGCGCAGTTGTCAAGTCCGGATTTTTTTGTGCGATAATCAATTGATTCCATGTTTTTTACTATCCTGAGCCTGGCCGCTCGGGGCATGGTAGTACGGCCGGCTTCGGATCGGCAGTTGTCAAGATGGATTTTTTGTGATATAATTCCGGCAGATGCTGACAAAGAAGGAACATCATTCATGAAGGTTGCCGACATTCATGCTCATATTTTTCCGTACCGGCTGGCGGAAAAAGCCTCCGCTTCCATTGGCCGCTTTTACGGGCTGCACCCCCACCACGCCGCTTCTCTGGAGGTTCTAACCAAGCTGGAGGCGGAGGCGGGCATTGCGCAATATGCCGTTTCCAGCGCCGCCACCAGCCCCGCACAGGTTTCCCACATCAACATGTTTATTGCCGAAAGCTGCATGGCTCATCCGGGTCTGATCGGACTGGGGGCCATGTTCCCGACCATGGACGGCTGGGAGGAGGAGCTGGACCGGATGCAGGAGCTGGGCCTTCGAGGGGTAAAAATCCACTCGGACTTTCAGCAGATTCCCCTGGATGATCCAAGCTCTATCGAAATGTACCGCGCCATCGCCCGGCGGGGTATGCCGGTGCTGTTCCATATGGGGGATGACCGCTACGACTATTCCGCGCCGGAACGGCTGACCAATCTGATCCGGCGTGTTCCGGATCTGATCGCCATCGCAGCCCACTTCGGCGGCTGGCGGGCCTGGGACCGCTCTCTTGCCCACCCGCAGCCGGAAAACGTATTCTATGACACGTCCAGCAGCCTCATGTACCTGGGAAAGGAACGGGCTTTGGAATTTCTGGACAAGCTCGGCGCACACCGGTTTTTATTCGGCACGGACTTTCCCATGTGGACGCCCGCAGAGGAATTACAGCGGTTTCTGGATCTGGGGCTGGACGAAGTTGCCAGGGATCGCATTCTGTACGGCAATTTTGAGCGGCTGTTCGGAACCGAATGACGAAGGAGGGAGCAATTCTATGGGGGAGCATGACGGACACCGGGACCGGCTGCGGCAGCGGTTTTTAAAGTACGGCATGGACATGCTGCCGGATGATCAAGTGCTGGAGCTTCTCTTGTTCTACGCCGTCCCGCGCCGGGACACCAACACGCTGGCCCGGAAGCTGCTGACCCATTTTGGAACCATTGCCGCCGTGCTGGAAGCGCCTATGCAGGAGCTGAAGGCAGTGGGCGGACTTAGCGACAATGCAGCCGTTCTTTTGCATCTGATAACGCCTCTGTCACGGCGGTATCTGCTCTCCCGTACACAGGACAGCACGGTGCTGGCCTCCACCCAGGCCTGCGGAGAATATTTACTCCCCTATTTCTTCGGCGCGAAGGAGGAGCAGGTGTATCTTTTGTGTCTGGACGGCAAATGCAAGGTTCTGGCCTGCCGCCTGCTGCAAACCGGCAGCGTCAACTCCGCCGGTTTTTCCATCCGAAAGGCCGCCGAGGCCGCCATGGCCTGCAACGCCAGCTCAGTGGTGCTGGCCCACAACCACACCAGCGGCGTAGCCCTCCCCTCTCGTGCGGATTTGGAGACCACCCAGCGCCTAAAAGACGCGCTGGAACCGCTGGGAATTCTGCTGGCAGATCATGTGGTGGTGGCGGACAACGACTTCGTCTCTATGGCAGATAACGGTTTTCTTCCATGATGCTTGACAAATTCCTCTGCAGCCCGTATAATCATACTTGAACCGTAACAACCGAACACAGGGGCGCTGGACGCAGTCCGGCTGAGATTGGAAGGTAATGTCCTTCCGGGTCCCTTAACCTGATCCGGGTAATGCCGGCGTAGGAAGCTGTTTTGGACCTGAGCAAGTTTGCTTCGTACCGCACTACCAGTTGGTTGTGCGGTATCTTTTTCTTTGGAGGTTCCATATGACTACTCAACGCAAATCCCACAAAGCCATTCGCCGTCTATGCGAAGGTGCGCTGATGATCGCCCTGGCGGAGATTCTCAGCTTCCTGCCCCTGTACAAAATGCCCTGGGGCGGTTCCATTGACCTGGCCATGCTCCCCATTTTCATCTTCTGCGCCCGCTGGGGCTTTGGTCCCGGCGTCTTGGTGAGTCTGGCCCACGCCGTGCTTCAGACCCTCTATGAAGGCGGCATCGCCATTGGCTGGGAGAGCATCATCGGCGATTTCCTGGTGGCCTACACCGTGCTGGGCGTGGCCGGTCTCTTCTACAAGATGAAAGGCGGCTTCTACTGGGGCGCGCTGGCAGGCTGCGTGGTCCGCTTCCTGGTCCACTATGTGGTCGGCGCTACCATCTGGGCCGAGTATATGCCGGAGACCTTCTTCAACATGACCATGACCACCCCCTGGCTCTACTCCGCCCTGTACAACGGCTTTTACATGGGCATCGACTGCGCCGCCATTCTGCTCATCGGCTTCCTGCTGTCCAAGACGCCTGCCAAAAAATACCTCCTTCCCTACATGGAGGCATAAGCTTTACAATCAGAAAAGCCCCCTTGTGTCGGAGTAATATGATACCCCCATAAGAGACAGTGAAACAGAAAAAGCTGTCCCTTATGGGGGTATTGCTATGGACAAAAGTAATATCAAAGCAGAGGAAAAGAAGCTTTCCCGTATCGGGAAAGAAATCGGACATACAACCCCGAGCTTAGAAATTGGAACATATTTTATGATTTTTCACTGTCCACTTGACGGGGAGCAGCTCAGAGGTCAGACGGCGTTTTTGCGTTGCAATATCGGATATGGAATATCGCATGTGATCAGAAGCGCCGCGAACAGATTGCGAACGCGAACGGGAAACTATAACTGACTGCAGATTGCCCGAATATAATCCGGGTCGGTGCCGCAGCAGCCGCCCAAAATGGAGGCGCCCGCCTCGTGCAGTTTCCGCATATGGCAGCCGAACTCTGCGGCCCCCATGGAATAGTGCGCCTCTCCCCGGTCGTCAATGGTGGGCATACCGGCGTTGGGCTTGGCGATCACAGGTATGGTTATGCCTGCGGACAAAACCGCCACAACGGTCTCCATCTGATCCGGCCCGGAGGAGCAATTGATGCCTACCGCGTCCGCGCCGAACTCCTCCAGCTGCGGCGCGGCGTCATAGATACTGCCGCCGAAATAGAGCATGCCGTCACTGGTAGCGGAGAAGGAACACAGCACCGGCAAATCGCCGGTCATCCGGCATGCCTCCAGGGCGGCCATAGTCTCCTCCAGACCCATCATGGTCTCAATGACAAGCATATCCGCGCCGGCGTCCGTTAAAGCACGCGCCTGCCGTGTGTAAATCTCCAGCATTCGCTCATAGGGCATGTCCGGACGGCCCAGGGTCGCCATATCCCCGCCCACATATGCCTTGCCTGCAACCGCCTCGCGGCTTAGGGCAAGCAGCCGGACATTCAATTCCTCCAGACGGTCTTCCAGACCGTGCTGGGACAGATAGAGCGCATTGGCCGTGAAAGTGGGCGCATAAACAATCCGGCTGCCCGCTTCCACATATTGCCGCTGCAAATTTTGAAGCACCTCCGGATGCTCCAGCACCCAGGTTTCAGCGCAAGCGCCCCGGGGCATTCCCGCCTTCATCAGGTTGGAGCCGGTAGCTCCATCGAGAATCACAGGTCCGGCGGCAGTCCAAGCTCTGAATTCTTCTCTTGTCATCTTTTACAGCTCCTTGGCGCGGCGCAGGACCTCGCAGATCAGCTTCCAGGTCCGCTCAACGGAGGCAACCTCCATGCGCTCACGCGGGGTATGAATGTCCTTCAGATTGGGGCCGAAGGAGATGCAGTCCAGGCCGGGCATTTTGCCCATGAAGATGCCGCACTCCAGGCCCGCGTGAATGGCCTGCACCACCGGCTTCTTGCCGTTCTGCGTTTCATAGACCTCGGCAACCAGGTCCCGAAGCTTGGATTCCTTCTTGAACTCCCAGGCGGGATAGTCGCCGGTATAGGTCACAGCGCCGCCCACCAGGTCCGCCAAGCACTCGATGCGGCTGCAAAGCAGCGCCTTTTCCGTGGCAAGGGAGCTGCGGATGGAGAACGTGGCAACGGCCTCCTGCTCTTCCAGGCGCAGCATACCCATATTCAAAGAGGTCTGGACCAGGCCGGGAATATCCATGCTCATGGACTGGATTCCATTGGGCAGCAGCATCAGAGCGGAGATCACCCGCTCCGTGGCGGCCCGCGTCAGAGCAGAAACCGCCTGTTTCGGCTCAGTGGAGACCATGACGGTGATTCCGGGGTCTGCTGTCTGATACTCATGGCGGAACACAGCCCGGCATTCCTCCGCCAGCGCCCGGACCCGGGCCGCGTCGGCCTCCGGAACCAGCAGTGTGCAGACGGTTTTGGTGGCAATGGCATTGTCCGCCATGCCGCCATAGAGCGCCGCAAGCCGCACCGGCAGCTTCCGAGACAGTTCATAGAGGACGCGGCCCATCAGGACATTGGAATTGGCGCGGCCCTTATTGATCTGCATACCTGAGTGGCCGCCGATCAGGCCCTGGACCACAATCTCACAGGCAATGCCGTCCGCCGTGTTACGCTCTACCGGTACATGGCAGCTAGCCCGGATGCCGCCGGCGCAGGAGACTGTCAGCTCTCCCTCCACATCGGAATCCACGTTGAGCAGCAGCCGTCCCTCCATCTTGGAGGCATCAAACGCCGTTGCCCCGATCATGCCGACCTCCTCTCCCACAGTGAGCAGGACCTCCAGCCGGGGATGGGGCAGGCTGTCATCATCCAGGGCCGCCAGAGCCATGGCTACGGCAATGCCGTCATCGCTGCCCAGGGTGGTTCCCTCGGCCCAGACCCACTCGCCATCGGTCCGGAGGCGCAGCCCCTCCTTGGCCATATCCAGATCACAGTCCGCGTCCTTCTCGCAGACCATATCCAAATGGCCCTGGAGAATCACCGTGGGCGCGTCCTCATAGCCGGGTGTGGCCTCCTTCACGATCACGACGTTCTCACTTTCTTCCTGCCAGACCTTCAGGTTCCGCGCCTTGGCGAAGGCAACGCAGTAGTCGCTGACGGCCTTGGTATTGCCGGAGCCATGGGGAATGGCGGCAAGTTCTTCAAAATAATGCAGCACATTTCTTGGCTGCAGATGTTCCAGTACGGGCATAAGCTGCCTCCTTATTCAAAATCTATCTGCATTGTAACACATAATTTGCCAAATGCCAATGGGGCGGGAACATTTTCCTTGACGAAGGAACGTTTTTGGAGGATAATAAGAATATGGATCAAGCGTGGAACAGCAGTGTCGGACGGACTGCCTCCGGGCGGCATCTGCGTTTAGCGTCTGCTCATGGAGTGCGGCGCGTCGGACATTTGCTTCGCATGAGTGGGCCTATGAAAAAAGCACCGTTTTCCAAGTAATTCACCGCGCGATTCGCATTCAGAACCGCAATCCAGATGCATACGAGGAGTGATCCCATGTACCAAATCGGAGTCGATATCGGCGGCACCAATATAAAAATCGGTCTGGTGGACAGTCAGCTGCGTATTGTTCGCCGCTCTTCCATTCCCTTCCCACACTTAGACGGCGCGGCAGTGGCGGCGCAGATTGCCGCAGAGAGCCGGAAACTGCTGGAGGCCCAGGGCTGCACGGAGGACGCGCTTTCCTGCGTTGGCGTGATTGTGCCGGGCAGCATTGATCCAACAGGCGCTATTGTTCTGAACGCCTACAATCTGGGCTTTCACAACGTTCCCCTGCGGGCGCAGCTGCAGGCCTGCTTTGGAAACATCCCCGTTTTTTTGGCCAACGACGCCGACGGCGCGGGTCTGGCCGAGCTGGGCCGGGGCGCATTTGTGGGCTGTCAGACCGCCGTTCTCTTGACTCTGGGAACCGGCGTTGGCGGCGGGCTGATTCTGGGCGGCAGAATGTTCTCCGGCGGCATGAAGCAGGGCGTAGAACTGGGCCATATGCCTTTGGTGGCGGGCGGCGAAGCCTGCACCTGCGGCAATCACGGCTGCATTGAGGCCTATTGCTCCGCCACTGCCTTGGCCCGAGAGGGCGTCCGCGCCATGGATGCGCATCCGGAAAGCCTGCTGGCTGCCAAATCCGGCGGCAATGCCGAGGTCATTGACGCTAAATTCGTGGTGGACTGCGCCAAGGATGGCGATGCGGCGGCAAGGGCCGTGTTTGACCGGTTTATCGACTATCTTGGCTCGGCCTGCATTTCCATGATTCACCTGCTGGACCCGGAGGTCATCGCCATCGGCGGCGGGCTGTGCTACTCCGGCGAGTTCCTGTTTGAGCCGCTGCGGGCCAATGTGGCAAAGAAGTGCTTCTACGCCAGCCATGCAAAAATCGTCCCCGCCGTCATGGGCAACAATGCCGGGATCATCGGCGCGGCCATGCTGGGACAGAACGCCAGCTAAGTAATTCTGTAATCTACCTTTTAGGAGGAAATCAACATGCTCAATTTAGATCGTTCCGGCGCGGCTTCCTTCCGCGCAGAATCAGACAAAGCCCACTGTCAGGCCGCCATTGACACCCTGGTCCACGGCACCGGGGCCGGCAATGATTTCATCGGCTGGGTCAATCTGCCGGTGGACTATGACAAGGAAGAATTCGCCCGCATTCAAAAGGCCGCAAAGAAAATTCAGAGCGACTCCCAGGCGCTGGTGGTCATCGGCATCGGCGGCTCCTATTTGGGCGCCCGCGCCGTCATCGAGCTGCTGAAAAGTCCCAACTACAACGTGCTGAAGAAGACCACCCCCGATATCTATTTCATCGGCAACGGTCTGTCCGCCGATGCCATGGCGGAGACCATCGCCATGATTGGGGACCGGGATTTCTCCATCAACGTCATTTCCAAGTCCGGCACTACCACCGAGCCTGCCATCGCCTTCCGCATCTTTAAGAAGCTTATGGAGGACAAATACGGCAGAGATGGCGCACGGGCGCGGATTTACGCCACCACCGACAAGGCCCGGGGTGCGCTGAAGACCCTGGCCGACAAGGAAGGCTACGAAACCTTTGTAGTCCCCGATGACGTCGGCGGCCGTTACAGTGTGCTGACCGCCGTAGGCCTGCTGCCCATCGCTGTTGCGGGCATTGACATCGCAGCCCTGATGGAGGGCGCTGCCAAGGAGCGGGAGGACTGCCTGTCCAAGGGTGCGGAAAGCACCGCCGCCCAGTATGCCGCCCAGCGCCAGGCGCTTTACGGCCAGGGTAAACGCGTGGAGATTCTTGCCGCCTATGAGCCGTCCTTCCGGTTTATGGCCGAGTGGTGGAAGCAGCTCTATGGCGAATCCGAGGGTAAGGACGGCGTCGGCATCCTCCCCGCCTCTGTGGACCTGACTGCCGACCTTCACTCCATGGGCCAGTACATTCAGGACGGCGAGCGGATGCTGCAGGAAACCGTGGTGTTCTTTGACAATGCCCGCACCTCCCTGGCCGTTCCCAGTGACGCGGAAAATCTGGACGGTCTCAACTATCTGGCCGGCCGGGAACTGAGTTATGTCAATACCAAAGCCATGGAGGCCACCCGCGCCGCCCACATCGACGGCGGTGTGCCCGTTTCCGTGCTGCACCTGGACCGCATTTGCGAGGAAGAAGTGGGCCGCCTGATCTACTTCTTTGAGTTTGCCTGCGGCGTGTCCGGCTATATGTCCGGCGTCAACCCCTTCAACCAGCCCGGTGTGGAGGCATACAAGAAGAATATGTTCCGCCTGCTGGGCAAGCCGGGCTATTAAACGGAGGACGGCGAGGGAACCTCTTTGAAATTCAGGCCCAGTTCTTCCGGCAGGAAGCGGGGACAGACGTTTTCAGAGGATGTGATCACGGAGGCCGCCAGGAAGGTACCCATATCCACTGCCTCGGGCAAGGTCTTTCCGTATGTCAGGCCGATTGCCACACCGGCGCAGAACGCATCGCCGGCGCCGGTGGTGTCTTTCACCTGTACATTCCGGGCAGGACAGATACCCTTGCCTCCTTCACGGTCCGCATATACGGAGCCATCGGCGCCCAGCGTCACCACCATGGCCGGAATTCTCGCTTTGATGACCCGTTCGCTGAGAATATCCCGCATTTCTTCCGCCGTTCTTTCGCTGTAATCGTCCAGGAACAGGAGTCCCGCCTCCTGCTTGTTGCAGATAAAGCAGTCAAACCGCTGCAAAAAATCCCGCCGCTCTGCGGCAATGCTCATGTTGGAAACCAGCGCGTACAGCTTGGTATGGTGCTTCTCCGCCAGTTCCAGCACCAGCTTTACAATATCCCGGTGGAGGTCCACTTGCAGCACTACAGAATCCGCATTGGCGAATATTTCGTCTCCCTTCTGTTTCAGCAGCCCCACCAAGGGATAGGTATTGGCCCGCTTGGAAATGGAACCGGCCACATCTCCGTTGTTGTCAAACACGGCCAGCCAAGTTCCCATGCCATCCGGCAGCGTCAGCACATAGTCCACATTGACCTTGTGCTTTTTCAGCTTTTGCAGCACCGCCGCGCCCAGCGGCGTATCATCCACAATGCCAAGATAGGTGGGCCGCAGCTCCACATTGGCAATATCCTCCACCACATTTCTGGCCACGCCGCCATGAATGTATTCCACCCGGCCCACATTCCGGCCATTGGGTATATAGTTGTCCTCCGGGAAGCCCTTAATATCCACAAACGCCGGACCGATGACTACAATGCTGCCCATAAAAATCCTCCCTGTCGTTTTTGGGAGAATTATAGCATAATCTGTCCCTTTTTGCCAGAGGGAGCGGGGCTTTTTTCACCAATCCCATGAAGCAGTCCCGCCAAACGTGATCTTGCGGCGGCGGGAAAATCCCGATAAGGCAGGGCGGGGCACAAAGCCCCGTTCTGCGCCCCCGTCATTACGCAAGCCTCTACAGACAAAACCGGCAGAGTTCAAAGCCAATCATGGCAGTTGCTTTTTATGCCGCCGCGTCCAGCATGTTCTCAATGAAGATACCGTAGCCGGTGGTTGGATTGTTGACCAGAACATGGGTAACTGCGCCCACCAGCTTGCCGTTCTGGAGAATGGGGCTGCCGGACATGCCTTGGACAATGCCGCCGGTGGCGCACAAGAGGCGCGGGTCCTTGATTTCCAGCAGCAGATTGCGGCCTGTATCATTGGCCTGGGGATAGACCTTTAAAATCTCCACTGCATAGCGCTCTACCTCCTGGCCGGATATATTGGCCAGGATCGCGGCCGGTCCCGGCTCCACTTCGCCGGCCTCGGCCACCGGAATCGGCGTACCGGAGATCGGCGTAGTCATGATTCCAAAGATTCCATGCTCCGTATTGGCCTCCACCTGGCCGAGAATGGTTTCCACGTCAAATTTCCCCTTCAGCTCTCCCGGTGCGCCGCTCTCCCCTTTTTGAATATCCGCCACAGAGGATTCCACCACAACGCCCGCTTCCAGCGGCATGAGAATGGAGGCGTCCACATCGTTGACGCCATGGCCCAATGCGCCGAATTCTCCGGTATCCGGGTTGTAATACGTTACCGTGCCGATTCCCGCCATGGAATCCCGGATATAGGCACCCAGACGCATTCCGCTGTCCGTGGACACAGGCCTGACACAGAATTCCGCTTCCTTTCCGCCGCGCAGCACCGTCAGAATCACCTGCTCCTTATCCAGACTCTGCCGCAGTGCCGCCGCCGTATGGACTGTCTCTCCGTCCACCTCAATAATAATGTCGCCCTTGCGCAGTCCCGCCGTCTGGGCTGCCGAGTCCTTTTCAAAGCCGGTGACGACCAGCCCCTTGGTGCAGAGCTTAATTCCCACCGTGCAGCCGCCTGGGATCAGCGTCTTTGGCATCGCAAACGCCTGCACACTCAGCGTCGCCGCCAGACAACATGCCGCCAGCAGGCGGTATATTTGTTTTTTCATAAAATCTCCCCTCACTGCTTGTTTTGTTTCTTTCTTGGTTCCTTGCTTAATATGTCTGATTTGGCCTCGAAACAGTCAGGGAGTTTCGTAGAAAAAACAAACAGATTTTCCTTGCCAAAATTGCGCAATCGCCCATTCACCGGTCGAAGCGCAGCCGGGAACAGGCGATTTCTCCCGCCAGGGGATTAAATTGTAAATTTCAAGCAATACGCATACAGCGGATAGAGCGCAAGCAGGGTTCGAATGACCTCATCCGCTAGCTCTCCGGAATAGAGCAGCGCGTCCGGCGCACGTTCCACATCAATCTGCAAATTTTTGAGATTATAATAGGGTGCCATACGCGGGTCCTGACAGGGCTTTTTTCGATAGTATTCCATGCCCGTCAGGGAAAAATGCGTATCCGCTTCCGCTTTTTTCACGATTTTTAAAAATTCATCGGGGTGAGCATCCAGCTGCTGCCGATAACGCGTCATGTTCTCCGTCTTGGGATGCCACAGCACAAAGCCGTAGCTATAGCCCTCGGGGCGGATCTCAAAATACAACGTGGGCTGCTCGCTCCAGGGCAAGCCATCGGGCCGCATACTGAGCCACAGGCTCTCCTTATAGGGCGTGGGCGGGTGCATCCGGGCGTCCTTATAGATTCTGGAGACCTTATAGGCCATGCCGGGTACATTGGGAAACGCCGCAAACACCGCCTCGCCCAGGGCCTTCATGGGCAGATAGAGCGTATTTTGATACTCTTTTTTGTGGGCTTCAAACCATTCCCGATTGTTATTCAGCCGGATTCCCCAAAGAAAATCGATAGTTTCCGGGCAAAAACCTTCAAACACAGGGCCACTTCCTTTCGCCGGGTATGATATCTGTTTGTTCTCCGGCACGAAATATGCTACAATAAAATAGATTCCGAATCAAGGAGGTATTTCCATGGATTTTATCACTTGTTTGAAAACAAGGCGCAGCGTCCGGCGGTTTGCGGACCGGCCTGTGTCCCGTGAGATCTTAAAACAGGCCGTCTCTCTGGCCCAGTTCGCGCCCAGCTGGAAAAATTCGCAGACGGCGCGGTTTCTTGTGGTGGACGATCCGGTATTGAAAAATCGGATTGCCGAAGAGGGCGTCATGGGCTTTGCGAAAAACACCGGAACCTTAAAGAACGCCCCGGCCATGGTCCTGGTCACCACGGTCCACGGCGTTTCCGGGTACAACGAAGACGGAACCCCCGCCACGAAAAAGGGCAGCCACTGGGAGTCCTTTGACGCGGGATTGGCCACTCAGTCCTTCTGTCTGGCCGCTCACGAATTGGGGCTTGGCTCCGTTATTATGGGGCTTTTTGACCCGGACAAGGTGGCCCAGCTGGCCCAGGTGCCGGAGGGACAGCTGGTTTCCTGCGTTCTGGCTGTGGGCTACCCCGGCGAAGGCCCCCACGGAAACGCCGCCCGCAAGCCGGTGGAGGAAGTATTGACTTTCCGGTAAATATGGGAACGCACCCTCGTGTCCCTTTCCGTAGGGGACGGCCTCCTGGACGTCCCGCCTGCTGGCACTTTCGGTCGTGCGTCCCTGCGGGGCGTCGGGGACGCCACCCCCTACAGGATTGTTGGTGGTTTTCAATTGTTCCAACCATCGGTAAAATTGCATGTCGGTACAACCCCCAGTCAGGCCTACGGCCTGACAGCCCCCTCAGAGGGGGCACGAGGGCGTGCTAGCTTCTAAAAACCCTCGTGTCCCATGGGCGGGACACGAGGGGCTTTCTCTTAATTCATCATTCCACCGTCACGCTCTTGGCAAGGTTCCGGGGCTTATCCACATCGCAGCCGCGCATAAGAGCCACATAGTAGGCAAAAACTTGCAGCGGCACCACAGACAGGCTGGGCTGATAGAGAATATCTGTTTTGGGGATAAAGATGGCGCTTTCCATGGTCTTATGAATTTCATTTTCCATACCCTCCACGGTAATGCCAAGTACGTCCGCGCCGCGGGCCTTGACCTCCTTGACATTGGACATGGTCTTGTCAAACAGCGGCGGATTGGTGGCGATGGCCACCACCAGAGTGCCGTCCTCGATCAGGGAAATGGGGCCGTGCTTCAACTCTCCTGCGGCATAGGCTTCAGAGTGAATATAGGCAATCTCCTTCAGCTTCAGGCTGCCCTCCAGGCAGGTGGCGCTGTCCAGATTGCGGCCGATGAAAAACACATCCCGGTTGTTGAAATACTGAGAGGCGTAATACTGAATGTTCCGCACCGTCTCCTCGGACAGGACACGCTGGAGCTTCTCCGGCAGGGTCTGCAGCTCCGTCAGGAGCTGGTCGTGCCGGGCCTGGGGCAGTGTTTGGAGCTTCTCGGCGATATACAACGCCAATAAGTACATGACAGACAGCTGGGTGGAGAACGCCTTGGTGGTAGCAACGGCAATTTCGGGTCCGGCCCAGGTATAGAGTACGTCGTCGGCAGCCTTGGCGATGGAGCTGCCCACCACATTGACCACGGCCAGGGTCCGCGCCCCAAGGCGCTTGGCCTCCCGCAGGGCCGCCAGGGTATCGGCCGTCTCGCCGGACTGGCTGATAATCACCACCAGGGTTGTATCGTCCAGAACCGGGTCGGAATAGCGGAATTCCGAGGCCAGCACCGGCTCCACCGGCACATGGCAGAGATTTTCAAGGATGTATTTGCCGTGGACACCCACATAGTAGGCAGAACCGCAGGCCACAATATAGATCTGCCGCAGATTTGCCAGATACTCCGTTGGCAGCTGAATTTCATCCAGAACCACATGGCCGTCCTTAATCCGGGGGTTAATGGTATCCCGCACGGCCTTGGGCTGCTCATAGATTTCTTTCAGCATAAAGTGGGCGTAGCCGTCCTTTTCAGCGGCAGACATTTCCCAGGTAATATGCTCCGTCTGCTTCTGGATATGCTCCCCGTGGACGTCATAAAAGTGAACGCTGCTGCAGTCCATGACCAAAAGGTCACCATCATTGAGATAGACCACATCCCGGGTATACTTTAAAATTGCGGGAACGTCGGAGGCGATATAGTTGCAGTCCTTGCCGTAGCCAAAGATCAGCGGACTGTCCTTCTTGACTCCGATGATGATGTCGGGATAATCCCGGCATAGAACGCCCAAGGCATAGCTGCCCTCCACGCGGGCCACAGCCTTTTGGACCGATTCCCGGAAGTCGAGGCCCGAATCATAGTAATACTCGATCAGATTGGCCACAACCTCCGTGTCCGTATCAGAGTGGAAATGCTTCCCGCGGGCTATCAAAAGCTCCTTCAGCTCCAGATAGTTTTCAATAATACCGTTGTGGACCACGGCGATTTTGCCGCTGTCCGCCATATGGGGGTGGCTGTTTTCGTCAGAGGGCGCGCCGTGGGTGGCCCAGCGGGTATGGCCGATCCCAACCACGCCGTCCAGGGCTTTTCCGCCATCGGTCAGCTCAATCAGGTTTTTCAGCCGTCCCTTGGCCTTGGCAACCTTCAACGCGCCGTTATCAAATACACATACACCGGCGGAGTCATACCCCCGGTATTCAAGCTTGGACAAGCCGTCCAGCAAAATCGGAGCCGCCTGCTCTTTCCCTGCGTATCCTACAATACCACACATAATAGAATCCTCCTGATAAAGATTGATATCAAAAGGACAAACTCGCAGCTATCTGTCACTTCTCTCCCGGTCACAGCCCCTTTGTTTTGCGGTTGCCCGCATATTTCTGACTGTATCACAAGGGCCGGGGCCCCGGAAGCGCATCCGCCGAATTCTCGATCACGCTTCTCCTCGTCATCCCGCAAAGCGGGCGCTGGCGCTTCTGATGAGCGAACGCTCATGGTCCTCCTTTCCTCTGCGATACTACATTTATATGATCCGCTTACGCGGGATCAAACATGGTTTTCTGCGCTGGTCTCAAGTCCTGAAGCGATTCCAGCCGGCGGACCGGCGTACCGCCCCGTTCGATCAGGGCCTGGGACCCCCGGGTTTCGTCTTCAAACACAAACAGCGGTGACCAGCCGTGCTTCAAATTTTCCAGGCTGCCGTGCCAGGTCCCGCCACTTCCATAAGTACACTGCACCGCCAGGGTCCGGTCTCCCTGCATATGGATCAAGGCGTTCCGCCGCATGGCGCGAACCGATGTAAAGGGCAGATCAAAGCCGTCCTCGCTACAGAAAAGAACCTGCGAATCCGCCGGGTACTCTTTCAGGCAATCCGGCACAAAGATCACGGCGCTGCCTCCCGCATGCAAGCAGGCATTCTGGGCCGTGCGGTCCGCGCCGGCAGCACCGCCTGACACCAGAGTCAAACCCTCTTCCGCCGCCAGCCGCCCGGCCTGGGCCGCAAA
Source organism: uncultured Oscillospiraceae bacterium (assembly GCA_964441575.1). GTDB lineage: Bacteria > Bacillota > Clostridia > Oscillospirales > Oscillospiraceae > Avoscillospira. The sequence continues at coordinate 25,959 of CAYTXW010000007.1, forward strand.
ACGTTCATTGAGTGGATTCAGCCGCCGGGACCCGACCACCGCCACCGAGGGTGCAGCAAGCAGACTCACATCTCCCCGGCAAAACAGGACCGGGGGGCTGGACAGCTTCTGCCGCACGGCGATTCGGGTCGGATATGCCGGAGATACGCGGGTAACGGGATAAATGCCCTGCCGCTCCGCCGTCCGCAGATAGGCACACAGCCGTGTCTCCCGCTCCAGCAGTCCGACAATCCGCGCCGCCTTTGCCCCATCATACCCCAGCGCCGTCAGATCGGACTGCCGCAAATCCCGCAGTCCGTCGCCGGATCGTCCGAAGGCTCGGACGCGAAGCCCCAGCTCCCGAAATTCGGCCATGGTCAGGGGGCGGCTTTCCGGGTCACCCAGGGCGCAGCATAGGAGCAGAACGCCCTCCTCGGCGGCGGTCATTTGAAGCGCTTGCGCACCACCGGCTTCTTGACCTCGTCATCCACCAGCAGATCGCCCTCAATAAACTTCATGGGACGGATATAAAAATGGGAATACTTGGCAATTTCATCCAGTTTGGCCTTTTCCGGGAAGTTTCCAAGAATGGACCAGGCCGCGCCCTTGCGCTTGGCCCGGCCTGTGCGGCCAATGCGGTGGATATAATACTCGTTTTCCTCCGGCACATCATAGTTGATGACGCAGTCCACATCGTCCACGTCGATGCCCCGGGACGCCACGTCGGTGGCAATCAGCACGGCCAGCTTGCCATCCTTAAAGGTCTTCATCGTCTTCTCCCGCACGGCCTGACGGATGTCGCCGTGGATACAGTCGGCATCCAGCCCCGCCCGACGCAGATCATCGCTGAGGCGCTGGCACATATGCTTGGTGTTGCAGAAGACCATGACCCGTTCATAGTTCATGGCGCGGATCAGCCGCAGGGTGGTTTCGGTCTTCTCCAGCGGCGAAACGGTCAGGGAATACTGGTCAATATCCGGCTTGTTCTCCTGGTCGGCCGGAACGGTGATCTCCACCTCATCCCGCTGGTACATCCAGCTGACGGTCATAACCTCCTGTGAGATGGTGGCAGAAAACATGCCCATGTTCTTCTTATTTTTGATCTTGTCCAGAATATGGGTCACATCCTTGAAAAAGCCCATATCCAGCATCCGGTCCGCCTCATCCAGGACCACAGTCTGAATCTTGTCCAGGCGCAGATTTTTGCGGTTATAGTGATCCATAAGGCGGCCAGGTGTGGCCACCAGAATCTGCGGCTTCTTTTTCAGAGCGTTGATCTGCGGCTCCATCTTCTGACCGCCATAAACCACCGCCACGCGGATATTCTTATAATATTTCAGCAGGCCCCGCAGCTCATCGCAGATCTGGATGGCCAGCTCCCGGGTGGGCGCCAGAATCAGCCCCTGCAAATCGTCGGATTCGGCATCAATATGCTCAATCATGGGAATGCCAAAGGCGAAGGTCTTGCCGGTGCCGGTAGGGGCTTTGGCAATGACGTCCTTCCATTCCATAAACGGCGGAATGGCCTCCGCCTGAATGCGGGTTGGATACCCATAGCCCTTCTGCTCGAGGGCCTTCAATATTTCCTCCGAGAGTCCCAGATCCCGGAAGCTTCGCACTTGCTCCATCATTTCGTCCCTTTACCAAAGATAGATTTTTGTATATTATAGCAAAGAACCGCTCCTTTTGCAATAAGGATGAACATATG
>CAYTXW010000008.1:0-17248 GCA_964441575.1 uncultured Oscillospiraceae bacterium
CGCCACGCGCTTCGGAACTCCATGGTTCCCATCATGCCCATGATTATCTGCGAATTTGTCGCGGTGCTGTCCGGCTCCCTGATTATTGAAAAGATTTTCGGCATTCCCGGCATCGGCAGCACCTATGTCTCCTCCATTCTCGAGCGCGACTATTCCCTGTTCCTGGCCGTCAGCATGTTCTACACGGTCATCGGCCTGGCCGCCACCCTGGTCATCGACCTGAGCTACGGCCTGGTAGACCCCAGAATCCGAATGGGAGGTGGCAAAGATAATGACGAGTGATATTTTCCCGAACCGCCCCAAGGAGAAATTCCAGTTTGTCCAGCAGGATGCCTCCATCCATGACGCCAGGTTCGAGACCAAGGCTGTCGGCTATTTTGGCGACGCGTGGAACCGCTTTAAAAAGAACAAGGGTTCCGTGACGGCTGCGATCATCATTGTGCTGCTGGTTCTCTTTGCCGTCCTGACGCCCATTTTCTCCACCTACGACATGGGCTTCACCAATGCCTACTATACCTATGTTCTGCCCAAAAGCAATCTCATGAGCCGATTTGGAATCTGGGATGGCTGCTCCACCAAGACCGTGAACCAGCAGACCTATGACTACAACGACGCCATCGGCGCCGTCACCGAGGTCATGGACAGCTACGAATCCACGGTCAACGGGCGGACCAATACGTATTATAAAGTGAAAATCGATTCCTACAAGGCTGTGGGCTATGTCTATGTGAACCTGACGCCCTCTGAGTATCAGGCGGTCCTGGACTATCAGGAGGAAAGCGGCAAGCAGCTGCTCTATCCTCTTGTTGACAGCTCGAAGGTCGTGCAGGAAATGAATAAGGAAAACGCCAACTACTGGTTTTCGCATGACGCCAAGGGCATCGCGCAGCGGGATGAAGACGGCGGCTATGTTCCCATCTACAAGACCGATGAGACCAGCGAGGACGGCCTTGCGTACTATACCATGAAAATGGGCGGCACCCAGTATCAGGTGCGTGTCTATTACTACGACTGGTTTTCCTATCTCTACGGCCAGGCCCCCTGCTTCCTGTTCGGCACGGATAACCTGGGCCACGATATTCTGTCGCGTCTGGCCTCCGGCGCACGGTTCTCCCTGCTTCTGAGCGTGGTGGTCTCCGCCATCAACTTCGTGATCGGTACGATTTACGGCGCCATCGAGGGCTATTACGGCGGCAAGCTGGATCTGATCATGGAGCGGATTGCCGATGTGCTCTACTCCATCCCCTACATGGTTCTGTTCTCCCTGCTGCAGCTGCGGTGGGGCAAGGAAATCGGAGTGGTGGGCGCGCTGCTGCTGGCCTTCGTGCTGACCGGCTGGATCGGCGTGGCCAGCACCGTTCGAACCCAGTTCTACCGGTTCAAGGGGCAGGAGTATGTGCTGGCCGCCAGAACCCTGGGCGCAAAGGACGCCCGAATCATTGCCCGGACCATTCTGCCCAATTCCCTGGGTACGATCATCACCTCCTGTGTGCTGATGGTTCCCAGCGTCATCTTCACGGAATCGTCTCTGTCCTATCTGGGCGTTCTGAACCTGGATTCCTCCACGCTGACCAGCGTGGGAACCATGCTCTCCAACGCGCAGACGGCGCTGTCCACCTATCCCCATGCCATTCTGTTCCCGGCGCTGTTTATTTCCCTGATGATGATCTCTTTTAATCTGTTCGGCAACGGTCTGCGGGATGCGCTGAACCCCACATTGAGAGGCGCGGAGGAATCATGATGGACGAAAGAGAAAAAGTGCTGCAGGTGCAGAACCTGACCGTATCCTTCCGGACCAACGGAGGAATGGTGCGGGCCGTGCGGGATATCAGCTTCGATCTATTCAAGGGCGAGACCCTGGCGATCGTGGGCGAATCCGGCTCCGGCAAATCGGTGACGGCCCGTTCCCTCATGGGCATTCTGGCCCCCAACGCCGTGGTGGACAGCGGCTCCATCTTCTACGGGGATGTGGACCTGCTGAAGCTGAAAGAGGATCAGCTTCATAAATACCGCGGCAACGAGCTGGGCATGATCTTTCAGGACCCCCTGTCCAGCCTGAACCCGATTATGAAAATCGGCAAGCAGATGACGGAGTCCATGCGGCTCAACGGAAAGATTTCCCGCCGTGACGCCAAGCAGCGGGCGCTGGAGCTTCTGAAGGGCGTCGGCATTTCCGACCCGGAGCGGCGGTACAACCAGTACCCCTTCGAGCTGTCCGGCGGTATGCGGCAGCGGATCGTGATTGCCATCGCGCTGTCGGCAAACCCCAACGTTCTGATCTGCGATGAGCCGACTACGGCGCTGGATGTGACCATTCAGGCGCAGATTCTGGAGCTGATCAACTCCATCAAGGAGGAGCGGCAGCTCTCGGTCATTTTCATCACCCATGACATGGGCGTGGTGGCCAATATGGCGGACCGCATTGCGGTCATGTACGCCGGGAAAATCGTGGAGTACGGCACGGTGGATGAGATCTTCTATGAACCGGCCCATCCCTACACCTGGGCGCTGCTGGCCTCCATTCCCGATCTGGACACCAAGGAAAAGCTGGAGTCCATTCCCGGCACACCGCCCAACATGCTGTTCCCGCCCAAGGGCGACGCTTTCGCGGCCCGGAACAAATATGCCATGGCGATTGATTTTGAGGAGCAGCCGCCGCTGTTCCCGATTTCGCCGACCCATTACGCGGCCACCTGGCTTCTGCACCCCAACGCGCCCAAGGTGGAGCCGCCCGAAATCGTAACGGAACGCATTCGCAGAATGCAGAAGCTGGGAGGTGTGAAGCATGGCGCCTGAAGCAACCGAACTGCTGCGCGTGGAGCATCTGCGGCAGTATTTTAAGGGAACCAAGGCTGTGGACGATGTCAGCTTCACGGTCAACCGCGGCGAAATTGTCGGGCTGGTAGGGGAATCCGGCTGCGGCAAAACCACAACGGCCCGCTCTGTGATCAAGCTGTATAACATCACCGGCGGCAAGGTCTGGTTTGACGGAAAGCTCGTCACCGCCGGCGTGTGGGACGAAAAGGAAGCCGTCCGGCAGGCCAAGGCCGTGCGCAAGGCCGCCGCGCCTTCCGAACGGGCGGAGGCGCAGGCCGGGCTGGAGGAAGCCAAGGCCAAACTCCGCGAGGCCGTCGCCCTGTCCAAGGAGCTGAAGAAAAAGTACCCCACCTTGACCCAGATTCAGATGATCTTCCAGGACCCCATGGCCTCCCTGAACCCCCGTATGACCATCAAGGAGATCATTGCGGAGGGACTCCATATCCGCGGCATGAAGGACGAGAACAAGATCAATGAGATGGTCTATGACGTGCTGGGCAAAGTGGGCCTGCTTCCGGAGCATGCCACCCGGTATCCCCATGAATTCTCCGGCGGCCAGCGGCAGAGAATCGGCGTGGCCCGCGCCATCATCATGGAACCGAAAATGATCATAGCGGACGAGCCGGTCTCGGCCCTGGACGTGTCCATTCAGGCCCAGGTGATCAACCTGCTGGGGCAGCTGCGGGAGGAGATGGGAATCTCCATCCTGTTTATCGCCCACGACCTGTCGGTGGTCAAGTATTTCTCGGACCGCATCGGCGTCATGTATTTCGGCCATCTGGTGGAGCTGGCGGATTCGGACGAGCTGTTTGCCCATCCCATGCACGGCTATACCCGGTCCCTGCTGTCCGCCATTCCGCTGCCCGACCCCCACTATGAGCGGCAGCGCAAGCGGATTGTCTACCAGGCCCCGGTATACACCCCGGAGGAGGAAGCCGACCTGGCATTGCGGGAGATTTCGACCAGGCACTTTGTCCGCTGCACGGCGGCAGAGGCCGAAACGCTGAAGGCGCAGTGCCAATGAAGCGTTATCTCGGGCAGCTGATCGTCTTTCTGATCGGCCTTGTGATGCTGGCGGTCAACATCTTCTACCAGGGGATACCCTCCGCCACGCGGGATTGGTTCCGGGTGCTGAGCAACGCCGCCCTGGTTCCCGGCGTCCTGCTGTCCGGCCTTGGCCTGATCATCCGGATTTCCGGCGAAGGCTTCTTTGACGGCATTCGCTACGGCTTCAGCTCGATGCTGTCCCATCTGAGAGGGGTCCGGAAGAAATACGCATCCTTCTATGAGTATTCTCAGCGGCAGCGGAAAAAGAGCGGCGCGTTTGATCTGCTCCTTCCCGGCCTGATCTTCCTGGCCTTTGCCGTCGGCATGCTCCTGCTGTATAATTCCTGTTCCGCTTAAGCGGACAAATCCCGCCGTATTGGCGGTTGCACGCTTGCCATGCCCTATGAAGGGCTCTCATAAAAACACAAGGAGGCGTCTGCGAAAGCAGGCGCCTCCCGGCGTTGGAACCCCGGACGGTTGCCACAGTGCATACGGACGCATTTAGCGGCCTGGGCAGCAACCCCGAACCGCCAATGGGCTCTATTATGGTAAATTTGAATCACATTCGCCGTGGTTTTAAATGTTTCCGGTCCGGCCGGAATGTCCGTGTTCGTCAGGCGCCATTTCAGAAAGACCCTTATATTCTCGCTTTTAACGCAGAAAAACCGCCGGTTTCGGCGGTTTTTCTCACAAAAATGGTCGGAGTGCGGGGACTCGAACCCCGGGCCTCCTGCTCCCAAAGCAGGCGCGCTACCAACTGCGCAACACCCCGATATTGCCCTTTCTGCCGGGCTGGGCGTATTCTCCCGCACCGAGCGCGATACCAAGCCTCGCGAAACCCGGAGAACGTGTCTATTATATACAATCCGGCGCGGAAAAGCAAGGGCAAAATGCGGGATGGATCGCGGCGGCCCGCGACAGCATTACGGACGCTTTTTCACGCGGGTCTTCCCGGTAACATGCTCCACGGTGAGCTTCATGACTGTGGTGCGCGGGATGGCGGCCTCGCTGAAAGCGAAATCCCCTTTGTGATAATGCGCCATCAGCAGACAAAGAGCCGGATATTTTTCCGCTTCCGGCAGAATTTCGATCCGGCCATGCCCGATGACGCTCTCGTATACCATGGTGCAGTGTCCCGTTTCCGCGTCTGTCACCAGGCCGTGGGAGCAGTCCATTTCAAAGGCGGCCCGATTGTCCTTAGCGATTAGCTCATATTTTCGCCCTTCGTTCGCGCCGTGGAAATATAGCGCGATTTTGCCGTTCTCAATCTGCATTCCGAAATTCAATGGGAGTAGATAGGGGTATTCTTCGTCATGCAGCGCCAGACGGCACACCTCGCAGGTTTCCATTACACGGATGATTTCATTCCAATCCTTGATCTCCCGGTCACTCCGCCGCATCGGGATTCCTCCTCCGATTTTGATTTCTGTTCGGATTATACGGAAAATTTGGCCGGATGTCCAGCCTTTTTTAGCGGCATTGCGGATTCCCTGCCGCAAAATTGCTTTACGCCGGGTCCGGTTTTTGCTATAATCATAGAAAATCTTCAGATGTGAGGAATGGCCGATGAGAATGCGAAAAAAACCAAATCTGGTGCCTCGGATGGAGGCTTGTTCGGAATACTGGATTCAAAATCCGGAGGATTACAAGGGCAAATGGCGGGAGCTGATGCCCCAGTGCCGGGCGCTTCGTGTGGAAGTGGGCTGCGGGAAGGGCAAATTCACGGTGGAGACCGCCGCGGCGGAGCCGGACATTCTGCTGATTGCGGTGGAGCGGGTCAAGGAGGCCATGGTGGTAGGCATGGAGAAGGCCAAGGCCATGGGGCTCCAAAACGTCCGTTTTATTTCCATGGATGTGGCTTTTATTCAGGATTTCTTTGCCGAGGATGAGATCGACCTCTTGTATATCAACTTCTGCGACCCCTGGCCCCGGAACAAGAACGCCAAGCGCCGCCTGACCTACCGGACGTTTTTGGACAAATACCGCCATGTGCTGAAGCTGGGCGCGGAAATTCACTTTAAAACCGATAACGCAAATCTCTTTGAATTTTCGCTGGAGGAATTCGCGTTTTGCGGGATGGAGCTGAAAAACGTCACCCGAAACCTCCATGAACACGGCCCCGTGGGGATCATGACCGGCTATGAGGAGAAGTTCTACAATCTGGGAACGCCCATCAACCGCTGTGAGGCCGTTGTCCGCAGCAAGCCCGCTTAAACGGAACCGAAGGCCTTGCCGGGGGAAAATTTCCCCGGAATGCGCCGCCCCGGAAAGTGGACAAAACAGCGCACATACAGTAGCAGCATGGAGGTGATACGCATGCTGTCTGCTGCAGTATGGCTGATATTCAGCAGTATGCTTTACACGCTGCGCCTGGGAACCGGCGGATCATTCCCCAAACCCCTGACCGCGGCGGAGGAGCAGCACTATCTGGAACTGGCGGCGAAGGGAGATCTGCAGGCCCGCAACGTCCTGATCGAGCGCAATCTGCGCCTGGTGGCCCACATTATGAAGAAATACTACGCGCAGACCGCCGACCAGGAGGACCTGATTTCCATCGGGACCATCGGCCTCATCAAAGGCATTTCCTCCTTTGACGCTTCCAAAGGAACCCGCCTGGCCACTTACGCGGCCAGGTGCGTGGAAAATGAGATTCTCATGTATTTCCGCAGCCAGCGGAAGACGGCGTCGGACGTGTCGCTGTCGGAGTATATCGAGACCGGCAAGGACGGGAACGCCCTGTCTCTTATGGAGGTCCTCTGTTCGGATGAGGATCTGTTTGACGATCTCAGCACCGGGGAAATGTATGGGAAGCTGCACCGGGCCATGGCGCAGTGCCTGAGCGAACGGGAGCGGAAGATTCTGACGCTCCGCTACGGCCTGGGCGGCCGCGCACCCCTGACGCAGCGTGAAATTGCCGCTCAATGCGGAATCAGCCGTTCCTATGTATCCCGCATTGAGAAAAAAGCCCTGCAGAAGCTGGAGGAGGCATTGTCGGAGTATCGGGTCTGATGGATACCGCCCACTTGACAAAAGGCCGCTTTATTTCCTATACTATACCTATCACGAAACAGCCGCGCCGGGCCGGAGGGCCGGCGCAAGGCGGAAGGAGTTCTCCGTGTGGTTCGATGAAGCGACTGTATATCAAATTTACCCCCTGGGTCTTTGCGGCGCGCCAAGAGAGAATGACGGCATCCCGGAACACCGGCTTTTGCGGCTGCTGGACTGGGTGGAGCATATCCGGCAGACCGGCGCGGACACGGTTCTGTTCAATCCCCTGTTTGAAAGCGATTCCCATGGCTATGACACCCGGGATTACAATGCCATAGACTGCCGCCTTGGATCGGCGAAGGAGTTCCGGCAGGTCTGCGACGCCCTGCATAAAGCGGGGATGCGGGTTCTGCTGGACGGCGTATTCAATCATGTGGGCCGGGGCTTCTGGGCGTTCCGGGATGTGCGGGCCCACAAACAGAAGTCGCCCTACAGGGACTGGTTTCATCTGCGCTTTGACGGCGATACCGCCTTCCACGACGGCTTCTGGTATGAGTCCTGGGAGGGCCACGATAGGCTGGTGAAGCTGAATCTCGAAAACCCGGCGGTGGTACAGCATCAGTTCGATGCCATCCGCAACTGGGTGGAGCAGTTTGACATCGACGGTCTGCGGCTGGACGTGGCCTACTGCCTGTCCGGCGATTACCTGAAGCAGCTCCGGGCCTTTACCGGCAGCCTGAAGCCGGACTTTGTGCTGGTGGGGGAGACCATCCACGGGGACTATAACCGCTGGATGAACGGGGAGATGTGCCACTCCGTTACCAACTACGAGTGCTACAAGGGCCTGTATTCCAGCTTTAACTCCATGAACATGTTTGAAATCGGCCACAGTCTGGCGCGGCAGTTCGGGCCGGAGCCCTGGACCCTCTACAAGGGCTGCCATCTGCTCAATTTTCTGGATAACCACGATGTGGAGCGCATTGCCAGCCTCCTGAAAGACAAAAACCACCTGCCGGCGGCCTATGGCTTGCTGTTTGCCATGCCCGGCGTTCCGGCCGTGTATTATGGCAGCGAGTGGGGCATTGAGGGGAAAAAGACCCAGGGGGACGCCGATCTGCGCCCGGCTCTGGAGCGGCCCCGGGCCAACGCCCTGACCGCCTGGATCGCGGAGCTGGCCCGGGCCAGACGGGGCAGCCGCGCCCTGTGCTACGGCGGCTACCGCAATGTGCTTCTGACCAACCGGCAGATCATTTTCGAACGGGCGGCGAAAGGGGAGCGGGTGCTGGTGGCCGTCAACGCGGACAGCGTTCCCTTCCGGGCGCATTTTGACGCGGGCTGCGGCCGGGCGGTAGACCTGATCACGGGGAAGCCCCACGACTTTGGCGGCGGCAGCGAGCTTTTGCCCTACAGCGTGGCCTATTGGCGCGCGGAATAAACGAAAGGAGCGAGGAAATGCCGAAGTGTGTCAGCGCGTGGAAGCATTTCTGCACGATTACCAAGCACCGCCACCTGGTGATGAAGCACTGCTTCCAGGTGGGGCTTTACTGGCGCGGCCTGTGCCATGACCTGTCCAAATACAGCTGGACAGAGTTCCGGGCCGGAATACGCTACTACCAGGGGACCCGCAGCCCCAACGCGGCGGAGCGGGAGGACCGGGGCTATTCCCTGGCCTGGATGCACCATAAGGGACGGAACAAGCACCATTTTGAGTACTGGACCGATCTGCTGCCCGGCACCCGGACCTATGGCCCGGTTCCCATGCCCACGGAGTATCTGGTGGAAATGGTCATGGACCGCATTGCCGCCTGCAAGGTCTACCGGGGGAAGGATTACACGGATGCGTCTGCGCTGGAATACCTGGAGAAGGGAATGGACAGCCTGATGATGCACCCGGATACCAAGCGAAAGCTGCATTACCTCTTGACGATGCTGAAGGACCGGGGCGAGAAGGAAACCTTTCGCTTTATCCGTCAGGTGGTGTTGAAGGGGCAGCCCTTCGGCGAAGAATAGAAATCCGAAAAATATACATCCCCCGGCAATTCCTTGCAATTGCCGGGGATGCGCACAGGAGGACGTTTACGCGACCAGGAAGAACTTCACCAGGAAGATCAGAGAGATCACATAAGTCAGCACGGAGACCTCCTTGGCCTTGCCGGTGAACACCTGGATGACGGTGTAGGAGATCAGACCGATGCCGATGGCGTGGCCGATGGAGCCGGAGATGGGCATGGCGATCAGCATCAGGGCCACGGGGACGATCTGGGCCATGTCATCAAAGTTGACCTTCTTCAGGCTGCAGACCATCAGTACGCCGACATAGATCAGCGCGGAGGAGGTGGCGGCGGCGGGAATGATGGCGGCAATGGGCGCGATGAAGATGCAGGCCAGGAAGAGAACGGCGGTGGTCAGCGCGGTCAGGCCGGTGCGGCCGCCCGCTTCCACGCCGGAGGCGGATTCCACAAAGGTGGTGACGGTGGAGGTGCCGGTTACAGCGCCAACCACGGTGCCGACGGCGTCAGCGGTCAGGGCCTCCCGCATTTTGGGCATCTTGCCGTCCTTGTCCACCATACCGGCCCGGGAGGCGGTGCCGACCAGGGTGCCGATGGTGTCGAACATATCGATCATGCAGAAGGTGATAATCAGGGTGATGGCGGTAAACCAGCCGATGTCAAAGAAATTGGAGAAGTTGACCTTGAACAGCGTGGTTTCGGCCATATCGCCGAAAGCGGGGAGGAAGGACGCGCCGATGAGAGAGGCGAAGGGATTGGTGTGCAGGAAGACGGCCTGTCCGGCCCAATTCACGACACAGGCGGCCAGCATGCCGATCAGGACGCAGGCCTTGACCTTCTTATGGGCCAGAACGACAATGACGAACAGCCCCACGAACATGGTGACAACGGTCAGAACCATTTCCGGATAAGCGCTGCCCATGTTATCCCGGATCAGGGAGGGAGTCAGGGAACCGAAGAAGTCCCGCATGACATAGTAGCAGTTGCCGGATTCATCATAGATGCCGACATTGGAGCCGAGACCGATGTTCATCAGCATCAGGCCGATGGCCGGAGCAATGCCCAGACGGACGCCGAGGGGAATGGCTTCCACGATTTTCTCCCGGATGCTGAAAACAGAGAGCAGCAGGAAGATGATGCCTTCAATGAGAATGATGGACAGGGCCGACTGAAAGGAGTCCAGATAGGTCATGCCGGTCATGGCGGCGATGTTGGCAACCACCACAGCGAAGAAGCTGTTGAGGCCCATGCCGGGCGCCATGACAAAGGGTTTGTTGGCCAAGAAGGCCATGGCCAGGGTGCCGATGGCGGATGCGATGCAGGTGGCCAGGAACACGCCGTTCCACAGGGGCGTTCCGGTGGCAAAGCCGGTCAGCAGATTGGGGTTCAGGGCGATGATGTAAGCCATCGTCATGAAGGTGGTCAGACCCGCGACCAGCTCGGTCCGCACGGTGGTGCCGTTTTCTTTGAGCTTGAAAATTTTCTCCATGATTTCCTCCTGACTTCGTTCGGTAAATCGGAACGGACAACGGGGAAAAGCAAAACCGGTCCGGAAAGGCAGCGGTTCCCGGGCCTGATTTTTGTTCGGTAGTTGCCGGATAGGCCGTCAGTAGAAACTCGGGACCCATTTCGCCCCGATTATACCGAAGAGATAATATTACAAGGGAATCTTACCATATTAGACGGCAAAAATCCATCCCTATTTCTTTTTATCTGATTTTTTCGTTATATTTTGACAACGGGCCGAGGATAGAGTATAATAAAATATACAAAACCGCAAAAAATAGGAGGTGAAGTGCTATGACCTATGAAATGACCGTAGCGGGCGTCAAACGGCAGCTGCCCCTTTGCCCCATCAGCGACTCGATGATGATTGCGGCCTTCGTCATTTTCGGCGATGTGGAGCTGACGGAGAAAAGCGCCGCCGCCCTGCTGGAGAAGGCGCCGCCCTATGACTACATTCTGACAGCCGAGGCAAAGGGTATTCCTCTGATTCATGAAATGGCCCGCCAGAGCGGACAGAACAAGTATCTGCTGGCCAGAAAAGGTCCCAAGCTCTATATGCGCGATATGCTGGAGGTTAAGGTTCAATCCATTACCACGGCGAAGGAGCAGCGGCTCTATCTGGACGGCAATGACGCCGCGCTTATGAAGGGCAAGCGAATTTTGATTATCGACGATGTGATCTCCACCGGAGAATCCCTCCGGGCGCTGGAGAAGCTGGTGGAGGCCGCCGGCGGCGAGGTCTGCGGACGCATGGCGATCCTGGCCGAGGGCGACGCCCAGAAGCGGGACGACATCATCTATCTGGAAAAGCTGCCGGTGTTCCACGCTGACGGCACACCCATCGAGTAAACCGACAATGGCGTCCCTCGGGGGGTGCGAAGGCCTGGTAGGGCGGGCTGTCCACAGCCCGCCGGTATGCAGGCACCTCCATCCAAACGCTGTAGAAGGCTGTAAATTCTAAACTTTAAGAGGCACGCCCTCGTGCCCCCTCCGAGGGGGCTGGCTGCCCGAAGGGCAGACTGGGGGTTGTTGGACAACAGAACGGTACGATCATACGGTAAAATTGCAAATTTGCTACACCCCCCACCGCTTCGCGGAGCCCCCTCAGAGGGGGGCACGAGGGTGCGGTGCAAACCTAAAGTTTTAGACTTAACACCCTACTATGGGCAAGACCGGCAGACTTCCAAATATGAGGCGCAAGGGCCTACTGCGCTGTTTCAATATCCAATCTTTGCAAGGAGGCTTTGCCATGACACTGGGAGAGAAGCTGCGCAAGGCGCGTCTGGAGCGGGGAATGACCCAGACCCAGGTGGCGGGCGCCCGGATTACTCGCAATATGCTTTCCCAGCTGGAGAATGACGCCGCCTCGCCTTCGGTCCAGACCCTGGAATATCTGGCGGAGGTCCTGGGGGTCCGCGTGGGCTGGCTGCTGGGAGATCGGGAGAGCGGCGGAGAAGACGGACAGATTCTGGACCAGGCCCGAAGCCTCTACCGCGCGGCCGACAACCGGGCCTGCATGACGCTTCTCCAGGCCCACCCCGAGGCCGAGGGGGAGGAATACCGCCTGCTGCTGCTTCGCAGCGCGCTGCAATGCGCCTGGGAGGATCTGGGCAGCGAACGCATACAGGAGGCGGAGGCGGAGGCCGGGATTGCGGCGTCATGCGGAGAAAGCCTGTATGCCGGATCTTCCGATCTGGCAACGGCCTATCTGATTCTGACCCGCTGCGCTCTGGCCGAAGGCCGGGATGCCGCCGAAAGCGTCGAGCATCTCCAGACGCAGTGCAAGACCCTGGGGCTGGAGGAGGGGCGGCATCTGGCGCTGGCCCGGTATCATCTGTCCCGGCAGCAGACTCAGGCGGCGGAGCGGGAGCTGTGGTCCATACCGGATCTGTCCCAGCGGGCCAAAGCGGAGTATCTCATTCTGCGCGGTATGCTGGAAATGCAGAGGGAGCGGTATCGGGACGCGGTGCTGTATCTCCGCCAGGCGGAGCAGGAGCCGTCGCTGCCCCTGCTGCAGTTAAAGGAGCTGTATGCCCTTCTGGAGCAGTGCTACCGCGAGCAGGAGGACTATAAACTGGCCTATACCTACGCGTCGCGCCAGTTGGCGCTGTCAGAAAACAAGAAACAAGAAACAAGGAAAGAAAAGAAACAATGAAAGAGAAGAAAAGGAGATTTACAATGAAAAACAAGAAAGCTTTAATTGCCGTTCTGGTTCTGCTGGCCCTGGTCATCGTGGCGGCAGTCTGCTGGTTTGCGTTCTCGCCCAATGGTACGCCGGGCAGCAAGACCATTACGGTGGAGGTCACCCATTCCGACAGCTCTGTCAAAACCTTTGAAATCCAGACGGACGCGGAATTCCTGCGGCAGGCTCTGGATCAGGAGAACCTGGTGGACGGGTCCGAGAGTGAATATGGCCTCTATGTCCAGACCGTAGACGGCGAGACGGCGGACGAGGGCAATCAGGAATGGTGGGGCTACACCAAGAGCGGCGAATATGTGGAATACGGCGTGGATTCCTGCCCCATTGCCGACGGCGATCACTACGAGTTTACGCTGAATGTCGGCTGGTAAACTGCGCGAGGCTGTCTTCCTGGCCCTTCTGGGGGCGCTGATGATGGCGACCCAGGTGGCCATGGCAGCGCTTCCGAATATTCACCTGGTGGCGGTGCTGATCATTCTGGCGGCGCTGCTGTTCGGGTGGAAGGCACTGTACAGCGTTTATATTTTTGTGCTGCTGGAGGGCCTGATTTACGGCTTTTCCATGTGGTTTCTGAATTATCTGTATGTATGGACCGTGCTGGCGGTGTTTGCGGTTCTGTTTCGAAAGAGCCGCTCGCGGTGGTTCTGGGCGGCGGTGGCCGGGATTTTCGGCCTCCTGTTCGGGGCGCTGTGCGCCATTCCCTATTTCTTCATCGGCGGCTGGGCCGCGGCCTTTTCCTACTGGGTGGCGGGCATCCCCTTTGATCTGATCCACTGCATCTCCAACACCGTGCTGACCGCCGTCCTGCTGATGCCCCTTTACCGCCTGTGTACCCGGCTTCTGGGCCGCTCGGACGGATCGAACAATTAAAGTCTCAAACGCGAAAAATGCGTGTCATTGCGAGCCAGCCGCAGGCTGGCGTGGCAATCCGTTCCCCCTGTATGCAGTACGTTTCTATGCAGATGCACATAGAATTGCAACAGTTGGAGTACGGATTGCCACGTCGCTGCGCTCCTCGCAATGACACGCTTTTTTATACGCCGTTTTGGCGACAATCTCTTCTCTATTTTTTCTCTTTCAGCGCCTTTACAAAGGCCGCCGGGTCCTTGGATTTAAAGTAAGCGCTTCCGGTTACCAGCACGTCTGCGCCCGCCCGAACGCAGGCCCCGGCAGTCTCCGCGTTGACGCCGCCGTCCACCTCCAGCTCGCAGGGAAGACCCCGCCGGGCGATGTACGACCGGATCTGCGCGACCTTGGGCATCATGTCCGCCAGGAAGGACTGGCCGCCAAAGCCCGGCTCCACCGTCATGACCAGAATCAGATCGCACAGGTCCAGATAGGGCAGCACCGCCTCCGCCGGGGTTCCGGGCTTCACGCTGACCGCGGCCCTGACGCCGCAGGCCCTTATGCTCCGCAGGGCCTCCAGATTGTGGGCCTCCGTGTCGGCCTCGACGTGGATGGTCAGAATGTCCGCGCCGGCCTGACAGAACCGCTCCACATAGCGGAGCGGGCGGTCAATCATCAGATGCACATCCAGCGGCAGAGAGGTGATTCTTCGGATGGCAGCCACGACCGGAATGCCGATGGTGATATTGGGGACAAACTGGCCGTCCATCACGTCCACATGGACGTAGTCGGCCCCGGCGGGGGAGAGGGCGCGGATATCGCGCTCCAGGTTGACGAAATCGGCGGAGAGAATGGAAGGGGAGACTTTGATCATGATGGCAACCTCCATGAAAAATTTGCGTTTTTTTGTTCCGCAAGGGAGAAAGACGGCATAATTATGAATACACGGCAGCGCGGAAAAGGCTCCCGGTCACTGCGCGGGTCTGCGCTGCCGTTTGATATAGGGAGCTGCGCACGGCCGGTGCGCAGTTCCCGGCGTGGCGTTTCTATTATATCAGGATTAATTTTTCTGTCAATCCGGTTAGAAATGCTGCCGGTTCTTGCATTTCTGCCCTTAACGTGATAAACTAAATCCATATTCGGATAATATGGTGGTCAATATGCGGAAGAATAAAAACAGAAAGCCCGTTTTCCCCATCTATGGTTTTGGCCTGGTCTGCCTTCTCTACAGCATCTTTTTCGATCTTTCCAGCTTCGGCAGCTTTGTGCGCTGCGGCGTGCTGGCCGTCGCGGTCTATTTGCTCCTAAACAGCATCGGAAAGAAAACCTCGTCAAAGAAGGAAGAGCCGGAACCGCAGAAGGAGCAAAAAACCGCGCCCCGGCCCGAGACGCCGGAACCGGAGCCGAAGCCCGCGCCGGAACCCGCGCCGGAGCCGGAAAAATCCACCGGCAACCCGGAGCTGGACGCCGTGGTCCGCCAGGGCCGCACCTCTGTCCGGCGGATTCGGGAGCTGAACGATGAAATTCCGGACTATAAGCTTTCCGCCCAGCTGAAGCAGATCGAGATTCTCACGGCCTCCATCATCGATCAGGTGGAGAAGAAGGAGGACAAGCTCAAGCAGGTCCGCCAGTTTATGAATTACTATCTGCCCACCACCATCAAGCTCCTGGAGCAGTATGTCCAGATGCAGAACGTGGGGCTGAAGGGCGAGAACATTGAAAACGGCATGAAGCAGATCGAGGAGATGCTGGATAAGGTGATCGTGGCCTTCCAGAAGCAGCTGGACGACCTGTTCGAACGCGACATTGTGGATATTACCGCAGAGATTCAGGTGATGGAACGCATGATGGCGAGCCAGGGCCTGACCGGGAAAAAAGATTTTGATGAGGAGTGACCCACTATGGAAGAAAAAATTCCGACGCTGACCTTGACGCCAGACCTGGAGGAGCCAAAGCCGCAGGTGCAGGAGGAGACCGCGCTGGTCCGGGAGGCAGCCCCCGCCGCCGGTCCCGATCTGAGCATTCTGTCCCCCGCAGAGCAGGAGGCCGTCAAGAACTTTGCCAAGCAGATCGATATCGGCAACTCTCAGCAGGTGCTGCAATACGGCGCGGCGGCGCAGAAAAACATCGCCGCCTTTTCGGAAAGCGCCCTGGATACCGTCCGCACCAAGGATATGGGCGAGGTGGGCGACATGCTGGCCAGCCTGGTTTCGGAGCTGAAAAGCATCGAAACGCCGGAGCAGCAGAAGAAGGGCCTGGCGGGCCTGTTCCAGAGGACAAGCTCCTCCGTGGAAAAGATGAAGGTGCAATACAGCAAGGCTGAGGTCAATGTGGACCGGATCAGCGAAGCGCTGGAAAAGCACCAGATCACCCTGATGAAGGACATTGCGGTCCTGGACCAGATGTATGAGAAGAATCTGGACTACTATAAGCAGCTGACCATGTATATCCTGGCCGGACGCCAGAAGGTGGCCGAGGAGACGAACGGAACCCTGGTCCAGCTGCGGCAGAAAGCCCAGGAGAGCGGCAAGCCCGAGGACGCCCAGGCGGCCAACGACTATGCCCAGCTGATTGACCGCTTTGAGAAGAAGCTCCACGACCTGGAGATGACGCGGGTTATTTCCCTGCAGATGGGTCCGCAGATCCGGATGATTCAGAACAACGATACCCTGATGACTGAGAAGATTCAGACCTCCCTGGTCAACACGATTCCGCTGTGGAAGAGCCAGATGGTCCTGAACCTTGGCATTCACCACTCCCAGCAGGCCATGGAGGCCCAGCGGAAGGTGACGGATATGACCAACGAGCTGCTGCGGTCCAATGCCGATATGCTGAAAATGGCCACGGTTGAGACGGCCAGGGAATCCGAGCGGTCCGTTGTGGACATCGAGACGCTGAAGCATACCAACGAGAGCCTGATTTCCACCCTGGACGAGGTGATGAAGATTCAGACCGAGGGCCGCCAGAAGCGCCAGGAGGCCGAGGTGGAAATGCGCCGCATCGAAGGCGAGCTGAAGCAGAAGCTCCTGGAGCTGCGCGGCTGAGGACGGTAAGGAGTGCCTATGAAATTCTTGCAGAAACGCTGGGTGGCGATTCTTCTGTGCGTGGCTATGGTCGTGGCGGCTGTGGCCATCGGGCAGGCCAAGAGCAACCGGGGAGAGAAGTGGGGAGAGAAAAACTATGCCGCCTACACCGATTTCCTGTGGGATGAGGCGGATATCCTGTCGGAGAGTACGGAGAAAACGCTGTGCGCCGTGAACGGCGAGCTGGACTATTACTACGGAAGCATCTGCGGCGTGGCCACGATGTCCGTCCCGGACGGTCAGAGCATGGAGGACCTGGCCTATGAGACCGCAGAGGAAATGGGCCTGAGCGGGTATGACTGCCTTGTCCTGCTGGACGGCGAGACGGGAGACTATTACTTCGTTTCCGGCTACGAATTGGAACCCTATGTGGACAGCGAGCTGGAGAACCTGTTCCGCGAGTCGCTGCAGAACGGGGCGGCAGACGCGAACCGCGGGCTTCCGGCCCTGTTTGAGAAGCTGCCCGACTGGTATGAAAAGAATTTTCCCGATATCCCCGCGAATGAGACGGGCCGGAGCAGCGGACTGCTTTTTGGCGGAGGCTTCGTGTTCCTGATTCTGATTGTGCTGATCATCCTTGCGGCAGTGGTTTCGCTCCTGGTTTGGGCGGGACGGCGGGTGATCGGCGGCTTCCGCGCCGGCGGACCACGGTTCTTCTTCTTCGGCAGACCGCGCTACCGGCCGCCCTTCGGACCCGGGCCGCGTCCCGGTCCCGGCCCCGGACCCGATCCGGGCCGCGGACCCAATCCGGG
>CAYTXW010000008.1:17348-25133 GCA_964441575.1 uncultured Oscillospiraceae bacterium
GGCCGCGTCCCGGTCCCGGCCCCGGACCCGATCCGGGCCGCGGACCCAATCCGGGACCGAGATCCGGCGGAACCAATTCCCGCGGTTCCAATTCCCGCAGTTCCGGCGGCAGCTTTAGCGGCAGCAGCCAGAGCGGCAGCAGCCGGGGCGGCAGCTTCCGGGGCGGCAGCGGCCGGAGCGGCGGGTTCGGCTCCGGCAGCCGGGGCGGCGGCAGCTTCCGGGGCGGCAAACGGTAAAAATATCGATTCGCAGCGCACCCTCGTGTTCCCGAAAAAAGGAACACGAGGGTGTGTGCTGTTTTTTTACTTCTCCAGTGCCATCATCTTGTCAATGCGGCGCTGGTGGCGGCCGCCCTGGAATTCCGTATCCAGCCAAACATCCACAATTTCCATGGCCAGATTGGGGCCGACGATGCCCGCGCCCAGGGCCATCATGTTGGTATCGTTGTGCTGCCGGGTCAGGCGGGCGGACAGAACGTCCGACAGCAGGGCGCAGCGGATGCCCTTGACCTTGTTTGCGGTGATGGACGCGCCGATGCCCGTGGTGCAGAGGACAATGCCCCGGTCACATTCGCCATCGGCCACGGCCTTGGCCGCCGGGGCGACAAAATCCGGATAGTCGCAGCTCTCTGTGGAATAGGTCCCAAAGTCCCGGTATTCCAGCCCCCGGGAATCCAGATGCCGCTTCAGCACTTCTTTCAGGGTATATGCTCCATGGTCACATGCAATGGCAATCATGCTCATGCCTCCTGTTGTTATTTTATGATACCATGTTCCGCGATTCCGCCCGAAGGACGGGAGCAAAACGGTAAAATAAAAGAATGATGACTGCTTTACGGCCATTATACCGTATCCTTCGCCGCATTGCAAATCCTTACAGAAAATACCAGGCCCCGCGCGCAGACGGAGGCGCTTATTTCGGGCGGCGGAAGTGCGCCGCCCGGGACCGGCAGAACTGGCCATAAGAAAAAGAAAAAAACTGACTATTTATTTAGGGCCAGATTTCGGTATAATAGAGTCAAATCATCCATGGAGGGATGTATCATGCAAACCCGTGTTTCCACAAAAAAGCTCGTATTGACCGCCCTGTTCGCGGCGCTCGTCGTGGTCGGCTCCGCCCTGCGGATCACCCTGCCCATCGACATTGCCGGAACCACCTCGTTCCATCTGGGCAACATCTTCTGCGCCCTGTCCGGCATTTTACTGGGTCCCTGGTTTGGCGGAGTGGCCGCCGGACTTGGCTCCGCCATCTATGATATGACCAATCCGCTGTATATTTCGGAGGCCTGGATCACCTTCCTGTTCAAGGGCATCTATGGTCTGGCCGCCGGTCTGGTGGTTTGGAGCGCCCGCAAGCGTGAAAGGAACGGCTATGTCTGGGACCTGCTGGGTACCCTGGCCGGCGCTCTGGCCTACGCGGTGCTGTATCTGGGCAAGAGCTATTTCTACAACGGCCGGATTCTGGCGGGTCTGGAACCCGGACCGGCGCTGGCAACGGTAGCCGCCAAGGTTCCCGCCACCGCCTTCAACGCCGTGGTGGCGCTGATCTTCGCTCCCATTCTGGCCGTTGCCATCCGAAAGGCGCTGCAAAAGAACCATCTGAGCATAGAGTCCTGAGAAGGATTGCGCCAAAGGGGGATGGGAGAGCGCCCCTTCGGCGTAAAAAAAGCAGGTCCTTGCGCCCCGTTGAGGGGGATGCAGGGGCCTGCTTTCCGCTTATCCGCTTATTTGCTTACGGTTCTGTAGCAGCCTGTGCAGCTTTCGCCGGGATCGATGCACGGCTCGTTGCGGCCGGGGAAGAAGGCGTCCACCGGGAACTCGATTTTCCCAAAGATGTCGCAGGGGCTTTCCGCCGATCCGATGTTGCCGGTCTCGCTGCAGACCTTGGTGGGGATGCAGTAGTCGAAGGCCGGAATCAGCAGCTGGGTGTCGCGCTCCAGGCGGATGATGGAGAACTGGCCGATTGTGACCAGCAGCCGCTTGCACTCGCCGGAGAGGACCAGCTCGTCGTCAAAGCAGCACGCCACACATTCGGGCAGCTCCGGCAGATCGCAGCAGCTGCAGCAGCAATTACAGGCGTCCGCCACATTGGAAGCCAGGACCATGGGGTCCACAACCTCTACCACGGCCTGGGGCGCGTTGTTGCGCTGGCTGTTGTGCTTGCAGCCGCACATCCGGCTGGTGAAGATCTTGGCGCTGCCGTCTCCGCCAAAGAGCAGGGCGCGTTTGGAGAACACAGCCAGGCCGTAAACAGTGGTGGGCCGGGTGCCGTTGACGGTGACGTCGGCCACGACCCGGTAGAAGAACGTGATGTTCAGGGTGAAGAAACCGTTGTTGTACGGTACGCATTCCGTTTCGATGTCCGCGTGCAGCAGCTCCACGCACCGGGCGCGGGCGCTGGCGCAGCGGTCCAGAACGGCCTGGGACTCCCGGGTTAAGTACACGCGAAGATCCTCCACGCAATCCTTATCACGGCAGGCGTCCAGCACCTTTTTGGTGTGGATGCAGACGGCTTCCCGAATTCCCGAAAGATCACAGGCTGGCGTTTGATCGGGCATTTGGATGACCTCCTAGAGATTTGTAAAGCAAAGGCTTTCATCACAGTTTATGCCAAAAGGCGGGATTTGTGTTCTTGCCTAAGCGCCGGACCTGTGGTAAAATAAAATAAAAACAATCTTGGGAAGGGATACTTGCCAATGAAAGTCGATGTAATGGGCGTCCGGTTTGACAATGTCACCATGGATGAAGCCCTTTCCACGGCTCAGGCCCTGCTGTCAGGGGACGGCGCATCCTATGTGGTGACGCCCAATTCGGAGATCGTCTACGAGGCCATGGCCGATGAAGAACTCCGGGATCTGCTCAACGGCGCGGATCTGGTTCTGCCTGACGGGGCCGGTGTGGTCCTGGGCTCAAAAATTCTGAAAACGCCCTTGAAACAGAAGGTTGCCGGGGTGGATTTTGCCGACGGACTTCTTGGAATCCTGGCCGAAACCGGGGAGCGGGTGTATCTGCTGGGCAGCAAGCCCGGTGTGGCGGAGCTGGCCGCGGAGAAGATGCTGGAAAAGCATCCGGGTTTGCAGATTTGCGGTGTTGCCGATGGCTATTTCCGGGACGAGGGTCCGGTGATCGAAGCGGTCAACGCGGCGAACGCGGATGTGCTGTTCGTGTGTTTGGGCGCCCCGAAGCAGGAGAAATTCATGGCGGCCCATCAAAAGGATTTGAAGGTCCGATTGATGATCGGCCTCGGCGGCAGCCTGGATTCCTTTGCCGGAACGGTAAAACGTGCGCCGAGGTGGATGATTGCCTGCAATCTGGAGTGGTTCTACCGGCTGCTGAAGGAACCGTGGCGGTTTCGGCGCATGCTGCGGCTGCCCAAGTTTCTGTGGGCTGTGGTCCGCCGGAGAATAGGAAGCGCCTGATTGTGGGAAACTTGCCTTATGGAACAATTCATCAACGTGATTTGGAGGGATAACAATGGTCTATATCATGCTCGGAACTGGATTTGAGGACATAGAAGCGGTGGCGCCGTGCGATATTCTGCGCCGGGGCGGCGTGGATGTGCAGCTGGCGGGAATCGGAGGCCGGATGGTAACAGGCTCCAACGGCGTGACCGTTCAGGCGGACCTGACTGTGGAGGAAATGAATCTGGAAGCCATGGAGATGATCGTGCTTCCCGGCGGCATGGGCGGTGTCCGCTCTATTTTGGACAGCGAAGCAGCCCTGCATGCTGTACGCTATGCTGGCGAGCATGGCCGTTATGTGGCCGCCATCTGCGCCGGTCCCACCGTTCTGGCGAAGCTGGGAATCACCGCCGGCAGGCGGGCGGTTTGCTACCCCGGCCTGGAGCCGGAAATGGACGGCGCGGAGATGCAGGACGCCCCTGCGGTGCGGGACGGGCGGCTGATTACCGGACGCGCCCCCGGCGCGGCGCTGGATTTCGGCCTGCTGCTGCTGGAGACCTTAAGGGGCGGAGAAGCTGCCGCAAAGGTCCGGTCCGGCCTGGTCTACCGGCTTTGAGGATCGGAGGAGTCTATGTCTGATCAAGATCAATTTGAAAAGAGCGAGAAGGACCGCGAGCTGGACGCGCTGCTGCAGAGCATCAAGGAGGAACTGGAAACAGACGAATTCCATCAGCCGGAGCAGCACTTTGAGCCGGTGCTTCCCGCCGAATACGCGGATCTGACAACGGATGAGGAGCTGTATCCGGAGGAAGATGAGGATGAGCGGTACCATGTTCCCGCGATCATCCGGACGCTGCTGTATGTGTGCTGCGTCTTGACGGCGTCCGTCCTGCTGGCGATTTTAGGCTGGAAATGCGCCGATGACGTCTGTGCGCTGACGGCCGACGATGTGGTGGTGACGGTGACGGTGCCGGAGAACGCTTCCATCTCCGAAATTACCGATATGCTCTATGATAAAGGGCTGATTCAGTATAAATGGCTGTTCAAGTTTTACTGCTTGGTCGCCAGCGCGGAGGAGGCAATCGACCCCGGCACCTATGAGCTGAATGAGATGTTTGACTATCATGCCCTGGTCAACGGCATGATCTCCACGTCGGAAAACCGGGCCACCGTTCGGATTACCATTCCGGAAGGCTATGAGGCGGACGACATTTTCCAGATGCTGGAGGATAACCATGTCTGTTCGGTGGAGGAATTGGAGGAAGCGGCGGCCAATTATGAATTTGACTATGACTTCCTGCAGGACCTGGCCTATGGCGATTACCGCCGCCTGGAGGGCTATCTGTTCCCGGACACCTATGACTTCTATGTGAATGATGCGGCCGCCAATGTGCTGGCGAAATTCCTGCGGAACTTTAACAATAAGATTACCGACGATATGTATGCGGCATTGGACGACCTCAATGAGAGCCTTTCCGCCAAAATGAGGGCCAATGGGTTCTCGGAATCGGAGATTCAAAGCGGCCGCCTGACCCTCCATGACGTGATCATTGTGGCGTCCCTGGTGGAGAAGGAGACGGGCCGGACAGCGGAAAGCGCCTCCATCTCATCGGTCATTTACAACCGTCTTTGCAGCAAGCTCTATCCCTGCCTGAATATCGACGCAACCATCCAGTATGCGCTGCCCGAGCGGAAGGATGTCCTGACCAATGCGGATAAGGCGGTCATCAGCCCGTATAACACCTATACCAACGCCGGCCTGCCGGTTGGCCCCATTGCGAATCCCGGCATCAACTCCATCCGTGCGGCCCTGTATCCGGCGGATACGGATTACTATTTCTATGCCCCGGATTTGACCGGCACCCATGTGTTCTTTGCCACAAGCGCGGAATACCAGGCCTATCTGGATGAGCTGAGCGGCAAGAACAAGGAGGAAGAGGAAGACGGCGGAGATGAGACCGGGGACGGCGGCGAAACGGAGCCGGAGGAGGATGCCGATGACGGCAAGACGTAAGCCGGAGCTGCTCTGTCCCGCCGGAGACTGGGAGCGGCTGGAGCTGGCCGTGGCCTACGGCGCGGACGCGGTGTATCTGGCGGGAACCAGCTTTGGCATGCGGTCCTTTGCCGGGAACTTTTCCCCGGAGGACCTGCCCAAGGCCGTGGCCTATGCCCACCAGCGGGGCGTCCTGGTCCATGTGACCGTCAATACCATGCCCCGTAATGAAGAAGCGGCGGCTCTGCCCGCCTATCTGGAGGAGCTGGACGCCGCCGGGGCCGATGCCCTGATCCTGGCGGACCTGGGGGCGTTCACGCTGGCGGGGAAGTATGCGCCCCACTGCCAGCGGCATATTTCCACGCAGCAGTCCGTCGGCAACTATCTCTGCGCCCAGGCCTGGTATGATCTGGGGGCCAGCCGGGTGGTTCTGGCCCGGGAGCTGTCCCTGGCGGAGATCCGGGAGATCCGCGAAAAGGTCTCGCCGGAGCTGGAGCTGGAAACCTTCTGCCACGGGGCCATGTGTGTCAGCTATTCGGGCCGCTGCCTGCTCAGCAACTACATGACGGGGCGCGATTCCAACCGCGGCGCCTGCGCCCAGCCCTGCCGCTATCGGTATGCCCTCATGGAGGAGAAGCGGCCCGGCGAGTATTTCCCGGTGTTTGAGGACGAAAAGGGTACTTACATTATGAATTCCCGGGATATGTGCATGATCGACCATTTGGATGATCTGATGGACGCCGGGATCGACTGCCTGAAAATCGAGGGCCGGGCCAAATCCGGCTATTACGCCGCCATTGTCACCGGGGCCTACCGCCATGTACTGGACGATGTAGCGGCGGGCCGCCCGGCGGACCCGGTCTGGCGGGACGAGGTGGAGCATGTGTCTCACCGCCCCTATTCCACCGGCTTTTTCTACGGCGAGCCGGGCCAGTATACGGCCCATGGCCGCTATATCCGCGACTGGCAGATCTGCGCCTTGGTGGAGGCGTGCGACCAAACCGGCATGGCCACCCTGAGCCTGCGGAATAAATTCGCGGCGGGGGACACGGTGGAGCTGGTTGGCCCGGATTGCAAGCCCTTCTCCATGACGGTCCCGCCCATGCGGGATATGGACTGCGGCATCCTCTTAGAGCCGCGCACCCCGCAGTCCCGCTTCCGGATGCAGCTGCCCAGGCCTGTCCCGCCTCTGTCCTTCGTCCGCCACGCGGTAGAGCTGTCGGCGCAGGACTAGTAGACTGTAAATTCTAAAACTTTAAGAGGCACACCTCGTGCCCCCTCCGAGGGGGCTGGCTGCCCGAAGGGCAGACTGGGGGTTGTTGGACAACAGAACGGTACGATCATACGGTAAAATTGCAAACTTGCTACAACCCCCACCGCTTCGCGGAGCCCCCTAAGAGGGGGCACGAGGGTGCGGTGCAAACCTAAAGTTTTAGACTTTACACCCTACTAGAAGGAAAAATCCCGCGTCACGGCATTGCTTGATGCTGCGGATTCGGGCAGAAAAGAAAAACAAGGCTGTCTCCTGCGATTGCAACCAATCACCCTGAGACAGCCTTTCCGCTATTTCTCCTTATAATACAGCATGCAGTGGCAGTAGCCCTCGTAGTTGGGGTCCTCAATCTGCCGGCGGAATTCCTCGCACATGCATTTGTTGGCGTCGGTCCGCTCCAGGCGGCAGGGGCAGTAGCCGCCGGTGCGCTTGAGGCCCTCGCGAACGGTTTTTACCACTTCCCGGTTTTCGTTCAGCCGAACCTTGCCCATGTCAGACCTCCATCAGAGCTTCCAGCGACGCCAGGCTTTGATAGCCCAGGGATTGGTTCACCAGCTTGCCGCCCTTGAACACCAGCAGGGAGGGAATGGAGGAAATGCCGTACCGGCGGGCCAGATCCATCTGCTCGTCCACATTGACCTTGCCCACCTTGTGTGTTTCGGACAACTGCTCCACAATGGGGCTGAGCATCATGCAGGGGCCGCACCAGCTTGCCCAGAAATCCACCAGAATCGGTTCCTCGCTGCCAAGCGCGATCTCGTCAAAATTCTCGTTTGTCAAAATGTATTCCATGGAAATGCACTCCTTTTCATTTTTGTTTTTAGTATGTCCAGTATATCACAGAATTCCCGTTCTGTCATCCCTTCAAATAAAGGGGAAAATATCCCAGAAAAAAACGAGGATGAAACACAACAGTGGTATTGCGAAGCCGATTGCCGCAAATGCGCACAGAATCGCAACATTTTGGAGTACGGATTGCCACACCAGTGACGTCGGTCACTGGTTCGCAATGACACCGTTTCTCCGGGCCTTGCGCTGTCAATTCGACACGGCTTCCGGTTTTCCACTGTCATTGCGAGGCCATTCCGCAGAATGGCCGTGGCAATCCGTTCCCCGTGC
>CAYTXW010000009.1:0-24593 GCA_964441575.1 uncultured Oscillospiraceae bacterium
ACAGTCTGCACTCGCTGGAACGATTTTATACCAGAGAGCAAAGCTTGTGCTTGCTCGTCCAGTGCGCAGCACTGGACGCAGCCATCTGAAACCTACTGCCACGGAAGGGCATACCGTTTCCGCTCCGAGTATTTCACCAGTTTTCGGTGCATACGGAACCGGCCCACCCGCGTGGGCAGATCATATTCGGTTGTCATCACATGGACGCCGTGCCGCATCAGCCGCTTGAAAAAAGTAATCAGATGCCGTTCCTTGCCGCTGACCTGCCGCATTCGGCAGATGTAAACCCGGTCAATTTGGCCCCGTTTGATTTGCTGCATCATGGAGCGATAACCGGGCCGGAAATGCCATGTGCTGCGCAGGTCGGTACTGCTGCCTGCGATCTGGCAGCCGTCCCGTTCCGCCCTCATGCGGCAGACTTCGAGGCTGTCCTGTGTGGCAACGTAGTTGCCGGGAATCCGCGCATACAGCCATGCGCGGGGAGTTTGATTTTCATTGTCCAAGTCTATCTCTCCTCATCATAAAAACTTAATTGAAGCCCCTCCATTCGGAATCTCCGGTCAAGGTCCCGCACTGTTTTCGTCCAACTGAAATACTCCGATGTTTTGTTGGGAACATCCTGCAATTCCATGAGACGGTTCCATAGGTCCGGGTGAGTAAAGTACAGGTGCCGCAGCTCCTTCAGAGAGGCGTTGGGGCAGAACCAACAACCGCCCCGGTTGGTGAACCGGTATATGGGCGAAAGAAGTCCTGCCTTCTCCACCATTCGGCGGGCATCCTGCTCGGTGACATGGTATTTCTCCATGAGTGAAATCTGATTGGACTGTAGCCGCTCCAAACGATGCGGCTCATCAATGCGATGCCGAGATATTGAACGGTATCGGGTGGCAGGGTTTTTATGTACTCTCTGACGGGTTGTAGTTTGCAATCCCGAAGGATTTTGCAACGGTTACTTAATGGAAAGCCTGAATACTTCCCCTGTAGCTGCCCGCGTGTAACAATGCGATAGAAGCAGGATAGATAGGTGTTTTTGGAACGCAAGATTCTGGTGGGTATCCCTCTCTGTTCAAAATAAGGAATTGCCACCTGTGCAATGAATCTGGCGTGTTCCGGTGGTTCTGCAGAAAGTCCGCTGTCAAACATTACCTCACAGTACACCAACTCGTCCAAAGGCTCGTCATGCTGTAAGGCCAGAAGTGCGGTAGCAAGGCTGTCCTTGCCAAAGCTGCAACATAATATGTGTTTCATATTATCCTCATAAAAAGCGGGCGGTCCGCGAGGACTGCCCGTTGGGTGAACATTCTTCATTTGTCCTCAGATTCCTTTACTTGGATTTGGATTTGTCGATGGGTTTGGGAAGGCGGTTTCTGCGCCCGTACAGGGCAACAGCGAACAGGGCTGCGGCAGATGCCAGCAGCAAAATCACCAGCAGTACAACGGGGAAGCTGTCTCCCGTTTGGGGGATGGTCGGCATGCGGGACGGTGTCGGCACCGGGGTGTGTGCAGGTGTGGGGGCAGGGGGATCGGGCGTGTCCGGGTGTTGCTGTGGCGGGGGTTCGATTCGCTTATCATTCATGGTAACGGTCTGAATCTCGCCGGTGGGATGGATGGTAAAGCGGATGGTTTCCGCCACATGATACCCGTTAGGTGCGCTGATTTCGGTCAGTGTGTAATCGCCTGCGGGCAGCTTCTCAATATAGTGGGGCGTGGCGGTGGAAGTCCAGCGCTCCACCTCCTGACCTTCGGAATCGCGAATCACCAGCGTGGCACCGGGCAGTTCCTGCCCGTTTGCCATGTCCTGCTTGGAGATTTGAACCTTAATTACATCATCCAGCATGGTGACGATCTGAATCACGCCGGTGGGCAGCACAGTAAAATTAACAGTGTTTGCGATGGCATATCCAGAAGGTGCGCTGATTTCGGTCAGCGTGTAACCGCCAGCGGGCAGCTTCTCAATGTAGTGGGGTGTGGCAGTAGAAATCCAGCGTTCCACCTCCCGACCCTCGGAATCGTGAATCACCAGTGTGGCACCGGGCAGCTCCTGCCCGTTTGCCATGTCCTTCTTGGAGATTTGAACCTTAATCACATCATCCAGCATGGTGACGGTCTGAATTTCGCCAGTGGGCAATACGGTAAACTCCACGGCCTCTGCCATGGCATAGCCCAGCGGTGCGCTGACCTCCGTCAAGGTGTAATCGCCTGCGGGCAGTTTCTCAATGTAGTGGGGCGTGGCAGTAGAAGTCCAGCGCTCCACCTCCTGCCCTTCGGAGTCCCGAATCACCAGCGTGGCACCGGGCAGCTCCTCCCCGGTGGTGATGTCCTTCTTGGAAATGTTCACCTTGATGGTGTCATCCTTCATCACAACGGTGGCATCGGCCAGCCGTGTCCAATCCTCCCAAGTCCAGAACAGGAAATTGTGCGTGGTGAGCAGATACACATCGGCCTGCTCCAGCAGGCGGCCCGCCTCATCGGATTTCTGCACCAGCCGGAACACGATGCTGTCGGCAAGCCCATAGCCATCCGCGGGACGGGTTTCGGTGAGGGTGTAGGGCTCGCCAAGGTGCAGCCCGGTGATACGGTGCGGTGTGGCGGTAGAAATCCATTCTTCCACCAGATCGCCGTCTGCATCCCAGATCGTGAGCGTTGCCCCCGGAAGTTCTTCATCGTTGGTCAGGTCCCGCTTGGAAATAAAACACTCGGTGGGCTGGTCATCACAGGTCACGGTCAGCAGCTTGAACGTCTGGCCGTCCGCTACAAAGACGCAGTCCAGCTCGGTTTCGTTCACATAGTACCCCAGAGGAGCGCGAATCTCCCTGACAAGATACTTCCCACTGTTGATGGTGGCATCGTGCGCGGTGTTGGAGCCGTACAGCTCTCCCTGAATGGGCAGATCCACCTCAAATTCAGCCAGACCCTCGGAATCCGACTGCGCAGTTGCAAGCAGTGCGCCTGCATCGAACAGAAGTGTCCCATCAGCGGAATAGATGGCATCTCTGGTGTACAGGTTGAACACCGCACCAGCCAGCCTGCTGCCGGTTTCACGATCTGTCTTGATGGCGGCGGCGCGGGCCTGCTCCCGCTCGTTGCGGAATTTCAAGGTCTGCTGCTCCACCAGTGCGGCATCGGCATCCTTGCAGTCTACCACTTCGTACTGTTCCGTGATTTCCTGCGCGCCGTGCCGGGTGATGGTTTTCGCCATAACGACCTCGTTGGTTTCGCTGTTCCATGTAAAGGTCACATCATAGCTGTCGGTGGCCCCCACATATCCGTAGGGCGGCCTGGTTTCCTCAATGTGGTAGCTGCCCAGCGGCAGAGTAACGTTCACTTCCCCAACAGTGCCATCGTGGATAACACGCAAAAAGTCATAGGTGGCCTGTGTGCGTCCGGGGGCAAAGCTGACGGCGTCGCGGGTTCCGTCACCGGTGCTTACCACGGCAACCACATCGCCCGCAGCATACCAGAGAGTACGGTTTCCGAAAGCGTCCTTTTGGCGGTCCTGCGTGTAAATGTCCTCGGCGGCGGTGATGGTGTACTCGGCACCTGCCAGCGGGCGCTCCTCGTAGCGGAAATTGCCGCCCTCGGCCTCGCCGGTCATGCCGGGGTCAAGAATACTGCCCGGCGCGGATTCCCAGCCGGTCAGCACCTCGCCGGTCTTGCGAATCGTCAGCCTGCCCAGCGTTTCGGAGTTGTGGTATTCCTCACCAATCACCAGCGTGTCCATGCCGTTCTCGTTCTGGTCGCCGGTGGCCTGATAGATGCGGTCAGTGGTAATGGTGAAGTCCACAGAGTAGCTGTCGTTTGCGTTCCACCCGTTGTAATACCCGTTGGGGCCACGCACCTCCACAATACGGTAATGGCCCAGCGGCAGTTTCTCCGGCAGGGTCAGGATACCGTTCTCATTGGTGTAGAAGGTGGAAATATCCTTGGTCAGATGGCCGTTCCTCGTGTCCGTCATGGTCACAAGTTTGCGGCTGCCGCTGTCATCGGTCTGATACTGGCCGTTTTCGTCCAGCCAATAGATTTGAAACGCCGTATCCGGCAGCAGGACCGGTTTGCCGGTTTCCTCGTCCAGCTTGGTGATGCGCAGATAGACCTCGATTTCCTCATCGAGAACCGTGTATTTCTGGTAGGAATCCGAGCCGGTCATGACGCTGCCTTTCGGGGTTGCCATGCGGCTCCACGGGTTGTTATCCTTTGCCGGGTCAATGCTCACAAGGAATGGCTCGGCCTGATACACATCCTGCGGCGTGGTGGTTTCCACCACCAGATAGGTGCCGTAGGGCAGACCCTGTACCCGGATATTGCCGGTGTCGCTGCTGAAAATTTCAGAAAGCCGGTATTGATTGGGGATGCCGGTGGAAACCCAGCCGCTGCCCTTGCCGTTCCTGTACTCGCCCGCTGCGGTCAGCGTCCGGTTGTAGGCGCTGATTTCCGCCGCGTTGACCTCATACGTTTTGGCGATGGCCTGAGATTCGCCGGAGAAATCCCACTTGGGGTGCGAATGATCGTAGTTCGGGTTCAGGTAGGCTGACAAAATGCTGCTGAGAACATATTCCCCGTTGCGTGTGGTGGTAAACTGTCCGGCCTTGCTCAGTTCGGAGACAAGGAAGAAGGTGAACCCGGCGTTTTCAAGGGTGACGCCATTGGACTGGCCGCTGCCGGATACCACCTTGCTGATTTCCACATTGCCCTTGGCTGCCTGATCCTGACTTTCCGCAAGGGCGTTGTCGGCGTGGAGGTGGTAATACGCTCCGTAGCTGGTTCTGTCCAACTGCTGGCCTGCGCCCTGCCGGTTGTCGAGGAAGGTGGTCTTTTCCACATACCAGCCCTCGTTTTCATAGGCGGGCGTGATGTAGTAGTTGTGTTCATCGGCAAGATAGCCTTCCGCAAAGGAGAGATAGTATGCATCGTAGGTCCATGTGCCGTCCAGCGCTTTGCTTTTGGAGATATTGCTGAACTGGTTCCGATAGACCCAATCCGTGTACTGGCCTGCGGCATTACGCGCAAGGGCGGCGATCTGGCCGGTGGGTTCCTTGGTGCGCTCGTTCACCACGGGATAGGTGCCGGAAACAGAAAGAGCGCCGTCACTGAGCGGGATGACCACGCCAGTGCTGCGCTCCACGATGTAATACTTTCCGAGATAGAGATTTGCGAATGTCAGCCAGCCGTCCCGGATTTCGGCGCTGGCAACCAGCCGGTCCTTTTTCAGAACGGGGAGATAATCGTTGACCCATTGCCCGCTGTTGTCCCGGATGGTGGTGTGCCAGATGGGCTGTCCTTCACTGTTCAAAATCGTGGCGTAATCCACCACGCCGGTAACGCCGTCCGGGTGGGTGATGTCCTCGGCTGCATACAGGTCGTAGACGGCACCCTCCAGCGTGGCATCGCCATGGGAGGGGACCGTCCGCACGGCATCCAAATCCACCTTGCTGAGAGAGATTTCCCCCAGCACGCGGTCGTTTTTCATTTCGCCGTCAGTGGGGGTGACTGTGTAGGAATCCTCGTTGGCGGCGGTGCCGCTCTGGTCGGTGCAGTAGGTCCGGGAGGCATCCTTGTACTGAATTTCAGCGGCAGGCGCTTCGCTGACCTTGGAAATGGTCACGGTGGTTTCCACGCCGCCGCTGGTGATGAGCTTGGTCCCGCCGTGGTCGGTTGGTTCAATGTCGGCGTTGTAGTCGGCATTGTCCAGCCAAAGGACGGTCAGATTGTTGGCGGCGGTGATTTCAATGTAATAGGCCCGTTTGCCCAGCGGTGTGTCCGGGGTGCCGGGGTTGTTGATGTCGGTCCAATCGCCGTAGTAACCGGCAGGTGCTTTGGTTTCCACGAGGATGAACTTGCCCTGATTGCGCTGCGTATAATACAGGGTATGTTTCATCGCATCGGTGACAGCGTAGGCCGCGTGATTGAGGACCGCATAGGTGCCATCGCTCTGGCGTTCCACGGTATAGGTGTTGTACCCGCCGCTGGGCTGGTATTTCCCGCTGACGGTATCCCATTGGTAGATCTCAAAGACGGCGCTTCCCTGAATGAAATTTCCCGTTTCACTGTCGGTCTTTCGCAGATTGACCTGCAAGGACCATTCGTTGTTGTTCATCGGGTAGGCGTTGGCGGTATTGGCCGGGACGGTGATGGTCTGCAAACTGCCAAGGCTGCCCCAGTTTTTCTCAAAACCATACGGGACGCTGACTTCCTCATAGCGGAATTGCAGCGAGGACAACTGGTTTCTCGCTGCGGCCAGCGCGCTGTCCACCATGCCCTGCGCCTCATTGCGCAGCTCGGCAATGGCAGATTCCCGCGCACTGCTGGCAGCGGAATCCGCGCCCTCCTGCGTGGAATAGGGGCCAACGGTGCCGCTGCGGGTGCCGCTGGTCTTTGACACAGCATAGTGCAGGCTCCAACTGGCAGAGGCTTTGCCGCCGTTGGCGTGATAGTGTTCGTCCTGTGTGTGGCCGGTGGTGGTTACGGTCTGTTTCCCGGCAGGGGCAATGGACCATGACCCGCCCTCAATGGAGCCACTTTTGGTCACAGGCTCGATCTCGATGGTGGCACCGTCCACCTTCTCCTGTGTTTTCAACTGGCTTTTGTCAACCTGTACGCCGTAGGTGAAATCCAAGCTGCCGCTGGCAGTCTGCGCGGGGGCGTCCCATGATGCGTAATACTCCTGCTCCACCGGTTCGGGGTCGGGTTCGTCCTCACCGATTTCGGGGCCGATAACGGCAACACGCTGCCAGCCGGAGGCGGCGGGCGTATAGATAAAGGTGTAGTATCCGCGGGCGCTGGCGTAGGGGGAAGCCCCAGCCATGGCCGCCTGCGCACTGTCCAGATAGATTCTGGCGGCATCACTGTCGGGGTAGTGTTCAATGATGTATCGTTGTTCGCTGTTGTAGATGCGGGCAGCGTACTCCAGCACAGCGGAATCCTCATAAGTGGAGAGATTTCGCGCAAATTTTTCCGATTCGCTGTCGCTGTCCCGGACGGTGAGCAGGCCCATGGAAAGCTGCTCCAGACCGCCCCAGATCCGTACCTGATTGCCGTAATGGTCGCCGGGAACATACTGGTCGGCGCTCACAACAGAGGTTGCGGTGTAGGAATAGGGCGGGCAGCCGCTGGGTCTGCCGTTCAGGCCGTTGTCACAGCAGTACGCCTCCTGCCCGTTAAACCAAATCAGCCATGTGCCGTTGACTTTTTGCACACTGGTAATCACGCCGCTGGTGACATCGGGGGTGGGCCGGTCGGCATAAACGGCGGCATGGCCGTTGGCAGCAAAGGGGGAGGACACGGTGGCGGCGGTGTCAACCTCTACATGGAGCGTTCTGGAAAGAGAGAAACCGTCCAGCGCGGTGTAGTGCAGCGTTGCAGTAAAGCTGTCCGCAGCCTGAACATAAAACCCCTGCGCGGCGGCAGAGGTTTCCTGATATTCCGCATACAGAACGGCGCTGTCGTTGGCGGGCGTTCCGTCGTAATTCAGCAGGGTCACGGTTTCGGGCAGCTCCACACGGGTAGTGCTGCCGTTGGCGGGGTATTCCACCTGTACCATCATGGGGACAATGGCATAGCCTTCGTCTTGTGCCAGACCAACAGTCAGGGTCAAATCATCGCTGTTCAAAGCGTTCGCATCCAGATACCCGTCCGATGCACCGCCAAGCTGGTTGACGTTCCACCCGGACAGGCTCACCTTGGTATCGCCGGTAGCAACCGGCAAACCACGGCTGCCGATGTAGGAGCCGGTGGGCGCATCGGGCAGATCGTCGTACAGAATGGTTTCGGCGCTGGATTCCGGCTGCTCCGGGTCGCTGGGAGCAACCGGGTGTTCCATGGCGGAGGTGACGGCGGCAAACAATGCGGTCAGCGTACCGTATGCGGCGGCAACGTCAGGCTGCTGCTGTTCCTCCTCGCTCAGCGTCAGGTACAGGTCCTCCGCTTCATAAAGCGGTGCGCAGGCGGCGTCCTGCGCGGCAATAGCGTCCTCCAGTGCGGCGGACAACTCCTCGTTGTCCGGGTCGGCCTGCCATGCCTGACTGGCCAGCCCCCAGGCATTGGAGGCAGCCATCATGGCGTCTGCATCGAAGGCGCTTACCGCTGCAAGGAAAGCGGCTGCGTTGTCCGAGAGCGCCGCCCCGTTCTGCTCCTGCTGTTCTTCAGAAGGCTCCAGGGCGGTTTCCGGCGTTGCTACCTCTGCAAAGGCGTGGACGGGGAAGAAAGAAAGCCCCATCACAAGCGCCATGCAGACGGCGGCGATTCGTTGTTGGATCGTGTGTTGCAAAGATTCATCCATCCTTTCAAGTTTGTATCTATATAAAAAAGCGCCTGCCGGGCGGCAGACGCTGGAACGGAAATTTGTATCAGGTTGCAAAAATCTGCAATAGGTTATGCTGCGGTGTCACGATGGCAGACGCTTGCTTGATAAGCCTTATCGTTCTCTGTCGGAGCGTACCTCCTTTTGCTGCTGCGGCGGGTGCTGGGCCATGTATTCTTTCAGAGAGATTGTGGTTCCCTCATAATTCCAGTCATTTTCCGGGTCGATGTCGCGGTAGGCGTTTCCGTTGGTGCTGGGTTCCAGATTGAGGGGCTGATTGGAGATGATAGAACCCCAATGATTTACCAGAATCCATTTTCCGATCTGGCAGGGATCCCCCTGCATATCATCGTCATGCCGGACCTCATAGAGATACATCCCAGCCGGAACAGTGCTGCGGTCGATTCTTGCCTCCGTAAATATCATGGGAATATCCAGTACGGTCACTTCCTCATAGGTGAGCTGAAAAGCATGATATCGGGCCATAAAAAATCCCTACCTTTCCATAGATGGTTGGCGCTGTCCACGAAGGGAGAAACCGTAAACGCGGGAAATATCATCTCCAAGACGGCGTGTGACACGGGTAATGTCGGACCGGGTCGCGGTACCAAAATAAATCTTGCTTTTCAAGGCGGCGATTTGTGCAGGGCTGGCGGTGGATTTGTACACGCGGTACAGCAGGTAGTTGGTTCCATCGTGGTGGACTGCATCGCACCGCAGGTCGCCTAAACGGTCAACATACCAAGTGGCATAATCGGTGTCAGAGTACAGGCAATCGCGGATATTTCCGCTTTTGATTTCCTTGTATCCCATTCGACGGCCATTCCACAGCCCCAAATCACCGATGACAAGGATGGAATTCTCCAGTTGAACATCCAGATTGGTCCGTTCATCTGAGAGATTGTCATCGTTCATCTGGTACATGAGGTCGATTCGATCAGCTTCGGACAAATCCGGATATTCTGCTTCCATCAAATCACGCCAATCCTCAT
Organism: uncultured Oscillospiraceae bacterium; assembly: GCA_964441575.1. Classification (GTDB taxonomy): domain Bacteria; phylum Bacillota; class Clostridia; order Oscillospirales; family Oscillospiraceae; genus Avoscillospira. Next base: position 9,289 of record CAYTXW010000009.1, read on the forward strand.
AATCAAGAGCATAATTGCTCCAAATGATGTGACGCTGTTCTTCTCTCAACGTGTCTTCACCTCCCGCTGCCTCTCCAGCAGTTCTTTTGCCCGTTCACTGGCGGTTTCTTCCAATGCGGACATCAGGGTGACATCCGTTTTGTTGAAACTGGTGAAAATATCGGTTACCGGGTAGGGCAAGTGCCATAACGCCCGCGCTTTCTTTTCGGAAAGGTTCATGTTCTCCAGCATCATCACAATGTCCTCCCGTGTGGTGTACGCATACGCATGGTCGAGGATTTCTTCGGGCGGCTGTGTCAGAAGCCACGCCCGATAAGCGTCCTGCTCGGCTTTTGCCTTGTCAAAAAGCTGCTCTGCAAACGTCATCTTGCACCTCCTGCGCGATTATGCGGTTTAAGAAGATGCCCCTCGGCATCATAGTTGACGGGATCTGCCGCTGGCGTATGCCATCCATACATGGAACCGGCAGACATGGCTGCGGCCTGTGCCTTGGTGACGCCTAACATCCTGTTTTGTGTTTCCGCAAGTTCCCGGTTTTGTTCGGGGGTGCCCTGCCCTATCTCGGTACGGTAATACCCGAATTCCCCTTTTTTCAGTATAATAATGTCACCAGTGCTTTTTAGAACACTGTAGCATTTCTCCGGCAGAGAGGCCCGCAGCGGAATGACCTGTGTGTGGTGTCGTTCCGCTGTTTCTGCGAATTCGCAGATATGGAAGATGGTATCGCTCTTGTGACTAACTTCCAAATGATATTCGTCGATGAAACGACAGAAATAATCCGCCGGTTCCCCATATTCGTATTTCAGACGGATTTTGTCGCCATCCGTCAGCCGGAACAGTTCTTTGTAGTGGCTGTCAATGAAACGAATGCCCTGAGAGGCCCGTTCCAGATGCCTGTCCAGCCAGTCGCGCCGATAACAGTAGCAGTACAGGTTGTACTCGCCTCGCTGTGGGTTCAGACGAAGCAGATAAGCGTATTGTGCGGAATCGGCGCGAAAACCATATTCATGGCGTTCGGGGCTGATTTCACTTTTGGGATGTTGGTGGCAATACCGGCTCAGCGAGGAACGGTCTTTCAACATCCCGCCATATTGCTTATCATCCCGCAGGGCATTGATGACCTCATCAAATTCCGCTTTGAACTCCGGGGTTTTCAAGTCGCTGCGAAAATCAAAAAAGGTACTGAAAAACCCCTTGCCACTGGTGTCCATGTCGGCGCGTAGATGCCCGATCAGGCCGGTCATCGAAGAAATCTGCTGACTTTGGCGGTAGCAGTAAAGGTGTTCCGTGCCGAGCATGGGGCGTACTGTCAATTCCATTGTCCCGTTACCTCCCTGTTGTTGTCCAGAAGATATTGCCAGAACTCCAGCTGCTGCTCCTCGCTGAGCCGCTCATACGAAAAATCAATGACCGCAGCAGTCATGTCATCCAGCATGGCGGGAGAAAAGAGCTGCTTTTTGCGCTGCCCCCGATGGAGCAGGACGGACAATACCTGTTCGTAGGTATGAATACCTGCCCTTGTCAGCGCCTCGGAGAGAGGCTTGGCAAGATTCATTTCTGTGACGGACACGGCAGAAAGCGCATCGTTGAGGGGAAAGCTGATTTGTGCGTATTGGTCGGTTTCTTCGTAATGAAAACGGTCCAGAACAGGCAGACAGCCGGTTTCCTTTGCCTCCTCCAACAGCAGTTGGGCATACTTGTTAAGTTCCATAGGATTTTCCTCCAAAAAAGAAAGCGCCCACAAAATGTGAGCGCTGAGTTATCATTGATGAGCATCAGTTAAAAGTGACGACCCAATAGGTATACTGCCCCTCGGCGGTGGAGCAGAACCAGCAGGCTACGCCCATGCTGGTAAAGGAACTGTTCATAATATTGTTGTAGTGGGCGGGGCTGTCCTGCCAATAGCTGCACACCGAGCTGGCGGACCCGATGGGACCTGCGGCGCAGATCTCGCTGCGGGTGGTCATCCCGGAATGGTCAAAGGGGCCGCCTGCCACAAAGCTCTCGCATCGGGAATCCGCTGCGGCGCTCAACCCGCAGTCCATCGTGAGCGCGGCCAGACCGCCCGCCGCCCGCATGGCGTTGATATTCTCCTGCACGGCCCAATAGGCGGAGTCGCTGCTGTCGATGCTCCACCATTGCTCTGTCCCTGCCGCGAGGTCAAAGGGAACACCACCATAACTCAGGTTCACCGACGCCTGCAGCACAGGCACTTCGGTGGGAGCGGCGGTGGGGGCCGGTGTCACAACAGGTTCCGGTGTCGCGGTAGGTACAGCAGTGGGCATCGGCGTGGGTTCCGGCGTGGGAGCGGGGGTCTGTGTTGCGGCAGGAGCAGCCGTTGGTTGAGGTGTTTCCTCTGCCACGGTCTGTACCTGCTCGGTGGCAGCAGGTTCCGGGGCCTGTGCGGTTTCATCTTCCGGGGCCTGCGCAGCGCCGCAGGCAGTCAATAGGGTGACGGTCAACAATAAGAGAGCAATCCGACGTTTCATAGTGTCCTCCAATCTATGCGGGTCATCTCGGATTCGGTACGGGGGTCTCTTCTTTGGTAGCATAATCGTTATCGCGCTCCTTGTCCACGCTGTCGATTCTCCGCGGGAGGCTGTTGTTCCGCATCCGGCAAAAGGCAGGCACTGGTGTCCCTGTCATTCAGCTTCAGCAGTACCTCCAATTCCGCCTGACGTTTTGTTTTTTCAGCCAGCTCCTGCTCCTGTGGGAACGGTCTGCCCACTTCCTCCTTTGCGGCTGCCAACTGCTGCTGTAACTGTGCCAGCTCGTTTTGGCAGCGTTCAATGCCCGGCTGGATACCGGCAGCCAGATTATGCAGGCGTGTCAGATTGCCGAGGACATCCGCGCCCAGACTGGTGGAATAGCGGCCTTTGCCGGTGAGAATGATTTCGTAGCTGGCCGCCAGAGAGTAGAAGGTAATGCTTACCTCAAGCCCCAGATAACGCCCCACCGGTACGGGATTTTCCGCGTTCATGGCAAGTCCCAGCAGGCCGAGCAGCGCCCGGCCGGCTGGTTCCTTTTCGGTGTAGTTGGTGTCCATCAGGGTGAGGGAAAAGACCTCCTTCCCGTCCTCGTCCACCAGCGTATTGGTTTTGATGGTTTTGGCATCAGCGACAGCGTTCTGGATTCTTTGCTCCACCTGTTTGATGGCGGCGGGATACCCAACCGCGATCCGGTTTTCCAGTTCATAGTGCTGGCTGTTGTAAGCGGCTTTCAGCGTGCGCAGCCGGGTAAGCTGAATATCCAGATCCATCTTTTCCTTGATGAGTGGATTGCCCGCCGCCAGCGCCTTGACCTCCGCGTAGGAGAGGGCGGCATCGTCGATGTCATCGGCACTCCGTGCCGGAGATTTGGAAGTCATAATCTGGCTGATAAAGCGCTGTTTGTTTTCAATCAGTTGCCACGAGTAAGCGTCAAAGGTCCCCTCGGTCACATAGCGGAATATGGAGACTTCCTTGTTTTCGTTGCCCTGACGCAAAATCCGGCCTTCCCGCTGTTCTATATCGGAGGGCCGCCATGGAACGTCCAGATGATGCAGGGCGATCAGCCGCTTCTGCACGTTGGTGCCTGCGCCCATCTTGGCGGTGCTGCCCAGCAGAATACGAACTGCGCCGGACCGTACCTGCGCAAACAGCTCCTTCTTTTTCGCATCGGTGGCCGCATCATGGATAAAGGCGATTTCCTCTGCGGGGACACCACGGGCAATCAGCTTGGACTTGATGTCATCATACACATTAAACCCGGTGCCTGTGGGCGTGGACAGGTCGGAAAAAACAAGCTGTGCGCTGCGATGGTCGGCGGATTCCTGCCAGATTTGGTAAATCTTTTCCACACAGACGTTGACCTTGCTGGCCGGGTCGTCGGGCAGCAGAGGATTCAAAAGCCGCTGATCCAGAGCCAGCTTGCGGCCATCGTTGGTGATGGAAAGCATATTATCCACGGTGGGGTCCACGCTGCCGCTGCGTACACGGTCCGCACGTTTTCCCAACTCCTGCACCATGATTTTCTGTATTTCAGAGGGCTTGATTTGAATGTTGCAGGGCTTTCCTCCTTTCAGGGCGGGGACAGGGAGCTTGAGCATATCGGCGGTTTGAATATCGGCACATTCCTTGAACATGGCCATAAGTTCCGGCAGATTGTAGAACTTCGCAAAACGTTCTTTGCTGCGGTAGCCGGTCCCTTCCGGGGCCAGTTCAATCGAGGTCACGGTTTCCCCAAAGGTAGCGGCCCAACTGTCAAAGCTGGCCAGACCCCGCTGCCGGAGTGTGTGCGCCTGCAGGTATCGCTGCATGGTGTACAGTTCAGTCATGCTGTTGGAGATCGGCGTACCGGTTGCAAAGGTGATACCATGCGCCTGCGTGATTTCATCAAGATACTGGCACTTCATCAGCAGGTCGGTGGATTTCTGCGCCTCGGTGGTATTCACTCCGGACACATTGCTCATTTTGGTCGTTGTCATGAGATTTTTGTAATTGTGCGCCTCGTCTACCATCAGGGAATCCACACCAAGTTCCTCAAAGGTGACTACATCATCCCGCCTTGGGGAATCCATCAGGCCCTTGAGCCGGACGGTCAGCCGTTTCTTCATGCGTTCCAACTGCTTGACCGTCATGGACCGGCGGTCTGCTTCCAAGGCAATTTGCGTTTCCAATTCCGCCACCTGCCTGTCCAGAAACTCGATTTGCCGGTCAAGGGAAATTGGGATTTTCAGGAATTGAGAATGGCCGATCACAATGATGTCATAATCGCCGGTGGCGATTTTGGCGCACAGACGTTTTCTGCGATCCTTCTCGAAATCCCGATCGCTTGTCACCAGGATCTTTGCGTTGGGATAAAGCACCAGCGCCTCGCTGGCAAACTGCCCTGTCAGGTGATTGGGAACCGTCACCATGGTTTTGGAACACAGGCCAAGCCGTTTCTTTTCCATCGCAGCAGCTACCATCTCATAGGTCTTGCCTGCGCCCACCACGTGGGCCAGCAGGGTGTTATGCCCATACAGGATATGGGCGATGGCGTTTCGCTGATGGGGCCGAAGCTGAATTTCCGGGTTCATGCCCATAAAATGGATGTGGCTGCCATCGTATTCGCGGGGGCGGATGGAGTTGTACAGCTCGTTGTATTTTTTGACCAGCGTTTCCCGGCGCAGTCTGTCCTTGAAAATCCAGTCTTTGAAAGCGTCCTCAATGGCACGCTGTTTGGCCTGTGCCGCCTCGGTTTCGGGAAGATTGGGTACACGCTTTTCATCGCCGTTTTCGTCCCGCACAATGTCGAAGATTTTGGTGGATCTCAGATTCAGGGCGTTTTCCAGAAGATGATAGGCATTGACCCGCTTGGTGCCGTAGGTCGTTGTGACCTTGACGTTGCTGTTGCCATAACTCTTGTTGGACAGATACCAACTGTTCAGATATTCGTTATAGGAAACCTGAATGTCAGCCTCCCGGAAGGTGGCAGAGAACAGTTCATCGGCAAACTCCTTGATGGTCGCTGGCTCGATCCATGTGGCACCAAGACGCACAGAGATTTCCGAAGCTGTCAAATCCCTGGGCTGCACCTGTTCCAGTGCCTGTACATTGACGCGGAAGGCAGGGTCCTGCTCGGCGGCAACGCGGGCGGTTCGCAATTTCTGCCGCACATCACCGGACAGATACTCGTCAGCCGCCAGATAGACCGGGCTGCCGTCCTCCTGCTTTTGAAAAGGCTCCACAAAAATAACGCCGGTCAATTCCCTGACCAGCGTTTGCTCGTCTTTTCCGGTCAGCTCCATCATGTAGGGCATATCCACCCGCGCACGTTCTCCGATGCTCAGGGCAAATGCGTCCGAGGCGGTTTCCGCGTGGGCGGGGGTGCGATTGGGACGAATGGTGCGTTTGGTGAAAATATCGGATTTGCCCTGAAAGTTCCCCTTGTCATCCAGAACCTCCAGAGAACAGAGCAGGAAATACCCATCGTCGTCCCGGAAACACAGCGATGCGGCCCGGCTGTTGATGAGACCGTGATGGTGTTGATAAGCGTCATACAGACGGTTCAATCTGGATTGCAGGCGCAGGATTTCTTCCTCCGGCTCATCGTGCAGTTGGGCGTCGATCAAATCGCGGGTGGTGTCCCGCAGTTCGATCAGGCTGCGGATCCGTTTCTCCTGTGTGGGGCCAGGTCGGCATTCCCGCATGAGGGAGCCTTCCCGGTAATAGATTCTGTCATTTCGGATGGTGTAGCTGTAATTCCGGACCGAGGGGTCAGCGTCAATGGTCTGTCCCTGCCCGGCATCCTCCTCCGGCAGCAGAATCTCCGCCTTGGGGAGTGTGGCGTGCAGATTGCCCAACGCCGCGTCCAGGCGGGCTTCCAGAGATTTGGCATCGTCCTCAAAGGGCAGGCAGGCGGCGGTGGGACCATACGGCCCGCTGACCATCTGCATGGTTCCGCAAATCATTTCGGGGTGGTCCACGAAGTACTGATTCATGGAAATGCCGTCCGCATTCTCCCCAAGATGGAGCCATGGTTCATCCATGTCCAGAATGGAATCGCGCTTTTGCAGAAATACAATGTCCGTGGTGGTTTTGGTGCCCGCCGTTTGGAAGGCGGTATTGGGAAGGCGCACTGCGCCAATCAGGTCGCAGCGGGCGGCAAGATAGCTGCGTACCTTGCTGGACTGCTTATCCATCGTCCCGCTGGAGGTCAGAAACGCCAGAATGCCGCCCGGACGAAGTTTGTCCACGGCCTTTGCAAAGAAATAATCATGGATTTGGAAATGCAGACGGTTGTACTTGGGGTCATTGACCTGAAAATCTCCAAACGGAACATTGCCCACCACACAATCGAAAAAGTTGTCGGGCAGGCTGGCCTGCTCAAAACCGGTGATCTGGATGTGGGCGTTCTGGTAGAGCTGTTTCGCAAGACGTCCCGTCAGGGCATCCAGTTCCACGCCGTACAGGTGGGCGTGATTGACGGAAAAACTCTCCGGAGCATTGGCAAAGAAGGCGCCAACGCCCATGCTTGGTTCCAGAATGTTGCCCTGCTGCACCCCGAAGCGCTCCAAAGCACGGTACATGGCGCGAATGATTTCGGGCGGTGTGTAAAAGGCAGTGAGGGTACTGCTGCGAGCGTCGGTGTATTCTGTTTCGGTCAGGAGTTCCTTCAACTGTGTATATTCCTGGGACCATGCGCTTTTCACCGGGTCAAAAACGTCCGGCAGACCGCCCCAGCCGGTGTATTTTGCCAGAATGGCCTGCTCCTCCACACTGGCAGGCGTTCCGCCATTGGCAACACGCTGTTCGATTTCTTTCAGCAGGCGGACAGCGGCCACATTGGCTGCATATTTCTCCCGCGGGGCAGAAGGCATGTCCGGGTCAGCCGGGGCTGCATAATTGATTGGCTCATGCGGCGGCAGTTCGGACAGATCGGAAACCTCCACCTGTACTAACAGAGAAGTGCCGGTATCTCCTGAATCTGAATCAGTGATTTCTTCTTCCCTCGCAGGTTCGGGAGGAAGGAATCGACTGTTTTTGGGACTGGCCTGCAGTAACTGGGAGAACTCCTCCCGGTTGATGGCACGACCAATCAGGGGAAAGCTCTCATCACGGAGATGTACATCGGCCCAGCCGATGCTTTCCACGAGAAATGCTTTGTCATTCTCCAGATAGACCGTATCGCCCGCCCGGACAGGCTGTGCGTCCGGTGCAGCTTCCTGTGTGGGTGAAACTTCCACTTCCACGGGAAACTTCACTTGCGGTGCGCTGACCTGTTTGGCCTGCTCCTGTTCCAGCCAGACTCCGTATTCTTCTTTTTCCGCAGCGTTCAGATACTGGTCATTGTGGATCAGGAGTTGAAGCCGTTTGGCAACCTCCGGCCAGCGCAGCTTTCGTGTGTAGTGGCATCTCTCACCGTAGCTGGTGAGCGTATACCCGGACGCATTGAACTCCACAAAGCCATGCGTTTCATTTGCAAGAATCCATGAGAAGCCGCCTGTGCCATATTCTTTTTTGAGAAAAGCAATGCTTTCGGCTTGGGGGTTCTGATTCGGTTCAGAGAAATGACGCTGAATCCGATATTTGCCGTTGGAAAATACGCTCCCTCTTTTGAGTACATCTGTAATGTCGGATTCGGTGATGTACTTCCCGGAAGCATCCATGACCGTTTCATGCCCCCGCACAGTTTCGATTTGTCGTTGCTGGCTTGCCTCGTTGGGCAGACCCAATTCTATTTCCTGCTCGCCTGTCAGGGTGAGCTGCTGGATTTCAGGTGCAGGGGGCTGTTTGATGGGAACCAGGAACTGCCCGGCCTCCATCAAGGCGGCGATGCGTTGGCTGACGGCATCCCATGTCAGATAATTCTGTGCGGTTTTGGTCAGGTAGTTGCCCTCCCAGACCTCCAGAAATTCTCCTGCGGCATGGTAGCCGATGTACTTTCCATCTACCTGCAGATAGGTGTACACATTCTGATACCCACTCTTGAGGAACTGGCACCGGTCCGCATGGTCTTTGTGTTCGTTGAAATAGGTGAGGATCTCCGCGTTGGTGGGGCGGCTGGTGCTTTCATCTCCCAAAAGATGGGACAGGGACTCGGCATCCACAGGGGGCAGGTCGGAAACGGGGACGGAAAAAGCGGAGGGCGATTGCTCGCTCTCCGCTTGCGGGACGGGGGTTACAGGCTGTAAATCTGTCCCATCGCCAGTTCTTCCGCCTGATGCTTCAGGCTGTTCATCCACTGCGCCCATTCCAGCGGATGGGTCTGACGGTTCGGTGCGCTGCTCTGCTGCATCAGCGCCTGCATGGTCTGCTCCATCTGTTCCCGGACGCTGCAGTCCACTTCCCTCAGATGGGGGTAAAGCGTCCCTTCCAGCAGCATCTGGTCGAACAGAAACGGGGCCTGCTCCATCAGGAACTGGCGGCGCAGACTGCCGTACTTGCCGACTTCCTCCGGCTCCTCGTTCAGTGTCAGGTTGGGAATCAGATACCCGTTCACGTTGCTGTACTCCATGGTCGGCCTCCTTTGCTGTTTCAGTTGGTTTTCTTTCGCTTTCATAATACCGCAGCTTGTCATTTCTTGCAACGCTGTCGATTTCCCGAACCATTGCGCCAAGGAACTGAAACAGAGGACGCGATGCCTGCTGACAGGCTCCGCCAAGGCAGAGCGCCAGCCGGGTAGTATCAAATTGGCTTACATTGTCAAAGCCGGACAAATCCAACCGGTCGGCGTCCACTCCGCAGCGCAGAGCGGCCATGTACAGGACACTCTGCGTCACCAGCTGCGTGAAGATGCGCTGCTGCTCTTCCGGTTTGGCCCATTGCAGGGAGCTTCCCTCTATGGATTGGGACAGCGCCTGCAAAAATAAGGGGCTGCGTTCGGCGGTGTGGGTGGTGGCCATCATCAGCAGGGCACTCTGGATGCTGTCCGCCTGCTGTTCCTGTATCAGTGTATCCCATACGGGTCTCCAGTTCTGGTCGGTTACGACCCAGGGCATGGCCTGTGGGTTTTCGCGGACGGGAACTGTATCAGACAAATCAAAGAGATAGCGCAGGCGGGGCTTGCGGGAACGGGTGTCCATGATGGCGATTCCATGTGCGCCGCGTTTGACGTATCTTCCGGCTTGCTGATTCCAGTATAGAATATCAGCAACCGCACCGGCCGTTGGGTTTTGCGCATGGATCAGCAACTGATTGGGGAAATTGTAGTTGTAGGCGATGGCCGCTGTACTCAGAAAAGATTTCCAGCTTTCAGGGGACGCGGTGACGCTGCGCAGCTGCCTGACGGCCATGCCTCTGATGTCCTGATAGTTTGCCATTCCGTTTTCTCCTCATCATTATCGCGCTGCCGCACGGGAGGGAGTTTCTTTTTCCTTTTCAACGGTTTTTTGCGGCGGGAAACGGTCTGTGACGTCCACGAACCCAAAGGTGTCCACATACAACGCCTGACGCTTGCCCCGCCGATTCAGCACAACCACATCACTCACGGTTAAGGAGTGCATTTTTGCGCCAAAGGGCCGGTTGTCCTGATTGTGCAGAAGATACAATTCTTCCGGGTGTGTCGCTTTCGCCAGCATACCGCAGTACATTTTCTGATAATGGGAGGCGGAGAAGAACGGCTCCGCCGCAGAAAACCGGGAAAACCGATAGGGCGTTTTCACGGCAAAGGGAATCTGGTGGATTTCATAGGTGTCGATACAATCCAGTACGGAGGGGAACTCCGGGCGGAAGGTAATACCATGCTGGTGGCACCATCTGGCGAACTTCACAGTGGAACAAATCACATCATTCAGCCTGATGCGGTTCTGGTCAACACGATGGCATTCCACCTTCGTTTCCTGTCCATCCGTCTTTGTGAATACAAGGGATTCGCCATCCAGCATTTCAAACAACCGGTTGCCTTTTCTGTCCACAAAGGACATGATGGAGGCTTTGTCGTTCATACATTCGTATTTCACCCCGCCGACAGGCAGACCGCCTTCCTCCATGACCCATTGGGTCGGTGTTCTGACGCCAATGCCGGGGATTTTATTGGCGACGATCACAATCGGGCGTCCGCAATTCAGGTCATGCAGAACCTGCCGCTTGAATTGACGGTAATCGGTGAAGGTTCTTCGGTTTTCAACGTTACCACTGTGTCCGTATGTATCCACACGGCCAACAATCATCTTTGCACTCATCTTACAATCCTTTCCCAGAAATTCAGTTTTCGTCCATATCGTTCATCTTCCGGGCGAACCTTCGCTACGGGAAGATCGCCCGTCCAATGTTCTGTCTGAGGCAGAAACAACTGCCTGCTGTATCGTTCAGCCTGTTCGCGGCTTAACCCTACGATGCGCCCGCTGTTCAGTCCGCAAATCAGAAACCGCCCGCGAACAGGGGAAAAATCCTCTGTGATTTCCCTGTTGTATTTCAGGCTGTTCTGGGCGCTGCTGCATATCAGCCCGATGCGGGGTGTGCCGAAGGGGGTGAGGACTTGTGACGGCCCCTCAATGACCTGCTGTATCGCATCGGCAGCAGAATCAAAACCGGCCTGATAGGGGCAGTAGCCCGGTTCCACAACCAACAGTCTCATCATACCGCCATCACCTCATCGCGTCTCCTGTTGATGGCTGCGGGAGTAGCTTTCCAACAGCTTGATGATGGTTTGCTCCATCTGCTGGGAGGTGTAACCTCTGGGAAAATACTTCTCAACCTTGGAAACAGAGATGGAGATCTGCTGCTCACGGGGCTTTACCGAGGGCGTTTTTTCCTGCATGATCTGATGGATTTTTTCCGGTGTCACTACGGCCTCTTTGCTGGCCGCTTTCAGCTTTTGCGCCTGCGACAAGCTGGGGGTGCAGTCCATGGAATCGAGGTGCTGGTATACATCGGCCTGTTCTTCGGGGGTCAGATAGCTGATTTCCACCGCAGGTGTCATTTTCAGCTTGCCATCGTCCACCATCTCCATCAGTTCGGGAATCAGGTTGTTCAGACGAATATAGCGCTGTACCTGCTTGACGCTTTCGCCTGCATCGTTTGCCACAATTTGGTTGGAGCGTCTTTCCTCAAAATTCGGGCCAAGTTGGCCCGAATTTATTTTTGACGGTCTACCGGCTTTTCTTTTCACGGCTTCCAATTTCATTTCATACGCTTTGGCCTTTTCGCTCGGCAGGATATGTTCGCGCTGGCAGTTGGAATCTACCATCAGAATGATGGCGGTATCATCGTCCATGTCCCGCACAAGGCATGGCATGGTGTCCAGCCCGGCCCGCTGGCTGGCATGGCATCGGCGGTGTCCTGCCACGATTTCATAGCCGCCCTCCCTGCGTGGCCGGACAATGGCAGGTGTCATGACGCCGTATTCCTTCACACTGTCCACCATGCGATCCATTTCCTCGTCATCGCGCACCTGAAACGGGTGACTGGTAAAAGGGTGCAAATCAGACAGAGAAAGAATCTGCACCTTTTCTAAAGCTGCATCCTGCCGTTCCTCCTCACTGGTAAACAGAATATCATCGAGCGATGGCAGATTCAGTCCGCGTTCTTTCATGGTTCAGTACCTCCTTGGCAAGCGCTTGATAGGCCAGACTGCCTGCACAGTTGGGGTCATAGGTCAGGACGCTGTGCCCGCTGGACACGCTCTCCGCAGTCCGGGTATTGACGGGAATCTCAGTCTTGTAAATCCGCAGCGCTTTGCCGTAGCTTTGTCTGAGGTCGGTACACACATCTTTGGCCAGGTTGGTTCGGCGGTCCACAAGCGTCAGCACAATGCCCTCAATTTCCAGATTCGGGTTGATTCGGCGGCGGGCCTTTCGGATGGATTGGAACAGAGCGATCAACCCGTCAATGGCAAAGTGCTTGGGTTCCACAGGAATCAATACCCGGTCGGATGCCACCAGAGAAGATACCGTCAGGATACCCAAGGAGGGCATACAGTCAATCAGACAGTAATCATACTGGTCCTGATAGGGGGCCAGCACCTCACGCATGACACATTCATGAGCCATCTCGGAGTTCAAACGTACCTCCATGCCCGCCAGATTGATGTTGGAGGGAATGAAATCCATGCCCTCCTCATGGTGCTGGATGGCATCAGGAAACGACTCGTCCTCCACGACAGCCCGCAGCAGGGAAGTGAGGGTGCCGAAATCACTGGATTTCTCATACCCCAGATGCGTACTTAAATTGCCTTGGGGGTCGGCATCAACCAGCAACACCTTTTTGCCCTGTGCGGCCAGCGCCGCGCCAAGATTGACTGTCGTGGTGGTCTTGCCGACGCCGCCTTTCTGGTTTGCAATTGCAATGGTAATCATAGAATCCTCCTTGTTATCGTTCCAATGAAATGAGGTGGCGGGCGGTGAGCAGATAATCGTTGTAGTCCTTGCCCACCGCAGGCGGGGCATCCAGCACCTCCACGCCCCGCGGTTTCAGATGCGCCGCCAGACGGTGCGTGAAATCCCGCCCCGGCTTGTCGTTATCAAGGCAGAGCGTCACGGTTTTCACCGGGTGATGGTCAAGATAATGATCCAGTGGCGTATAGGTCAGCCCGCCCAGAGCAAGATAATTCACGCTGCGCCAGGGCGAATCGTGCTTGTACTGCCGGAGCGTCGCGCCGGACAGTGCATCTATGGGGGCCTCGTACACTTCCACCGTTTCACTGGCAGGAACATCGGAGCCAAGCAGAAAACCATACTGTTTTTGGCTGCCCGCCACATCGCCGCGAAAGGTTCCACCGCAGCCCCGGAGAAAAGCGGACCGGGGCTGCCCGGCATCGTCTTTGCCAACAAACACGCAGTTACGATATTTCCCCCGCGTGGTCTGATACAGCAGACCATTCTGAACGCAATGCCGGATGACCTTTGGGCTGATGCCTCGGTTTTGCAGATAAGCCGCCACCGCATCCGCATTGCGGTCCGGCGCGGGCAGTTGGAAAGGCAGGGGTTCCCGCTTTTTCTCCGAAATCCGGGCAGATTGCTGAGCTGGCTGAAAAGAGACAGGAAAGATGGCCACCTCGTTCAGCAGCCGGACAGCGCTGACAAAATCCATGTTCTCGACCTTCGTGAGATAGTCGATGGCGTTATTGCCACCTACTCCCATGGAAAACCAGTGAAACAGGCCGTTGCTACTGATCACAAGGCTGCTGTGGGTTTTGGTGCGGTACTCCTTGTCTGTGACCCGGATTAGCTCACCGGGTCGACAGGTTTGCAGGAAGTCGATCACGCCGACTCTCCGTGCATTTTCGATGTTTTGCTGATATTTTCCCATGTTGGATACCTCCTGTGAAATAAAAAATCCTGACCGGATGCGGTCAGGATATACAGATACGATATTATGTTTTCAGCCGGTTGTTTTCAGCTGGCTGGAAAGGGGGTGTGGGGGAAAACCGCCAGAACGAGAACCGATGCCTGAAAATGGTTACACTTTCCCCTTGGGCTATCAAGCTCTTTTCTGCGGCAGACGATGGTTTGAATTTGCGAAATTGGGGAACGTTTTTGCGAATTTTACTGCGATCATGCTCCCTAATTTACATTGACTGTTGGGGAGCATTGCAGTATAATAAGCAAAAGGATTGTTCCCCAAAAGAAGGAGAGACCATGGCAGTACAGTATAGCGAGATACAGGAATTGCTCAGAAGTCGTGCTGATCTGCATGCACGGCTGAATTTGTTGCCCTACGATGGCACGCCGGAAATCAAAGAGCGCGGTGATGGCAGGTACCTTTATGTCAGAAAGCGTGTTGCTGGCAAGCAGACATCAACGTATGTGGGGGCCTACACCGAAGAACTGTATAATTTGCTTCTTCGCAATGCCAGAGAAGCACGTGAAATCAGAAGAGCGCTCCGCAAAATAGAAAAACAGCTTGCAGAGGCTGGATACTCGGAAGATGAGCTGTCGATTGATGTTGTCAACAACATTGCGTTTGCGCGTGCCAATATGAAAATGAATATCTATGATCAGGCTGTCTTGGAGGGGGTTGCAACGTCCTTCCCGCAGACAGAGGAAATCATAGAAAATGGGATTGTTTCCGGCATGACCGCCGCGGATGTTCAGAAAATTATGAATCTGAAACACGCATGGGAGTTTATTCTGGATCGGGATGTGATTGCCAGCCGTTCTGATTACTATATGCTCAGTCATATTGCAAGGCTCGTGAATGAAGGCTTTTTTGCCGAAGGCGGACGTATCCGAGGTGTTCCGGTTACCATAGGCGGTTCGTCTTATGTTCCGCCTTTGCCAAATGAATTTGATGTAAAAGACAGAATCCGAGAGATTGTTGAAGAAGATGCTGAGCCCATTCACGTTGCCATCAAACTGTGCCTGTATTGTATGAAGGCCCAGATATTTCTGGACGGCAATAAGCGTGCTTCTGTCATTTTTGCAAATCATTATCTCATTGCACATGGCGGCGGTTTTCTGGTAATTCCAGAAAAAGAAGTGCCTGAGTTCAAGAGACTGCTTGTAAAATACTATGAAGGGGAAGATATGTCCGTTATTGCAGCATTTATGAAAGAACGCTGCTGGAAAACAATGAAGCCGTAAGGAAACACTGCATCATCCAAACCGTCCATTCTAAGAAATATATTTAGCGAAATTCGTAGCCAAAATATTTTTTGGCTACGAAACTGGCTACAAAGACCGATTTTTGGGAGAAAATGGCACTGTAAATTACGTCATATTACACAAAGGAAACGTTTCTTCTGGTGCATAATACTGTCAGTATTGCACGAAAAAAACGAGATTTTAGAAAGAAATTCCTACTCATAACCGCATGACTGGGGGTTCGAATCCCTCACGGCCCACCATTTTTTGACGCACAGACGGTAAAGTCTGTGCGTCTTTTTATCGTTCCGCTCTTTTT
>CAYTXW010000010.1:0-19441 GCA_964441575.1 uncultured Oscillospiraceae bacterium
CACGGCGAAGCCGTGACTGGGGGTTGTATCGACAACAGATTTTACCGATGAAACGATACCGCTCTGTCATCCAACAACCCCCACCGCTTCGCGGAGCCCCCTCAGAGGGGGCACGAGGGATGTACATAATTTCAATCTGTCCCCGCAGGGGACACCACACTTCTTCACTATTCACTCTTACTTCTTACCTACCCCCAAAGGGGTGGTGAGATGAAAGAAGGTTTTCTATGTTATTACAGGAATTGATCTCCTCCATCACCCCCTCCGACCGGACGGCTATGGCCGCCGCGCAGAAGAAATGGGACTCCGTGGGCAAGCCCCTCGGCTCTCTGGGCATTCTGGAGGACATGGTGGTCCGCATGGCCGGAATCTTCGGAACCGCAGACTTCTCCATTGAACGGAAGGCCGTGGCCATCATGTGCGCCGATAACGGCGTGGTGGCCGAGGGCGTCTCGCAGTCGGGGCAGGAGGTCACGGCCATTGTGGCCGCCAACATGGCGCGGCGGCGGTCCAGCGTGTGCAAAATGGCCCGGGTGGCCGGGGCGGAAATCTACCCCGTGGATGTGGGGATGGCGAACCCGGTGGACCATCCCGGCCTGATTCAGAGGTGCGTCCGCCGGGGCGGCACCCGGAACTTCACCAAGGAACCGGCTATGACCCGGTCCGAAACCGAGCAGGCCATTCTGGTGGGCGTAGAGACGGTGGAGACCCTCCGGGACCGGGGCGTCCAGCTCATCGCCACAGGGGAGATGGGAATCGGCAACACCACCACCTCCGCCGCCGTCCTTTCGGTCCTGCTGGGCCGCAGTCCGGCGGAAATGACAGGCCGGGGCGCGGGCCTGTCCAACATGGGGCTGGAGCGGAAGATTCGAGCCATTGAAACCGGTATTGCCCTCCACCGTCCGGATCCCGCCGATGGTGTGGACGTGCTGTCTAAGGTGGGCGGCTTTGACCTGGCGGGTCTGTGCGGCGTGTTCCTGGGCGGCGGGCTGTACCGTGTGCCGGTTCTGCTGGACGGTCTGATTTCAGCGGCAGCGGCATTGGCGGCGGCGGTCCTCTGTCCTGCGGTCAAGGATTACATCCTGGCCAGCCATCTAAGCGCGGAACCGGCGGGCTGGCCGGTACTGAATGCCTTGGGCGTCCAGCCTATAATCCGGGCCGGAATGCGCCTGGGCGAGGGTACCGGCGCGGTGGCGGTCATGCCCATTTTGGACATGGCCATGGCGATTTACAACGGCGATACCTTTGATGATCTGAACATGGAGGCGTACGCGCCGCAGAGTTAATGGAGGATATTATGCTGACGCTTGTTTCCGGCGGGGCTGCATCGGGAAAATCGGAATATGCGGAAAGCCTGGTGCTGGCGTCGCCTGCCCGGCCCCGCGTCTATGTGGCCACAATGGAGGTCCGGGACGCGGAAAGCCGCGCCCGGGTGCGGCGGCACCGGAATATGCGGAGGGACAAGGGCTTTTGCACCGTGGAGGCTCCACGGGATTTGGAACACGCGGTCCTGCCCGCCGGCGGCGTAGCTCTGCTGGAGTGCATGTCCAATCTGTGTGCCAACGAGTGCTTCGGCCCGGAGGGCTTCGAGGGGGCCTATGACCGCATCTGGCGGGGAATCTGCCATTTGACGGCGGTGTGTGCCGATGTGGTCATTGTCTCCAACGAGCTGTTCTCCGATGGAATCACCTATGCTCCGGAGACAGAACGCTATCTGTCTCTTCTGGCGAATCTGAACCGGGCAATCTCCCAAAAGGCGGATCGGGTCGCCGAGGTCTGCTGCGGAATCCCTGTTTTATGGAAAGGAGCAACCCCATGAAAAAGCTCTGGCAATCCTTCACCCTGGCCACGGCCATGTATTCCAAGCTGCCCATGCCCCGAGTGGAATGGGGACCGGACGCCATGTCCCATGTTTTTTGCTTCTTTCCGTGGATTGGACTGGTGATTGGCGCACTGGAGCTTGGGTGGTTCTGGCTGGCGGCGCGCCTGGGCGTCGGAAATCTGCTCTTTGGATCGGTGGCTGCGCTGCTGCCGGTTGCCGTCACCGGCGGAATCCACCTGGACGGCTTCTGCGACACCTGTGATGCTCTTGGCTCCCACCAGAGCCGGGAGCGAAAGCTGGAAATTCTAAAGGACTCCCACACCGGGGCCTTTGCGCTGATCGGCCTGGGCTGCTATCTGGCGCTGTATGTGGCCCTGTGGACGGAGGTACGGCCCTGCCTTGCCCTGGCGCTGATTCCGGTGCTGTCACGGACTCTGTCCGGCCTCTGCGCCGTGTTGATGAAAAACGCCCGGGGGTCCGGTATGCTGGCGTCCTTTTCCTCGGCATCAGATCTGCGGCACAACCGGGTGGTACTGTCGCTGTGGCTGCTGCTGATCGCTGCGGCGGCGGGCTTCCTCCCCGGCTGGGAGGGGGAGGCGGCGCTGGCGGCGGGGGCGGTCTCCCTGGCCTGGTACCGCCATATGAGCCAAAGAGAATTCGGCGGAATCACCGGCGATCTGGAGGGCTGGTTTCTGCAAATCTGCGAGCTGGTTTGTCTGGCCGCTGTGGTGCTTTGTCAGAAGGTGGTGGCACTTTGAGATTGATAGTTGGCGGCAAGGGTCAGGGCAAGCTGGCCTACGCTCTTTCTCTGGGATATGGGCCGGGAGACGTGGCCGACTCCCTGCCCACGGACAAGCCGATTTTGGCCGGCCTGCAAAATCTGACCCGAGAGAATCCCCATTTGACGGCGGCGGACATCCCCGACTGCATTGTCATCTGCGACGAACTGGGCTGCGGTGTGGTCCCCATGGAACCGGAGGACCGGGCCTGGCGGGAGCGTACGGGACGGCTGTGCTGCGAGCTGGCCGGGCGGGCCGAGCGTGTGGACCGGGTATTCTGCGGAATCGCCATGAGGCTGAAATAGACCCTTGCGCCATCTGGGAAGAAACGCGAGGGGCATACGAGGAGAAAACACAATGGACCATTTTCTTGCCCTTCTGCTGGGCTTTTTGGTGGATTTGCTTCTGGGCGACCCGCAGTGGCTGCCCCATCCGGTGCGGGGCATGGGCTGGCTGATTACAAAGCTGGAGCCGCCGCTCCGGCGGGGATTTCCAAAATCGGACCGGGGCCTCCTTTGGGCCGGAGGCGTTCTGGTCCTGCTGGTGGTGGGTCTGACGGGACTCTGCACCGGCCTGGTCCTGTGGCTCTGTGGGCGGATTCACCCGGCCCTTCGCTTTGCCGTGGAGGTCTTGATCTGCTGGCAGATTCTTGCCACAAAGTCCCTGCGGACGGAGAGTATGCGTGTGGTCCGCGCTCTGGAGACCGGAACCCTGGACGATGGCCGCAGGGCCGTGTCCAGAATTGTGGGCCGGGACACAGAGCAGCTCTCCGAGGAGGAGGTCATTGCCGCCGCTGTGGAGACCGTGGCGGAAAACGCATCCGACGGCATTCTTGCGCCGCTGCTGTGGGCGGCGGCTCTGGGGCCTGTCGGCGGGATGTGCTACAAGGCGGTCAATACCATGGATTCCATGGTGGGATACAAAAATGACCAATATCTCTATTTTGGCCGTGCGGCGGCAATTTTTGACGATGTGTGCAACTTTATTCCCGCCCGCGTTTCCGGTATTTTGATGTGTCTGGCGGCTTTTTTGGGCTTTGACGGAAAAAACGCCTTTCGGATTTTCTTTCGGGACCGGAAAAACCACAGGTCGCCCAACTCGGCCCACACGGAGGCTGCCTGCGCCGGGGCCTTGGGCTTGCAGCTGGGGGGAACCCATCTGTATTTTGGCAAGCCGGTGGAGAAGCCCACCATCGGCGATCCGGTGCGCGGCATGGAGCGGGACGATGTAAAGCGGGCCAACGATTTGGCCTTTGCTACGGCGGTTTTGGCGCTGCTCCTGTTTGACGTACTGCCGCTGGTAGTAATGATTGTATGAAAACCCCGTGTCCCGCAAAGGGGACGCGAGGGGGGAGCCGTCCTTTGGAGGATGCCTATGAATCTATCGCATGGCGGGGATTTGGTCTCCGCGCAGGAGCTTTACCGGGGAGAAATCCTGGATTTCTCTGTCAATCTCAATCCTCTGGGACCGCCGCCGGAGGTGGCGGCGGCGGTGGCCGGGGCGGATCTCAGACAGTACCCGGATCCGGCGTGTCGGGCGCTGCGGCGGGCCATCGGCCAGATGGACGGCGTGGACCCGGCGCGGGTCTTCTGCGGCAACGGGGCGGCGGAGGTCATCTTCCGGCTGGCGCTGGCCTTGCGGCCAAAGGAAGCGTTGCTGACAGCCCCGACCTTTTCCGAATATGAGGAAGCCCTGAGCCGGGTGGACTGCCGGTGCCGGTTCCATTTCCTGCGGGAAGAAGAAAACTTTGACCTGACCGAGGCCGTTCTGGACTGCATGCATCCCCCGGTGGACCTGGTGATGCTCTGCACCCCCAACAATCCCACGGGGCGGCTGATCCCGGAGGCGCTGCTGCTGCAAATCCTGGCCCGGTGCGAGGATATTGGCGCGGTGCTGGCGGTGGATGAGTGCTTTCTGCCGCTGGCCCAGGGAGGACCGGGGCTGGCCCCTGCTCTGGCGGACCATCCGAAGCTCTTTTTGCTGCGGGCCTTTACCAAAGCCTACGCCGTCCCCGGCCTCCGGCTGGGCTATGGACTCTGCGGCGACTTGGACTTGGTGCGGCGGCTGGAGACATGCGGCCCCTGCTGGAATGTGTCAGGCCCCGCCCAGGCGGCGGGACTGGCCTGCTGTGAGCGAAGCGACTGGCCGGAGAAGGGCCGAATGCAGGTGGAAGCCCTGCGGCCCGCCTTGCAGCAGGGCTTGGAGGCCCTGGGCTGCCGGGTCGTTCCCAGTCAGGCCAACTATATGCTGTTCTGCTTGCCGGGAATCACGGATTTGCAGGACCGGCTGCTCCGCCGGGGGGTTCTGATCCGAAGCTGCGCCAACTACCGCGGCCTCGGCCCCGACTGGTACCGCGTGGCGGTGGGCCGGGTAGAGGAACATACACAGCTTTTGTCGGCTTTGCAGCAGACCTTCGTAACCCCCTAGGATGTTAACGCTAAAACCGCACCCTCGTGCCCCCTCTTAGGGGGCTCCGCGAAGCGGTGGGGGTTGTTGGTTAACAGAGCGGTACGTTTCATCGGTAAAATCTGTTGTCGATACAACCCCCAGCCTCACTTTGTTCGGCAGCCCCCTAAAAGGGGGCACGAGGGTGTGTGCAACTTTTTGGAGGCATGACCATGGCAAAATCCATTATGGTGCTGGGCACCACATCCAACGCCGGGAAGAGCTTTCTGGCGGCGGCGCTGTGCCGCATTTTCAGGCAGGACGGCTATTCCGTAGCGCCCTTCAAGTCCCAAAATATGGCCCTCAATTCCTTTATTACCGACGAGGGTCTGGAAATGGGCCGCGCCCAGGTTATGCAGGCGGAGGCGGCGGGGATTGCGCCCAGTGTGAAAATGAACCCCATTCTCTTAAAGCCCACCAATGATGTCGGCTCTCAGGTCATCGTCAACGGCGAGGTCCGGGGTGTTATGAAGGCCCGGGACTACTTTGCCATGAAAAAGCAGCTGATTCCCGATATTCTGGCCGCCTACAGCGAGCTGGCCGCCTCCCACGACATCATGGTCCTGGAAGGAGCCGGAAGCCCGGCGGAGATCAATCTCAAGCAGGATGACATTGTCAATATGGGCATGGCCAAGCTGGCGGATGCGCCGGTACTGCTGTGCGCCGATATCGACAAGGGCGGCGTGTTTGCTTCCCTCTATGGCACCGTGGCTCTGCTGGAGCCGGAAGAGCGGGCGCGGATCAGGGGGCTGGTCATCAACAACTTCCGGGGCGACAAGACCATTCTGGATCCGGGCGTCAAAATGCTGGAGGAACTGACGGGTATTCCCGTGGTGGGCGTGGTACCCCATCTGCAGGTGGATTTGGACGATGAGGACTCTCTGACAGACCGCTTCACCCGCAGGGCCAAAAAGGGACTGGTGGAGATTGCCGTGGTGCGGCTGCCGCGAATCTCCAATTTCACCGATTTTAATTCTCTGGATCGGATGGAGGAGGTCTCCCTCCGGTATGTGGCCTCCGCCGCAGAACTGGGGACCCCCGATGTGGTGATTCTGCCCGGGACCAAAAACACCATGGACGACCTCCGGTGGCTGCGCCAGTGCGGTCTGGAGGCGGCGATTTTGAAGCATGCCGCCCGGGGCGGGGCCGTTGTGGGCATCTGCGGCGGCTACCAAATGCTGTGCCGCTCCATCTCCGATCCCACCGGGGCCGAGACCGGCGGCGCCCTGCGGGGCATGGGGCTGCTGGAGGCCGACACGGTATTTCTGGGCGAGAAGGAGCGGACCCGGGTTACGGGAACGGTGCAAAAGGCCCGGGGAATCTTCGCGGCTCTGAACGGCACGGCCTTTGAGGGGTATGAGATCCACATGGGCCGCACCTCCGGCGACACAAGCTGGGCGGTTCTGCGCCAAAACGGCACGGAAAAAACCGATGGCATGGCCTCCGGCAACGTCTGGGGCAGCTATGTCCACGGGATCTTCGACCGGGGCGGCTTTGCGCAGACCTTCGTCTCCTGCCTGCTGAAGGCCAAGGGCCTGGACCCGGCCCAGGGCGTGGAGGACTGGGCCGAATACAAGGAACGGCAGTATGACCGGCTGGCCCAGGGCGTCCGGGACGCCCTGGATATGCACAAAATCTATGAAATTCTGGAGGGACGGGCATGAGCGTAGAATTGCAGAGAGTTGCCCCCGCCGACATCGAAGCGCGGAGTATGGAAATCATTCAATCAGAGCTGGGCAGCCGCGTTCTGCCTGAGGAGAACAGGCCCGTCATTCTGCGGGCCATTCACACCACGGCGGATTTTGACTATGCCGACAATTTGGTCTTCTCCCCCGGCGCAGTGGCCCGGGGCGTGGCGGCACTCCGGGCCGGGGCCGAGATTGTCACCGACACCACCATGGCCATGTCCGGCATCAACAAGCGGGTCCTGACTCGCTTCGGCGGCCGGGTTCACAACTTCATCGCCGATCCTGCGGTGGCCGCCGAGGCCAAGGGAAGGGGCGTTACCCGGGCCACGGTCAGCATGGAGCGGGCGGCGGCCATGGGCAAGTCCCTGGTGTACGCTATCGGCAACGCTCCCACGGCCCTGGTCCGGCTCTATGAGCTGTGGCAGGAAGGAAGGCTGCCCGAACCGGCCCTGATCATCGGCGTACCGGTGGGCTTCGTCAACGTGGTGGAGGCCAAGGAGCTGATTTTGCAGATGGACTGCCCCTATATTGTAGCCCGGGGCCGCAAGGGCGGCAGCAACGTGGCCGCCGCCATCTGCAACGCGCTCTTATATATTGCATCCGAGAACGAAAGAGAGTAGAGAAATATGAAGCAAGCGATTTTGGCCGTATCCTTCGGCACCACATATCCCGATACCCTGGAAAAAACCATCGCCGCCACAGAGCGGGCCTTGGCCGCTGCCTATCCGGGCTGGGAGGTCCGAAGGGCGTTTACCAGCGGTATGATTCTCAAAAAACTCCGGGAACGGGACGGCCTGGAGATCGATACTGTGGCGCAGGCCCTGGACCGGCTGGAGGCCGAGGGCTTTACCCATGTGGCGGTCCAGTCCACCCACTTTATGCACGGCGAGGAATATGAAAAGATGCTCTCTCAGCTGGAGCCGTACCGCCTGCGCCTGCGGCTCAGCGTGGGCGCACCCTTACTCCACGAAGAGCGGGATTATGAGGCTGTGGCGGAAGGACTGCTCCGGTGGCTGCCCGCACCGGCGGAGGACGAGGCTCTGGTGTTCATGGGCCACGGCACGGCTCATTTTGCCAATTCCGCCTATGCCCAGATGGAGCATATGCTCCGGGCGAAAAATGACCGCATCTACTTTGCCACAGTGGAAGGCTATCCCACGCTGGAGGCGGTCAAGGCGCGGCTTGCGAAGCGGCCGGAAATCCGGAACATTCTTTTAACCCCCTTTATGCTGGTGGCCGGG
Source organism: uncultured Oscillospiraceae bacterium (assembly GCA_964441575.1). GTDB lineage: Bacteria > Bacillota > Clostridia > Oscillospirales > Oscillospiraceae > Avoscillospira. Next base: position 7,976 of record CAYTXW010000010.1, read on the forward strand.
GACCATGCCCGCAACGACATGGCGGGGCCTGACGGCTCCTGGAAGACGGAGCTGGAGGCGGCGGGCTATCAGGTTCGGTGTCTGCTCCAAGGCCTGGGCGAATGCCCCGCTATTCAGGCCCTGTTCGTCCGGCACTGCGGCCGGGCCATAGAGGCGTTGCCGAAGGGCGGCAAGCTCTGGGGCGTGGGTGTGGGTCCCGGAGACCCGGAGCTGCTGACCCTGAAAGCGGTCCGCATTCTGCGGGAGGCCGACACGGTGGTGATTCCGGACAGCGGAAAGGGCGACAAGACGGCCATGCAGATCGTGGCCCCCTATCTGGAGGGCAAAAATCTGCTCTATGCCGCCGCACCCATGGTCCGGGATCCGGCGGTGCTGGAGCAGGCGTATACAGACAACGCCGCTAAAATCTGCGATTTACTGGACGGGGGGCAACAGGTGGCGTTCATCACCCTGGGGGACCCCACCATCTATTCCACCTATATCTATGTCCATCAGAAGGTCCTGGCCCGGGGCTATCCCGCGGAAATCGTACCGGGGATTCCGTCCTTCTGCGCGGCTGCGGCGCGGCTGAATATGACCCTGTGCGAGGGCGCGGAGCCGCTGTTGATTCTGCCAGCTTCCCATGGCCAGGAGGCGCTGCTGGATGTTCCGGCCAACAAGGTTTTCATGAAAGCGGGCCGCTCCATTTTGAATCTCCAGGCCCAGCTGCGGGAACGCGGCCAGCTGGACCATGCCGCCATGGTGGAAAACTGCGGGATGCCCAATGAACGGGTCTATCCCCGCTTTGCCGATTTGCAGGAGCCTTCCGGCTATTTCTCCCTGGTCATTGCAAAGGAGGGACGGTCATGAGCCTGGTTATGTCCGGCCTGGACTATCGGCGGGCGCCGATTGCCCTGCGGGAACGGCTGGCCTTCTCCAAGGGAGAGACTGCCCGCCTGGTCCGCTGGCTCCGGACCCGGCCCGGTGTCACGGGCTGTGTGCTGCTGTCCACCTGTAACCGCACAGAGCTGTATCTCAGCGGCGAGGCCGAAACGCCTTGGCGGCTGCTGTGCCGGGGCGCAGAGGTGCCGGAGGCGGATATGGAGGCGGCCTTTGTGACCCGCGTGGGAGAGGATGCCGCCCGGCATCTGATGGAAGTAGCTTGCGGCCTTCATTCGCAGATTTTGGGGGAGGATCAAATTGTCACGCAGGTCCGTGCGGCAATGGAGCTGGCCCAAGAGGCCGGCACGGCGGACCCGGTGCTGTCGGCGCTGTTCCGGCAGGCGGTGACAGCCGGAAAGCGGGCGCGGACGGAGGTTCACATTGTCCGGGGACTTTCCTCCATGGGAACCCGCTGCCGGGAGGTGCTGGAGCAGGAACTGGGGACCTTGTGCGGCAAGCGGATTCTCGTCATCGGCAACGGCCAGATGGGACGTCTGACGGCGGAACTGCTGCAGCAGGCCGGGGCGCAGGTCCAGGTTACGCTTCGAACCTACCGTCATGGGGAGACTGTGGTCCCGGCGGGCTGCACCACGGTCAACTATGAGGACCGAACGGCGGCCCTGGAGGGTATGGACGCCGTGGTTTCCGCCACGGCCAGCCCCCACTATACCCTGACCCGCGCCCAGCTGGAGACAGTTCGGAACCGTCCCAAAGCGGCTGTGGATCTGGCGGTGCCGCGGGATATTGACCCGGCCTGCGGCGATCTGATACAATACTATGATACCGACGATCTGGGGTCCTCCGGTCCCGGCAGTCCCGAGGAGCTTCAGCAGCTGCGGACCATTGCGGCCCAGGAGCTGGAGCGGTTCCAGCAGTGGCAGCGGCGGCAGTCCGCCCCGGCCCGGACGCCCCGCTTTCCCCTGTTTTTGGACCTGACCGGCAAGCGGGTGGTGCTGGTGGGCGGCGGGACCATCGCGGCCCGGCGCATCGGAACCTTGCGGCAGTTCGGCTGTGAGATTGTGGTCATCGCTCCGGCGCTGCAAGCCAAGGCCGAGGGTCTGACGTGGCTCCGGCGGCCCTATGCGTCCGGCGACCTGGAGGGCGCGTTTCTGGCCATTGCCGCCACCAGTGACCGGACCGTAAACCGCCAGGTGGGAGAGGATGCCAAGGCACTGGGCATTCCCGTCAGCGTGGCGGACTGTGAGGCGGAATGCACCTTCTATTTCCCTGCCATCTGCGCTGGCGGGAGCTTGGTGGCCGGCGTGGTCTCCACCGGCAAGGACCATCACACCACGGCCCGGGCGGCCAAGGAGATTCGCAAGGTCTTGGAGGAATTGCAATGAGCATCAAAATTGGAAGCCGGGAGAGCAGACTGGCGGTTATTCAGAGCGAGATGGTCATGGCGGCCATCCATCGAGCGAACCCGAATTTGGAGCTGGAACTGGTGACGATGAAGACCACCGGCGATAAAATCCTGGATAAGACCCTGGACCAGATCGGCGGCAAGGGCCTGTTTGTCAAGGAACTGGACCAGGCGCTGCGGGACGGCCGGGCGGACTTTACGGTTCATTCCTTGAAGGACATGCCCATGGAGACCCCGGCGGATCTGCCTCTGGCAGCTTTCTCCGCCCGGGAGGACCCCCGGGACGCGCTGGTGCTGCCGGAGGGCGCTGCGGCGCTGGATCGGACCAAGCCCATCGGCTGCTCGTCCCGGCGGCGGCAGCTGCAATTGAAGGCCCTGTTTCCGGATATAGAGGTAAAGCCCGTCCGGGGCAATGTCCAGACCCGGCTTCAGAAGCTCCGAGCCGGGGAATACTCCGCCCTGGTTTTGGCGGCGGCGGGGTTGAAGCGCCTGGGCCTGGAGGACCGGATCAGCCGGTATTTCTCCGTGGAAGAGATGCTCCCCGCTGCAGGCCAGGGCATTCTGGCGGTGCAGACCCGCCTCGGGACGGACTGTGCCTGCCTGAACGCGGTCCATGACCCGGAGACTGCCTGCTGCGCTCTGGCGGAGCGGGCCTTTGTCCGCGCACTGAACGGCGGCTGCTCCTCCCCGGTGGCGGCCTATGCCGTGGTACATGGAGAAGCGCTGACCTTGACGGGCCTGTACGTCAGCGCCGATGAAACGGTGCTTCGAAAAGGCCAACTGTCCGGTCCCAAGGAGACAGCGGAAACCATCGGAAAAACATTGGCGGAACTTCTCGGGAATCAAGAAGATCCTTCTCACGGCAAGCCCCTGCTGTGCGGGAGAATGGAGTTTTCATCAAACGCTTAGATTTTCGGGACCGGCAACGGACGGCTGGGGTCCGGAATGTCTTTGGCGTTGAACAGATCGTCCGGCAGCGCCGGTAATATGGCACAGCTGGAACCCTGACAGATCTGCGGATTTGAGCTTTTTCAGCATAGGAGGTATGTTTATGACTGGCAATGTCATACTTGTGGGCGCTGGACCCGGTGATCCGGGGCTGCTGACCCAAAAAGGCCGCTGGGCCTTGTCACAGGCGGAGGTGGTGGTCTATGACCGGCTGGTCGGCCCCGCCATTCTGGCGCTGATTCCCGAGACCGCCGAAAAGATCAATGTGGGTAAGGAGGCGGGCCATCATCCCGTACCCCAGGCGGAGATCAATCAGATCCTGCTGGAGAAGGCCCAGGCGGGCAAGCGGGTGGTGCGGCTCAAGGGCGGCGACCCCTTCCTCTTTGGCCGGGGCGGGGAGGAATTGGAGCTGCTGCGGGCGCATGACGTGCCCTTCCAGGTGGTCCCCGGCGTCACCTCGGCGCTTTCGGTCCCGGCCTACGCGGGAATCCCCGTGACCCACCGGGATTGCTGCTCCTCCCTCCACATCATCACAGCCCATGCCCGGGCCGGATCGGCGCTGCATATTGACTTTGAGGCCCTGCGCCGCACCGGCGGCACCTTGGTATTTCTTATGGGCGTCACGGCACTGCCGCAGATTTGCCGGGGACTGCTGGACGCAGGCATGGAGTCGGAGACGCCTGCCGCCGTGGTGGAGCGGGGGACCCTTCCGCGCCAGCGGAAAGTGGTCTCCACCCTGGCCCAGCTGCCCCGGGCAGCGGAGGACGCGCAGGTGGAAAGTCCGGCTGTCATCATAGTGGGCGGAGTCTGCGCCCTGTCGGATCAGTTTGACTGGTTTGACAGCCTGCCGCTGAAGGGCCGGGAGGTGGTTGTCACCCGTCCCGCCGGACGGAGCGGCACCCTGTCCGAGTCTCTGCGGCGGCTGGGGGCTAACGTCACCGAGTTTCCCTGCATCCGCACGATTCCCCGGGACCCCAGCCCGGAGCTGGACGGGGCCATCGGGCGGATCGGCCAGTACCGCTGGCTGGTGTTCACCAGCTCTGTGGGACCGAAGCTGTTCTTTGAGCGGCTGTTTGCCCTGGGAAAGGATGTCCGGGCGCTCTCGTCCGTCCGGCTGGCGGCCATTGGACCGAAGACAGCCGAGGCATTGAAGCCCTATGGCCTCCGGGCGGACCTGGTGCCGGAGACCTATGACTCCGACCATCTGGCCCAGGCTATGGAAGCTGTGGAAGGACCGGTGCTTCTGTGCCGTGCCGCCGAGGGCAGCCATGCCTTGCCTGAGATTTTTTCTAAAAAAGGGATACCCTTCCTGGATGTTCCGTGCTATGATACGGTATATGAGGCGTCCGATCCGGCTCCGGTCCGGGCGCTGCTGTCCAAACCCGTGCTGGTGACGTTCACCAGCGCCTCCACGGTCCGCGGCTTCGCGGAGAGCCTTCCCGGCGCCGATTTCAGCCGGGTTCTGGGCTGCTGCATCGGCGAAAAAACCGCCGCCGAGGCCAGGAAGCACGGCATTGCAGTCCGTGTGGCCGAAAAAGCGACGATTGAATCTCTAGTTGAATTGATGAAAGAAGCGTGAAGGATATGGATATGACCATTCGCCCCCGCAGACTTCGGACCTGTGACAGCCTGCGGCGCATGGTGCGGGAGACCCGCGTGTCCCCGGAGAGCCTGATTTACCCCCTGTTTCTGATCGAGGGAGAGAACATCAAGGAGCCAATTCCGTCTCTGGACGGCCAGTGGCGCTATTCTCCGGACCGGATCTGCGAGGAAATCGCCTCGTGCATGGCCGCCGGCGTCAGCCGGGTGCTGCTGTTCGGCATTCCCGCCCACAAGGACGCCTGCGGTTCCTCCGCCTGGGACCCCAACGGCGTGGTGCAACAGGGCATTCGGGCTATCAAGGCCCGGTTCCCCGACTGCTATATTATCACGGACGTGTGTATGTGCGAGTATACGGACCATGGCCACTGCGGCATTCTCCAGGGCCGCACGGTGGACAACGACAAGACCCTGGAGGTCCTGGCCAAGACGGCCCTGTCCCATGTCCGGGCCGGAGCGGATATGGTGGCACCATCCGATATGATGGATGGCCGCGTGGCCGCCATCCGGGAGATTCTGGATGAGAATGGCTATGAGACGGTACCCATCATGTCCTATTCCGCCAAGTACGCCTCCGCATTCTACGGTCCCTTCCGTGATGCCGCCGGGTCCGCCCCTGCTTTTGGGGACCGCCGGGGCTATCAGATGGACCCCCACAACCGCAAGGAGGCGCTGAAGGAGTGCGCCCTGGATGTGGAGGAGGGGGCGGATATCCTGATGGTCAAGCCTGCCCTCTCCTACCTGGATGTGATTCGGGAATGCTCCGATGCCTTTGATCTGCCGATGGCTGCTTACTCCGTCAGCGGCGAGTTCGCCATGATTAAGGCCGCCGGAAAAGCGGGCCTGATCGATGAGTATCGGGTCATGTGCGAAAGCGCCCTGTCCATCTATCGGGCCGGGGCGGATATTCTGATTACTTATTTTGCAAAGGAGCTGGCCCAGGCTATGAAGAAAGGAGACTTGGGATAATGACACGTTCGCAGCAGCTGTTTGAGGCGGCACAGAGAGTGCTGCCCGGCGGCGTCAACTCCCCGGTGCGTGCCTGCCGCGCCGTGGGGACTTATCCCCGGTTTCTGGAAAAGGGCGAGGGCTGCCGCGTTTATGATGTGGACGGCAACCAATATATCGATCTGATTTGCTCCTGGGGTCCTTTGATTCTGGGCCACTGTAACCAGAGCGTGGAGGAAGCGGTGCTGACAGCCGTGAAAAACGGCCTGAGCTTCGGCGCACCGGTGGAGAGCGAGGTGGAAATGGCCGAGCTGGTCTGCCGGATGACCGGTATAGAGATGGTACGCATGGTCAACTCCGGCACCGAAGCGGTCATGTCTGCCCTCCGGCTGGCCCGGGGCGCCACAGGCCGCAGCAAGCTGATTAAATTTGCCGGGTGCTACCACGGCCATTCCGATTCTATGCTGGTCAAGGCCGGCTCCGGCCTGCTGACCGCCGGGACGCCGGATTCTGCCGGTGTCCCGGCTGAAATGGCGGAGGACACGCTGACCGCTGATTATAATGATGCTTCCAGCGTCCGCCGCCTGCTGGAGTCCAACCCCGGCCAGGTGGCCGCTGTCATCGTGGAGCCGGTGGCGGCCAATATGGGCGTAGTACCGCCTCAGCCGGGCTTTTTGCAGGCGCTGCGGGACCTGTGCGACGAGTTCGGCTGCCTGCTGATTTTGGACGAGGTTATCACCGGCTTCCGCCTGGCGCCCGGCGGCGCGCAGGAGTACTACCATGTCCGGGCGGACCTTGTGACCTATGGCAAAATCATCGGCGGCGGTATGCCCGTGGGTGCTTACGGCGGCAGCCGCAAGCTGATGGAGCAGGTGGCCCCGTTGGGGCCGGTCTATCAGGCGGGTACCCTGTCCGGCAATCCCGTGGCCATGGCCGCCGGTCTGGCCCAGCTGCGGCTGCTGCAAAGCAACCCGCAGATCTACGCGGATCTGGACTGCAAGGGCAGCGTTCTGGAATTCGGTCTCAACGAAATATTCCGGGAGATGGGCATTCCGGCCCGGGTCAACCGGGCAGGCTCCCTTCTGACGGTGTTCTTTACGGAGGAACCGGTTAATAGCTATGCCCAGGCGAAGGCCTCCAACCTGGAGCGGTTTAAGCAGTGGTATCAAGGACTGCTGACCCACGGCATCTACGCTGCCCCCAGCCAATTTGAGGCCATGTTCCTGTCCGCCGCCCATACCATGCGGGATATCGAGCAGATTCTGGAAGCGGCAAGAGCAGCGGCAAAGGAAATGGACCGCTGAAAGGCGGATCTCGCGGAGAAATCCGATGTTTTCCGGCGGGGATTCTCGATGTTCTCAATCCGTTCCCGAAGGGCGGCGCGGCATAAGGCAGCGTTCGGAAAATTGAACATCCTCCAGATGGACGAAAAAGCGAAAAAGCTCCATGCGGAACGCATTCCCATAGAGCTTTTCCCTTTTCAATCACTGTGTCAGCACGTTCTTGATGAAAGTTCAATTTGAGGATTGATTTTGGAAAAACAAATATCATATATCCCTCGTTGGCCTTGAGCTTTGTAAAACGACAAGCATGGTTAGACATAAAAAACAGGGAATAATAGTCGCGGGTGATTGCATGTACCAAATGCGCATCCGCGACTTGCGGGAGGACCGGGATTTGACACCGCAGGAATCGGCCACTTGAATATGCCGGTTGCGGCGCTTCACAAGCCGGCGGATTACGACCATGTCAGCGCCGATTATCTGCCGGGGCGCACGGACAGCAAAGCGCCGCATCCCAAACTTGAACGGCGGCGGTGAGAAAATATTTCTTATTTTGGGGCTTGAATTCCCGTAATTCCTGTAGTATTATAGGAATTCGGAAGGAGGGATTTGCCATGATGATTTCCACCAAGGGACGCTATGCCTTACAGGTGGTGCTGGACCTGGCGGCTCATGACGGCGAGGGGTTTGTTTCTTTGAAGGAAGTGGCGGGCCGGCAGGGCGTCTCCATCAAATATTTGGAGTCCATTGTGGCGATCCTGAAACGGGCCGGCGTGGTTCGGAGCCAGCAGGGAAAAGAGGGCGGCTACCGGCTGTCCCATCCGGCGGCGGAAATCACGGCGGAGGAAATTCTTCGGGTGACAGAGGGAACGCTGGCGCCGGTGGCCTGCTCATCGCTGGAGGGAACCCCCTGCCAGAAGGCAGAGGCTTGCCTGACGCTGCCCCTATGGCAGCAGCTGGACCGGCTGATTGAGGGCTATTTGTCCACCGTTACCCTGGAAGACCTGGTAGAAGGCAGGGTATAATATCACAATCAAATCAGATCTCATGACATGAAAGGAGTTTTTATATATGTACGTTTATGCGGATAACGCCGCCACGACTCAGGTCCATCCGGCAGCATTGGAGGCCATGATAACCTGTATGCGGGATGTGTACGGCAATCCGTCAAGCCTCCATACGGTAGGCCAGAAGGCCAAGGAGGCCATGGAGAATGCCCGCCAGACCATGGCGGACTGTCTGGGCGCACAGCCTCAGGAGATCTATTTTACCGGCGGCGGCAGCGAGGCTGACAATCAGGCCATTCTGACCGCTGCAGCCCTGGGCGCCAAGCAGGGCAAGAAGCATATCGTTTCCACCGCCTTTGAGCATCACGCGGTGCTGCACACCCTGAAGAAGCTGGAAAAGCAGGGCTTTGACGTCACCTATCTGGACGTCCATTCCGACGGCGTTGTGACAGTGGAGGATGTGGCTGCGGCCTTGCGGCCCGATACCTGCCTGGTGACGATCATGCTGGTGAACAATGAGATCGGCACCATCCAGCCCATTGCGGAGATCGCCAAGCTCTGCCATGAGAAGAAGATTCTGATCCACACCGATGCGGTTCAGGCTGTGGGCCATATTCCGGTGGACGTCAAGGAACTGGGCGTGGATATGCTGGCGCTGTCCGGCCATAAGTTTCATGCCCCCAAGGGCGTCGGCGTCCTCTACTGCCGCAAGGGCGTCCGCCTGGAGAGTCTGATCGAGGGCGGCGCACAGGAGCGCGGCAAGCGGGCCGGCACCGAGAACGTCCCCGGGATTGTCTCCATGGCCGTGGCCCTGAAGGAGGCCACGGACCATCTGGAGGAAAATATGGTCCGCGTTACCGCCCTGCGGGAGAAGCTGATCGAGGGCCTGGAAAAAATCCCCCACAGCATTCTCAACGGACACCGCACCCAGCGCTGCCCTGGCACGGTGAACTTCTGCTTTGAGGGCATCGAGGGCGAGAGTCTGCTGCTCTGGCTGGACGCCAAGGGCGTGGCAGCCTCATCCGGCTCTGCCTGCACCTCCGGCTCGCTGGACCCCAGCCATGTGCTGCTGGCCCTGGGCCTGCCCCATGAAATTGCCCACGGCTCCCTCCGCCTGTCCCTGGCCGACGACGCCACTGAGGCCGATGTGGATCACATTTTGTCCGTTGTTCCCGGCGTGGTGGAGTATCTTCGCGAGATGTCCCCCGTCTGGGAAGACCTTGAAACCGGCCGCCAAGCCCATAGAATTTGAGATTCCGCACCAGCCAAGCCTTCCCCTTGAGGGGAAGGTGGCACGGCGAAGCCATGACGGATGAGGTGGAAAAGGTAACGAATTCGCCGGAGCTTCGTTTAAAAGCGAAACCTCTCCCCGCACACCTCATCTGCTGTGCATGGGCATCCGTAAGGCAGCAAAGCTGCCAACGGCTGCCGCAAGTCAGCCTTGCGGCTGACAGCTTCCCCTCAAGGGGAAGCCTTGGCTTTCTGCGATTTAATCAGCGTTTACGCAAGGGGAAGCCGGGGTGCGTCCGTATGATGAAAATTTTCGAGGGAAGGGGAGGACCGGCTTGAATGAGCATCATAATCCAAAGCTACGCCGGAATGCCCAGAGACTGCGGCAGGAAATGACAAAAGAGGAACGTCACCTCTGGTATGATTTCTTGAAACCGCTTCCCGTTGCGGTGAAACGCCAGCACGTTTTTGCCCCTATATTGTGGATTTCTACTGTCCCTCTGCAAAGCTGGTGATTGAGCTGGATGGAAGCCAGCATTATGAGCCGGAAGGGCAAGCCAGTGACCTGATCCGGGATTCATACTTGAGACAAGCGGGCCTCACCGTCAAACGCTATTCCAACGCAGATATCAATCAACGCTTTCGGGCGGTCTGCGAAGAACTATATGAAATTCTGTATTCACAACAGTAAAAGGAGATATGCTTTATGTTATACAGTGAAAAAGTTATGGACCACTTCCAGCATCCCCGCAATGTGGGCAAGATGGATGACGCCGACGGAGTCGGCGAGGTCGGCAACGCCAAGTGCGGCGATATTATGAAAATGTATATCAAGGTGAACGACGGCATCATTACCGATGTCAAGTTTAACACCTTCGGCTGCGGCAGCGCCATTGCCACCAGCTCCATGGCCACGGAGATGATCAAGGGCAAGCCGATCGACCAGGCGCTGGAGCTGTCCAACAAGGCCGTGGTGGAGGCGCTGGACGGACTGCCCGCCTACAAGCTCCACTGCTCTGTCCTGGCCGAGCAGGCTGTCAAGGCGGCTGTGAAGGACTATTATGACCGCAACGGCATCGCCTATGACCAGGAGGCTCTGTGCGGCGGCGACTGCGAAGCCTGCCATGTCCACGACCATGAGTGAGCCTTGGTTTTTTGACTCCCACGCCCACTACAATGACAGCCGCTTCCAGGAGGACCAGAAGGCCCTCCTGGATTCTATGCGGGATTATTCCATTGGCCTGATTATGAACGTGGGCTGCGACCTGACCTCCAGCCTCCAGTCTATCGCCCTGGCGGAGCGGTATGATTTCATCTATGCCGCCATAGGCAGCCATCCCGATGATGCCGGTCATGTGGATGACGGTCTGATCGCCATGTACCGCAATCTGGCGTCCGGGCCCAAGGTGATGGCCATTGGCGAGATCGGCTTGGACTATCATTATGAGGATGTACCCCGCGAGCAGCAGAAGCGGGCCTTTGCGATGCAGATGGAGCTGGCCCGGGAGCTGAAGCTGCCGGTCATTGTCCACGAGCGGGAAGCCCACGGCGACGCCCTGGAAATTGTGAACCGTTACCCGGAGGTCCGGGGCGTATTTCACTGCTTCTCGGGATCTGTGGAGCTGGCCAAGGAGCTGGTAAAGCGGGGCTGGTATCTGGGCTTCACCGGGGTTGTCACCTTTAAAAATGCCCGCAAGGCCGTGGAAGTGGCCCAGTGGGCGCCTCTGGACCGGCTGCTGATCGAGACGGACTGCCCCTACATGGCGCCGGAACCGTACCGGGGCCGCCGGTGCGATTCCACCATGGTACCGAAAACGGCGGAGAAAATCGCCCGGCTGCGCGGCCTGTCCCTGGAAACCGTGGCCAAAGCCACTCGAGAGAACGCCATGCGGCTGTTTGGGATTGCTGAAAAGCAAGAAGAGAGAAAAGATAAGAGATAAGAGAGAATAGAGAATAGTTGTGGTGTCGCTTCGCGACGGATTTGAATTTCTGTATGCACCCCTCGTAGGCTGTTAACCCTAAAACTTTGCCCGCACCCTCGTGCCCCCTAAAAGGGGGCACGAGGGTCTGTGTGAAATTTCAAATCCGTCCGCGAAGCGGACACAATCATTGTCCATTGTCAATTTCCCAAGGAGGTCCCGATGCGAAATATTCCCATTTTTACCGC
>CAYTXW010000010.1:19541-23801 GCA_964441575.1 uncultured Oscillospiraceae bacterium
CAGCCGAAGGAGCCGATAGAGCCGGAGCCGTTGTCGGAACGCAACGCGGCCCAGTATCTGGACATCTACAACCGCTGCTTCCGCACTCTGCCCGGCGCCGCCTCCTATGACCGGGAGGATATGCGGCGGTTGATGGGGAAGAACCTGGCCTTTCTGGCCAAGTGCCGGGGGCGCTATGCCGCCGTGGCGGAGCTGGGGGCGGGCAGTCTGGCGAGCGTGGCGGTCCTGCCGGAGTTTCACGGTCTGGGCCACGACTGGACCCTGACCGTTCTGGCGCGGCTGGAAACGCCGGAGCTGACACTCCGCGTGGCCGACACCAACGACCGGGCCTTGGCCCTGTACCGCCGCCTCGGCTTCGGAGCGGACCGGACGGTCAGCCGCTGGTGGCGGCTGGAATAATTGATAAAATGTTTTGCAGCGGCTGAAAATCTGTGCTATACTAGAACGGAATGGGGGAATTCCATGGAACAGAAGCTGGGCAGGATACCTGTCATGATTTTGGCGGCGCTTTCCGCTGCCGCGGCCTATGGTCTGCGCCTGAGGCAGCTGCAAACAATTTATGACGCGGACGGCTACATTCGCAAGGGAGCCGGCTGGTGCTTCTTTACCTATTTCACCATCCTGATGGTGATTTTATACGGCGTTTATGCGCTGCTGCTGCGCCGCCGGAAAAAAGACACGGCCATTTCACTGTGGTCCACGGACATTCTGATTGGCGGGTGCGCTGCGGCGCTGGGATTGCTTCTGGGCAGCGCGGCCATGCTGCTGTCCCCTGAAGGGGACACGGACCGGCTTCTGGCCGCTGGCGGCCTTGCGACAGCGGTCTGCTGGGTTGTCACGGCAATGCTGCGCTATCGCGGCAGAAAGGTTTCTGTGTGGCTGTTTCTAGTGCCGGTACTTTTTTTCATGCTCCGGCTGATCGTCAACTTTCGCTCCTGGAGCCGGGACCCGGCCATTTTGGACTATTGCTATGATCTGTTCGCCCATATTAGCCTGATGTGCGCTCTGCTCCATCTGGGCGGCTTCACCTTTGACATGGGCCGCCGCCGGACCACGGTGTTCTTTTGCCTCTGCGGAATTTTCTTCGGTGCGGCCTCTCTGGCCGACGCACAGCCTCGGGAGGTGTGCATCACCGGCGGCGCCATGGTGTGGCTCCTGATTCATCTGTGGCTGCTCCTGCGTCCCGGCAAAAAGCGCACGGCTGAGAAAACCAGTGAGGCGCCCGCCTGATCCATGAAAAATCAACGTCATTCCAAACCGGTTCACAGGCCGGCTTGGAATGACGTTTTTTGCGCTAACAGATGGACGAGGGTATCGCGGCCGATGCTCCGACGGCAGATGCGGTCTGCGGAGGCGCTGCCTATGAATGGATGAGACCCAAAGCGGCGGATCACGCCGCGCCTCTGCCCCGTCCGTGCTACCGCTTGTCCGCCCGGTTCAATTCCTTCCGCACGATCTGCGCCAGCAGCTCCTGACCCTCTGGGGTGCGGAGGGTTTCCAGCACCATGGTGCGAACCGTATCCTGAAACGCCTTGTTTTCCAGGAAGGAGCGGACCAACGCACCCTGATTTTGGGCTGCGCTTTCAGAGCGGGCCACAGGCTTTGAGGCGGACTTGGGCCGGAAGACCGGTTCCGGGTCCGGCTCAGCCTCGGAAAGGGCGGCGGTAATCCAGCTGTCCTGCTGGGTGGGATCGTCGCTTTCGCCCTGCAGATAGAGCAGAGAGACGCCGAAAAAGGCTGCCAGCTTGGCCTGCTGGTCTTTGGTGGGCGTCTGCCGCCCGGCCTCAAATTTCTCAATGGCATTCCGGGGGAGGCCCAGCGCCGCAGACAGGGCCGGACGTGTCAGACCACGCTGGGTGCGAAGCTCCGTAATTCTTTGTGGGAGAGTCACCATTTTGCTCAGAAGCTCCTTTATACCGTAATGAGTTCATAATCCATCGTCCCCAGGCCGATGGACTCGCCATGCGCCGGGCCGCTGCGCCAGTTGGTGGTGGGATGGGCGCTGTTGAACCGGTCTGCCGCACCGGCCCGTTCGGCCAGAATACTCATGGGGTTCACAGGCTGGCGGTTGACCGCATCGGCACAGGCCACGTCAATGGCCACCGGGTCAAAGGAGGCGAACATGCCCACGTCCGGGACAATGGCAGCGTCGTTTTCCGGATGACAGTCGCAGTTGGGAGACACCTGATTGACAATGCTGATATGGAAGCTGGGGCGGCCATCCACCACGGCCTTTGCGTACTCGGCAATTTTCCAGTTGAGCTTTTCGAAGGTCTCGTCGCTGGCGGCAACAATCGCATCCTTGGGACAGACGCCGATGCAGCGTCCGCAGCCGGCGCATTTGTCATGGTCAATGGTGCATTTGCCGTTTTCAAACTGCGGGCCGTCATGGGCGCAGATTCTGGCGCAGGCCTTGCAGCCCACACACTTGTCCTGTTTCACAATGGGCTTTCCGGCGGAGTGCATTTCCATTTTACCGGCCCGGGAGCCGCCGCCCATGCCCAGATTTTTCAGCGCGCCGCCAAAACCAGTACATTCGTGGCCCTTGAAGTGGTTCAGGGAGATGACGATATCCGCATCCATCAGGGCGCGGCCGATCTTGGCGGTCTGGCAAAGAACGCCGCCCCGGACCGGCACTTCCACATCGTCGGTACCCTTGAGACCATCGGCAATGAGAATCTGGCAGCCGGTGGACATGGGGTTGAAGCCGTTGAGATTGGCGGTGTCCAAGTGGTCCAGCGCGTTTTTCCGAGAGCCGACATACAGGGTGTTGCAGTCGGTCAGGAAGGGCTTTCCGCCCAGCTCTTTCACATAGTCCGCCACATATTTTGCAAAATTCGGCCGAAGGAAAGCCAAATTGCCAAGCTCTCCGAAGTGAATCTTAATGGCCACATATTTGCCCTTGAAATCAATCTGATCCATCCCGGCTGCCTCCATGAGCCGCCGCAGCTTTGATTCGTGATTTTGCCCTGCTTTCATACGGAAGTCCGTAAAATACACAGTTGCCGGTTCCATAAAATAACCTCCGTTCGTGGTATATAGTAGTTCTAGTATACGTTGTTTTCTGTCGGCTGTCAAACCCGGATTTATCCGCCTGGATTTACCGAAAAAAAGGATAGCTATTCCCAGTGCTTTTTGGTATAATAAATTCCGTATAAACAGCGCGGCGTTGCGGGAGGGGAGGGCCAACATGGAGTTTGCCGGTTTTTTGGGAAACGCGGAGCTGAAACGGCGGCTTTCGGCGTCTTTTGAAGCTGGCCGGACCTCCCACTGCTATCTGCTGTGCGGCCCCGGCGGGTCCGGCAAGCGAACCCTGGCCAAGCTGCTGGCCCAGGCCCTGCAATGCACGGAGCGGGAAACGCCCTGCGGCCGCTGCGCCCAGTGCCGCAAGGTCTTGACGGACAGTCACCCCGATGTGATCCGCGTGGATGATCCGGAAAAGAAAACCGTGTATGTGGACCTGATTCGCCGGCTCCAGGCCGATGCCTATATCCGGCCCAACGAGGGGCGGCACAAGGTCTATGTGATTCCACGCGCACAGAATATGAACGAAAGCGCCCAAAATGCCCTGCTGAAACTGATTGAGGAGCCGCCGTCCTACGCGGTGTTTCTGCTTTTGACCGACAACGCTGACAAACTTCTGCCTACAGTGCGCAGCCGGTGCGCCGTGCTTCGGCTGGAGCCGGTTCCCAGAGCCGCTGCCATGACCTGGCTGGCGGCCCAGTGTCCCGGAAAAAGTCAGGACGCTTTGGCGGCGGCGTACGTCCGGTCCGGCGGCTACCTGGGCCAAGCGAGGGATATGCTGGCGGGAGAGCTGACCCAGCCGCAGACGGCACAGTTTGCCGAAGCCTTTGCGGCCCATGACGGATTTTCCATGATACAGCTTCTGTGTGCCATGGAGAAGCTGCCCCGCGACAGGCTGCTGGAGATCCTTCTCCAGTGGAAGCAGCTATTGACCGATGCCCTGACGGTTCGGGCGGGCCTGCCGGGCGGGGAGCTGGCCATGGCCATGGGGCAAGGCCGAACCGCCCGTGACCTGGCGGCGGCGGCGGAAACGGTGCAAAAGGCCATGGATGCCTGCAATGCCAATATTGGAACCGGTCACATCTGCGGTTGGCTGGCGGCGGAATTGCGGTGATACTAGTTCTTGATAAAAAGCTTGAAAGCTTTTTATAGCACCGAAGGTGCGTCAAGAACTGCATGATACGGCGCAGCGTGCGAACGCACGATGCGAGTGTGCGTAGCACACGGGTTTCTTGA
>CAYTXW010000011.1:0-1670 GCA_964441575.1 uncultured Oscillospiraceae bacterium
TATCACAGGATGAACAGGGAGAACATGGTTATCACATTAAAACCGGCCAGTTTTTAGAGGTGGCCTTAATGATACGCCGGCAGCATTATTTCGGGGCTGCCTCACTTTTGTGAGACAGCCCCTTCATGTAGGTTAGCAGCAGCAGTTATTATTGTTGTTGTCGCACCCGCAGCCGGAACCGGAACCGTTGTTGCAGCACAGAATCGCGATCAGGATGATAATCCACCACCAGTTGTTGCCGCCAAAGCCGCAGAGATTGGAAGAATTATTGCACATAATGAGAACCCTCCTAGAAGATATCGGGAGCTTCGCTCCGTTCCTTCTATCATATGTGACGGCGGTGATTTGGTGCGTCAACCCTCCGCAAATAATTCCTCCAGGGTTCCGAAGCGGTAACCCAGGTCCTCCCACTTGGTCAGAAGCTCATCGAGAATGGCCGCGTTGGTGGTGGAGGTGGCGTGCAGCAGTACCACTGCGCCGTTGTGGGTCCTGGGAATCAGCTTTGCAAAGGCTTCTTCCGCCGTAGGCTGTCTGTCGTTGTACCAATCCACATAGGCC
Source organism: uncultured Oscillospiraceae bacterium (assembly GCA_964441575.1). Lineage (GTDB taxonomy): Bacteria > Bacillota > Clostridia > Oscillospirales > Oscillospiraceae > Avoscillospira. The sequence goes on from CAYTXW010000011.1 coordinate 559, forward strand.
AAGCTCCAGAACACTGTGTGATAGCCCAGGTCCCGGGCCATTTTCAGATTGTCCTCGCTGTAGACGCCCTGGGGCGGACGGTAGTATTTTTCCATCTCCTGGCCGGTGATCTCCCGAAATTTTTCTTCCACCATGGTCAGCTCCTGGGTGAAGGAAGCCCGGCCGGCGATTTTGGACATATCATAGTGGTGCCAGGTGTGGTTGCCGACCGTGTGGCCCTCATCCACCATGCGCCGGACCATCTCGGGATTTTGCTCCAGGTAATTCCCCACCAGGAAGAACGCCGCCGGAACCCGGTGGTCCTTCAGCACGTCGAGAATCTGCCCGGTGCAGCCGTTCTCATAGCCCGCATCGAAGGTCAGATAGAGAACCTGGTCTTTGGTATCGCCCAAGTAGGCCGCGTCATATTGGGCCAGCGCCGTCTGGCTGGTATTCCCCACCGGCGGCTTGCCCTCCGTCTGGAAATTCAGACCCCAGGACCCGGTGGCGATGACCAGACCATCCGCAAAGGCTGCCGACACCGCCATGCAGGCCCCCAGCAGCAGGCCGAAGCAGATCAGGACACGGTAATTTCGTTTTAGAAACGCCATAACATCACCCCGGAACCATTCTATGGGACAGGTCCCGGTGAATATGTCAAAAATTCATTTTCTATCTTCACGCTTCCGTTTCATCCGTTCCAACATGAAACAGCCCATCCGCCAGATCCCTGGCCTCGGACAGGCGTTCAAAGGGGACAAAAAAACGTACTCTTTCCAGGGCCTGCCCCAGGCTGATGGTCAGACCCGCGCCCTGGTTGGATTCCTCCAGGCATGGAATACCCGCCTGTTTCAAAACATCCGCCAGCATCCCGGCCCAGAGCCGCTCCGTTTCCTCCAGAAAGCAAAAATCCCCGGTTCTGGGGGCCAGCAGACGCTTTTTCCCGCAAATTGGACACTGGTCCCGCTCCCGCAGACTACGACACCTTGGACAGTAAAACATCCCGCACCCCTCCTGTTTCATGGTTCTGCATCCAGTATATCACAGGAGGCGGACGGTTTCTACCGTTTTCGCCCATGTAAAACCGGGAAAATCCATTGATAATAGAGTCATCCGCAAATGGGAGGCTTCAT
>CAYTXW010000011.1:1770-3702 GCA_964441575.1 uncultured Oscillospiraceae bacterium
AAAGCCGTGCGCCCCTGACGGGGCGCACGATTGTCTATTCCGCTGCCACTTTTCCCTTCTTCTGGTGTTCAAAGCCGTGGACCCAGTCGGAGAAGAGGTAATAAAACAGATAGATTGTGGAACTGATGCCCCAGGTGATGGGATAAGCCCAGTAGATGTACCGGATATCGCCGAACACATGCATGACCGTGGCGATATAGATGATTCGCAGCACACACCAGACCGAGAGCATGACGCACATGGGAACAAACGCCTTGCCCGCGCCCTGACAGACTGCCGCGATGGCATGGGAGAAAGCCAGTAGGCAGTAGAACAGCGCCACGGTATGGGCTTGCCTGACGCCAAGCTCAATGACGCCGGGCGTCTGATCGAACAGGCCGATGAGCTTCGGCGCCAGAAGGTAGACGCACACGCCGATAGCCTCTGCCAGCAGGACCGCAGACAGGATTCCGAACCGTGCGCCCTTTTTGGCCCGGTCATACTGCTTCGCCCCCAGGTTTTGGCTGATGAAGGTGGTTGTGGCGGTGTTGAAGCTGATGATGGGCAGGAAGCCGAACCCCTCAATCTTGGCGTGGGTACCATAGGCCGCCATAGCCAGCATACCGAAGGAGTTGATCTGAGACTGCACGATGACATTGGCGAATCCGATGACGGAGTTCTGTACACCGGCGGGCAGGCCGAAGCGGACAATCTCTCGCAGGATATCCCAGTGGAAGCGGATTTTCCGCAGCTCCACCGAGTAGATCTGGCCTTTTTGGAACAGGTGAATCATACACAGCACTACGCTTCCCGCCTGAGACAGGACCGTGGCCACTGCCGCTGACCAGACGCCCCAGTGGAACACGGCGATGAACAGTAAGTCCAGGGCCACATTCAGAAGCGATGAAAAAATCAGATAATAGAGCGGGCGGCGGCTGTCGCCCATGGCGTTCATAATGCCGCGGCAGATGTTATAAAGGACCAGGGCAAGACTGCCCAGAAAATAATAGCGGAAATACTCGATGGCCTTAGGCAGGACCGCCGGGTCCGTCTGCATCCAGACCAGGAACGTCGGCGTAAATGCCACGCCCACCACCGTCAAAATAACGCCGGCTGTCAGGCCAAAGGCCAGGTTGGTGTGAATCCCCTTGGAAACCTGCTCCCGGTCCCCCGCACCGAAGTAGCGGGAAATCACCACGCTGGCGCCCGTGGCGGTTCCATAAAAAAAGCTGACCATCAGATAGATCAGGGTTCCGGAGGAGCTAACCGCCGCCAGGGCGTCGGTTCCCAGGAATTTTCCGACGATAAAGGTGTCCGCCGTGTTATAGAGCTGCTGGAAGACCTGGCTCAGGAACACCGGCAGAGCAAACTTAATCATCATGACATAGGGATTACCCACGGTCATATCGCGTACGCCGCGGGAAGCTTGGGATTCTTGTTTCATCAAATACGACATGGCTGCCTTCCTTCTCTGTCTCTTTTCTTTTTGTAAGTTTATTATACCGCAGGTGGCAGCAAATTACAAGGGGAGGCTTACCAATCCTTCAAATCACTCCCATTTTGGCCGCCATGGTCTTGACATCCGGCTTCTTTGTGCTTATAATAAGCTCATTAGTTAGTCATATCTAACCTTATAAGAGGGAGCGCTCGCTTATGTTTATCAATTTGGAACACGCGGTAAAAAAATATGGAGAGGGCGAAACGGCGGTCTATGCCCTGGATCATGCGTCGCTGGAGCTGGAAGAAGGCAAAATCTGCGTCATTCTCGGTCCCTCCGGCTCGGGAAAAAGCACGCTGCTGAATATGCTCGGCGGGCTGGATACGCTGGACAGCGGCGTTCTGACGGTGGCTGGGAGAACTGTGTCCGGCCTTTCCGCCGACCGGCGGACAGACTACCGCAGGGAGGACGTGGGCTTTGTCTTTCAATTCTACAACCTGATTCCCGATCTGACG